>JAQWJM010000197.1:0-5130 GCA_029248335.1 Phycisphaerales bacterium
GTGACGACACTGGTTCCCGGCGTCAGTCCTGCTACAATCCGCCCCCTCGGGACAGGTGGCCGAGCGGCTGAAGGCACCGGTTTGCTAAACCGGCGTACCGCGTCAGCGGTACCGCGGGTTCGAATCCCGCCCTGTCCGTTCTCCCGAACACCCACGAAGGCACCGGTCCGACCGACCGGTGCCTTCGTCTCGTTCAGGCCTGCGGACCGGCGACGTTGCGAGTGAGGATCCAACGAGCCGATGAAGCGCGTGCGATCGTCGAACTGGAGATCCCTTCAGACCGGTTTAACTTCCCGACGAGTTGTTCTTCATTCGACATCGATCACGAACTCCGGAGACTCCCGGAACCTCGTCGACGCTGCATTCACTGATTCGCAGGAGGCGTTGATGGTCTCGAGGATCGCCCCGCCGATCCTGTTTCCGCCTTGCGTTCATGAACCAACCGCCTCGAGTTCCGATCCGACTGGCTCCGGAAGATGGTCCGGGACCACATGCTCAATCGCGCAGCGCACGCGGAGTCAGTCGCACGGCCCCCAGAAGCCGAGCAACAGGCCGAGATCAGCGCCGTTGATCAGGCCGTTGCCGTCGAGGTCCGTGTCCGCATCCTCGGCCCCCCAGGTCGAGAGCATCAATCCGATGTCCGCGCCGTCGACCACGCCACTTCCATCGAAGTCGCCGGGGCAGCTGCAATGGGCGGGATCACCCTCCGGAACGATCCGGAACAGATTCCCCGAACCGGACACCACGACGAGCTCGCCATCCGCGCCCACGCCGATTCCCGTGATTCGAGTGATGTCCGGCTGGCCGGGAACGTCCAGGGATGAGGTGTGTTCGATCACATCGACGAGCGAACCTGCCACCCGGCGGCACGACCAGATCCGCCCGGAGCACCAGTCACCGAAGAAGAATCGTCCCTGCATTCCCTCGATCGCGCACCCGTTGTAGACGCTTCCACCGGTGATCGAGCATCCGAACTGGTGCGTGTACTCGTGAACCGGTTCGATCAGCTCGTCGCAGACGCAGTCCAGAGCGGGGTCGCAGATGGATCCCTCGGCGCAGGCCCATCCGAAATTCTGTCCGCCGCCGGAGCCTCCGGTGATGAGGTTGATCTCCTCCCGTTCGACCAACCCCACGTCGGCGATCCAGAGATCGCCGGTCTCGTCGTCGAAGTCGGCTCGAAACGGATTGCGGAGGCCGCGTGCGAAGATCTCGCCCAGACCGACGCCGATGAAGGGGTTGTCCGGCGGAATCGCGAAGTTGCGATCTTCGTCGGCGGGATAGGCATCCTCACCGTGCACGTCGACCCGGAGGATCTTTCCCCAGGGTGCGTCGAGCGACTGGCTCGACGATCCGGGCGTCTGGCTCGAGGTCGTGTGGCCGTCACCGAGCGGGATGTACAGGTAGCCGTCCGGGCCGAACCCGATCCATCCCCCCACATGGTGTCCGACTCCCGGGAAATCGAGTTCGAGCACCGTTTCACGGCTCTGGGGATCGGCGACGTTCGGATTTCTCGAAGTGGTGTATCGCGCGACGCTGACCCGCCCCCAACTCAAGGTGTGCTGTACGTAGAAGAACCCGTTCGACTCGTAGTCGGGATCGAAACAGAGCCCGAGCATGCCGTTGAACGACTGGTCGGGAACGATCGCATCGAGGTCGAGGAAGGGCATCTCCTGGAGCACGCCGTCGAGGAGCAGTCGGATCCGACCATGCTGCTCGACGATGAAGAGCCGGTTCGGATCACCTGGTGCGGCCGCCACGAACGTCGGATCCTCGAGATTCGACTGGATCAACTGCGACGTGATGGCGTGACCGTCTCCGCCCGACGCCGGCATCTCGGAGAGGAAGAAGGAGATCAGGCTCGCGATCGCGACTCGGGCGAACCCCGACCCGGGGCGGGCCGAGAACGGGATCCGATCGTGGATGAAGGGCGGCGACATGGGAACATCTCCCTGGTTTGGAACAGCGGACCGGGTCAAAGACGATCGCCCCTGGCCTCGAACGAGTACGAACGTACCCCGGAACCGGCCGGTCTACACGCCGATTCTCGTCTTCCGCAAAACATCCTCGCTCCGAGACTCGAAACCCCGGCCTCCGGAGTCTCGGCAAGCTTCGGAGACGACCACGAAGGTTCGTCAGGCGTTCCCGTCGTTCGTCGTCGCGTCCGCCGCCTTGAACGCCGAAGGGTCGACCTCCAGCCCTCTCGTCTCGGGGTTCGGTTCCTGGAAGTCGCTCTCGCCCTGGTACACCCGCAGACCGAACACCGGCAACGTCGCGAGCAGCTGGTCGAAGATCGTCGACTGCACCTCCTCGAACGCGGCCCAGGCGGTGTCGTCGACGAAGCAGTACAGCTCCAGCGGCAGCCCTTCCGCGGTGGGCTGGAGTTGACGGACCAGCATCGTGAAATCCTTCTGATGGATCCGCGGGTGCGCCTGGAGATAGGCCAGCACGTAATGGCGGAAGAGTCCGCTGTTGGTGAACCGGTCGTCCCCCTGTTCGGACGCCGGCGCTGCGCGATGGAGCTCGATCGCCCGGTTCATCAGCGGAACGCCTGACAGCCGATCCAGGTCGGCGGAGGCGAGCGGCCGGATCATCCGCTGGTCGAGCATGATCGAGCGTTTGATCCGGCGTCCGCCCGACTGGTACATCCCGCGATAGTTCACGAACGCCTCCTGGACCAGGAGGTAGGTCGGGAGCACGGTGATCGTCTTGTCGAAGTTCTGCACCTTGACGACGTTCAACGAGATCTCGATCACGTAGCCGTCCGCGCTGCTGGACGGAACGTGGATCCAGTCCCCCACCCGGACCAGATCCCCGGTGGTGACGATGATGTTCGCGAACATCGAGAGCAGCGTGTCGCGGAACAGGATGAGGAGGATCGCCGACGCGGCCCCGATCCCGGTCAGGAAGTAGAGCGGCGACGTGTCGAGGATCACCGAAACCATGATGACCATTGCGCCGCCGTAGGCGAGGAACGCGCCGACCGAGACGTAGCCCATCAGGGCGCCGGGGCGATCGACCGAGGGAAGACGCGAATAGACGATGTCGAGAAAACGCCCCGCCCGGACGAGCAGCTGCGCGCAGAAGAAGACGAAGAGCGCGTCGACGACCCGGGTCGCCCCCTCCTCGTAGCTGGCCCCGACCCTGGGCAGCAGATCGACGACCACGCCGATGCACAGGATCGAGAGCATCGTGGCGATGCTCGACAGGACCCCGGTGGCGATCAGGTCCGGGGCCTTGAGCCACTTCGACCGATTGAACAGGGGATTGCCGACGAGCGGACGGATCACCAGGAATCGGAACACCAGGTGAAGGACCCAGAGGAGCAGCAGCAGTGCCACCGTGACCACGCCGATGTAGAGGAAGGGCGTGCCCTCGAGCGGCGCAAGCCAGTCGTTCAACGTCTCCGAGATGATCTCGCTCGACTCGCCGACGGCGCCTTCGACCTTGTCGGGAATCGTGTTCTTGTCTTCGATCGCCATCGCTTCTCCTGCAGACGGATCCGAGCGGCATGGAAAGGTACCACCTCGACCTTCCCACGGCCCGATCGGCCCGACTCCGGAAAGACGTGGATTCGAAAAGGACGATCGAATCGCCACCTCCGCCCGTCATCGGACACTACTGGACTTCGTAGGAGGCCGGCCACCAGTCGGGCCTGCCCAGGCCGAACCGTGATCGAAGCACGGATTCCGTCGTCTCCAGCGTGTTCATCACCCAACCCTGGATCCGGCTGGTGGCCTGCCCGACGCAGTACACGTCGCGACCGGGAATCGGCCGTCGTGCTCCGGGGACGATCTTCGAGGGTTCGAAACCCGGTCGCCACATGTTCCACCCGTGACCGACCGCCCCTCCGGGGAAGCCGCGAAAGAGGATCTCGGACGGCTTTGGAATCTCGATCCCGTGCATCTCTCGAAGTTCGCGGCGGATGGTCTCTCCAGCGAGCGAATCACCGGAGCCCCGGTGGCCCGACGTGGGCAGCAACGGCGACCAGAAACCGGAATCGATCTCGCCCGAGACGTAGGGGCTGAGCGTCAATCCACGGCCGCTCGGGTCTTCGAGGTAGAACACCTGGCGGATGGGAAGGTCCGTGATCGAGCGTCCCGAGCTGATCTTCATCTGGGTCCACCACTGCGTCGGAAAGTTGACGTAGATCTTGGTGGCGGGCACCGGAAGCATCGCGGCACGCATCGTGGCGAGCGGATTGGCGCCTCGGAGCGGGCATGAATCCGGCAGCAGGTCGTAGGCCGACATCGGAAGGGTCACGACGACCTTCCTCGCCTTCCGAACCGATGTCCGACCCTCGGCATCCCGGAACGTCACGGCGGTCAGGTCGCCGTCGAACCGGAGATCGATCATCTCCGATCCCATGCGGAAGTCGACCCCCTGCTTCCGAGCCCGGTCGGCGAGCCGGACCGGCACCTGCTGGTATCCACCACGGACGTGTCGATATCCGCCGATGAAGAGATCGAGCATCGCCTCCTTGATGAAGATCGCCGCGCTGGTGTTGGGTCTCCCGTACCCCATCGCGAAGACGAGCATCCTCGCCCCCTCGTGGCCGAGGATGTCCTCGAAGACCCACTCGTACGGCAGATCGCGAAGGAGATGCCCCCGATACCGGAGAGTCTCGACGATGGTCTGCACCTCCCCGCTCGACCAGCTCGCACGCCCGGTCGCCTTCTTGACCACGATGTCGAAGAGCTCCGAGACCGTCCGGCCGCGAAGATCCTTGCGAACCAGGAAACCGGAACCCGGCCCGGCGAGCAGTTTCGAAGCCCGCGTTCGGATGCCGCGAGCGTAGTAGAGGTCCTGCGCGGTGGTGGCTGGATAGGGATCGACCGACAATCCCAGCGCGGAGACGAGGCCGAGGAGCGGGGTCTGGTTGTCGGCGATCCGCATGCCACCGAGTTCCGCGACCTGCCTGGTCATGCCTTCGGGTTTCACCGACCACAGGCGTCCCCCGATGCGATCCGCACGCTCGTGCAATTCGATGCGACGCTCGGGTGACGCGTCCGCGAGCCTCGACGCGGCGTAGCACCCGGACACGCCTCCGCCCACCACCAGCACGTCGAGCACGTCTCGGTCACCACGGCTTCGCCGCGAGGCCACGGTGGGCAGCACGCTCATCGAGACCGC
>JAQWJM010000204.1:0-20270 GCA_029248335.1 Phycisphaerales bacterium
GCCGGTCCGACGGTTAGCCTTGCCGGCGATGGAGAACATCAACCGAGATCACGTCCGCCGGTCGGCGACCCGCGAGGTCGCCGCACGACTTCGAATCGGGATGCTCGTGCTCGGTGCGCTGTTCGCCGGTTCCGGCCACGCGGCCGAACCCGATCCTCCCCCGAACATCGTGGTCGTCATGGTCGACGATCTCGGGTGGCAGGACGTGGCGGTTCCCCTCGGACCGGACGTCACCGAATTCAACCGACGCTACCGGACGCCGAATCTCGAGCGACTCGCGAAACGCGGCGTGGTGTTCACGGATGCCTACGCAGCCAGTCCGGTCTGCACACCGACCCGTGCGGCCTTCATGACCGGACGACATCCCGCCCGTTCGGGGATCACCTACTGGACCCTTCACGCCGATCGCGACACCTCCACCAGGCACCCTCGACTCCGAAGCCCGGACTGGCGGCTCGAGGGACTGGCCGAAGGCGAGGTCACACTCCCGGGTCTCCTGCAGGAATCCGGATACCGCACGATCCACATCGGCAAGGCGCACTTCGGAGCGATCGGCACCAGTGGCGCCGATCCGACCCGCCTCGGATTCGAGACGAACATCGCGGGGCATGCGGCCGGTGGGCCCGGGAGCTTCTACGGCATCCACGATTTCTCCGCGAAGAAACGACAGGGACGGACGGGTCCCAGTGTCTGGGACGTCCCCGGGCTCGAAGCGCACCACGGCAAGGACGTCTACCTCACGGAGGTCCTCGCGGAAGAGGCCGTCGAGCAGCTTCGACGCGTAGGCACGGACGATCGCCCGTTCTTCCTGCACTTCGCGCCCTACGCCGTGCACGCCCCGATCATGGCGAATCATCGCCACCTCGACGCCTACGGAGATCTCGATCCGAGGGAAGCCGCGTACGCGACGATGATCGAGTCGACGGACGCGGCCCTCGGCCGCATCCTCGAAACGCTCGATGAACTCGATCTTTCGGACCGGACCATCGTCGTCTTCACCAGCGACAACGGCGGCCTCTCGGCTCATGCCCGAGGCGGCCCCCCGCACGTCCACAACGCCCCGCTTCGAAGCGGGAAGGGCTCGGCGTATGAGGGAGGCGTGCGGGTTCCCATGGTGGTCGCCGGGCCGTCGTCCGGCGGCATGCACGCCGATGGCCGTCGGGTCGACACGCCCGTCACGGTGATCGATCTCTTCCCCACCCTGCTCGAATTCGCGGGCGTTCGGATGCCGCCGGCCCACGAGCCCTCGGTCGACGGCGCGTCCATCGCGGGCCTGCTCCGTGACGGCGATGACGTCGCGCCGCCCCGGGACCGTGGTCTCGCCTGGCACATGCCCCATCAGTGGGGGGCGAGCGGCCCGGGCATCGAACCCTTCACCTCCTATCGCCGCGAACGCTGGAAGCTCCTGTTCTTCCACGACGGCCCGCGGGTGGAGCTGTACGACCTCGACGCGGACCTGGGGGAGACACGGGATCTCGCTCGTGATCGACCCGAGGTGGTCGATCGCCTGCTCCTCGAGCTCGACGAGTGGATGACCGCGACCGGTGCCGACCTCTCTCGCGATGCGACCAACGGAGCGACCATCGCGCGACCGGCCACCCTGGTCCGGCCGTCCACCGATTGACAATGCTTCAACTCGGCGTTGGCCGGGGCAGACGGCGATCACGGTCGGCGCGACGCCGCATCCGCGGCGGGACGATCACACCCGCCGACGCCAGCGAGGCGCGTTCCTCGTCGGTCGCATGCACCGCGAGGTGGGCACTGCGATCGGTTCCGCCGGCAAGATCGATCCACTCCCGCGAACCCGTCGCCGGTGGAACGTCACGCACGCGATCGTGAAGGACATCGAGTCGCAGACGGCGATAACAGGCCCGGTCGTCGAGATGATCGGTGTGGAGCAGGAACACCTGAAGCACGGCGAGCCCGTCGATCACCGCATCGAGGGCCGCACCGAGTTCGGCGTCATCGATGGCATCCGGCATCGGTGGATCGATGCCGATCTCGCGGAGTTGATCGAGATTCGTGGTCCAGGGCGCGTGCTCGAGGTCGTACGCGAGCGACCAGAAGCGACGATCATCCGTGCCGCCCGAACGACGCGCTTCGAGCTGAAGTTCGTCGATGCGCAGCGCCCGAAGCCTCCGCTTCTCCTCATGGATCCGCCGCAAGGTCCTCTCGTCGTGCATCGCCTCGCTCCCGGCCCCACCCGAACTTAGGCGATCGGATCCGCCGATCGTCACCGCGGTCCCTTTCTTCGTGCGCAACGTTCGTGGTCGCCGCGTCGAATGAGGTCGGAACGCATGTCCCGCTCGGCCGAAACAGATTCGAATCGATGCGGCGGGTTCGCGTCACTGTGCCACCGTGCCGAAAAGAAACGACGCAAAAACAACCACCCCGGCGCCGGTAGGCCCCGAGGTGGCAGGAGGAGAAAGAGATGACTGTTCGATTCGTCGGTCGTCCGCCGCGGCGGGTTCCCGCATGATCCTGCAAGGTGCTGGTCGTCAAACTACGACCCTGCTGTCTGTTTGTTCGGCTCGTATGTGGTTTTTCTTCAGTCTTTTCCCGGACCGAGCCGCGAAACCACGAGAACCCGAACACCCGGACAACTCACTCCAACCTCCCATCATTCGAAAAACCACGGGTTTTCTGACAGGAAGGATGCGCAAGGATGGCATTCAATCGGCTCTCAGGACCGATGAAGCCACCTTTTCCAGATCCAGTCGATCGCGCCGCCAATCGGAGCGCCCCTGGTCGGAACCCGCAATGATTGCGCCGACGGCCGACTCCGGGTGTTCCTGTTTTTCCTGCGATTTTCCGATGTTCCGCTCAGCGACCCGCCCCGGACGGCCCGCATTCATTGGCCGTCCGCAGAACACCGGTACGCCGGAGATCGTCCTCCCGAAGCGAGGATACGCCGCGGATCCGCATGTTCGCGACCTCGCCCGGAAGCAGGCACCGAAGGTTCTCGTCGACCCGGACGTCTTCGCCCAACGCGCCTTCATCGAGATGAAGATCGCGAAGAATCGTCTGCGCCGTGATCTCGACCTCGAACACGTTCGGCGCGGCACGTTCGATTCGGAGATCGAACGCCGGACTCGGCAACGAAAGCCAGGCGTCCTTGCCGTAGAACCAGAAGGCGCGATGACCACCCAACTCGGCGACCAGAAGTTCCATCGAGGGATCCGCGGGAATCACCAGATCGGGAAGAAGTGCGACGGCGCGGGTTCCACGCGGCGGAACCTCCAGCTCGAGCGCCGCGGCATCGAGATCGACGCCCGCCATGTCGACCCTTCGGATGCGGACGCCGCCCGAGGAGACGCCACCCCCCCAGGTCTCGTCGGTGTCGTTGACCGCGGCGATCTCGATGCCGGCCTCGCCGACGGAGAACGCGAGCAGTCGAGGCGCACAGGCCGCCCGAGCCGACCACCACGCGGGCTTCGGACGGCCCGCGACGTCGACGAGCGACCAGGAGTGGCCGGTCCACGCATCGTTCAACTGCCAGACGAGCGCACCACCGCACCGATTCGAATGGAGACGCAACCACTCGTAGGTGAAGGTCGTCGCACGGGCCTGCAGCAGCTGCATGCGCCAGATCCGTCCGTCGAGATCGGACGGCGGAAGAAACCAGTCGTCCATCCATCGGTCGTACTGCGCCTGGTCGCCGCCCCAACCACGCTGCCGACCGGCGAAGGCGGTCATCGCTTCGGGCGATTCGCCCGCGAACGGTTCCCGCCCGATCGCGGTCTCCATGGTGCGACGAGCCGGCGGCGCCTGGTGCCCGAACTCGCTCACGAAGCGCGGGATCATCTCCCGCACGTCCTCGAGCTTGAGATCCCAGGTGTGACGATCGCCGTGGTCGGGGTCGTTCGGATCCGCGTCCACCGAACCCGACCAGGGGCTGTCGGGAAGGAACGGTCGCGACGGATCGAGCGTCGCCGCGATCCGCGGCAACAGCTCGGTGAAGTAATGCCGGCCCCAGGACTGGGCCGGATCCATTCGTTCCTTCCATCCCCAGTTCCGCCACGCGAGCACGTTCTCATTGCCACCGCACCACAGGACGATCGACGCATGGGCCGCGAGTCGACGGATCTGGAAGTTCGCTTCCCGTTCGATCAGGTCGGGATACGGCGCTTCCTCGGGATAGGTCGCGCAGGCGAACATGAAGTCCTGCCAGACCATGATCCCCCGCTCGTCGCACGCGTCGTAGAAGGCCTGCGACTCGTAGACGCCGCCCCCCCAGACCCGGAGCATGTCGAAATTCGCCTCGACCGCCTGCTCGATGCGGGCGACCACCAGATCGTCCGCCGCGGTTCCGGGAAACAGACCTTCGGGGATCCAGTTCGCGCCGCGGCAGAACATCGGCTCGCCGTTGACCACGATTCGGAATCGGGACCCCTCGGGATCCCGGCCGGTGTCGAGGGCGATGATCCGCAGCCCGACCAGGCGGCGGTCGTGGTCGAGGACGGTCTCGTTCCGGCGCAGGTCGATCTCGAGATCGTGGAGCGGCTGTTCACCGCGCCCCCGCGGCCACCAGCGCTGTGGATCCGGGACCTCCAGGAGGATTCTGACGTGATCCGCCTCGGGATCCGCGACACCCTCCGCCTCGAAGACCCGTCCGTCCGGCGCTTCGAGTCGAGCGGTCGCCCGAAGCTCGCCGTCTTCGGACGTCGCCTCATCGCGCACCACGTCGACCAACACCTCGAGGATCGCGAGCCGATCGTTGCAGGTGGTCACCAGCGGACGCACCGCGTCGATGCGGGCGTCACGCCATCGCTCGAGTCGGACGTCGCCGGGAAGTCCGAGACTCGGACACTTCGGCCCCCAGTCCCAGCCGAAACTGCAGGCCGCCTTTCGCAGATACGAGTAGACGCCCCAGTCGCCATCCGCGTTCACCGGCCGGTCCCCGTACCGCTCGACCCGTCGTTCGAGTTCCGCGACCGGCCCGCGAAGGGCCACCTCGAGGACCCGATGCGCCGCGAACGCTTCCGCGGGAATCCGGTATCGGTGAGCGTGGAACTGGTTCTCGACGTGGCCGAGGATCTCCTCGCCGAGCCGGACCTCCCCGACGGTGTCGATCGAATCGAACACGATCTCGCAGACCGCGTCCGCATCCTCGTCCGTACCGATTCGATCGGCGGGACCGAGGGGACGTCTCCAGGTCCAGTCGGTGCGACCGATCCAGGCCTGTTCGGCCTCGCCGTCGCCGAGATCCGGGTGGGTCAGGAGACCGAGCCGGATGAGATCGAGATGCACGCATCCCGGGACGACCGCGTCGACGCCGTCCGCCGGAAGTTCGATCGGGCAGTCGGGGCCGCCTTCGCGGCGAACCCGCCACGCATCGTTCAAGACCCGGATGTCACGCATGGTCATCCATTCCCGTCGTTCCCGTCGGCCCCCGGGTTTCGTCGGCGTTTCGATGATCGATCACCCGACCATCGTCGAGTTCATCCGCCTGCACCCGGCCCAACAGACGGAACATCCGAACGAGATCGCGCAGACCGCCGATGGTGAACCAGACGGTGACCACCATCGCCGTCCCGATCGCGCACCACAGCCACCAGCCCCACGCCTCCAGCCACGCCGCGTCGGAGATCGGCTCGAGACCGAGGGATTCGGCGAGCAGTTCGCGAAGCATGCCCGCGATGAACACCAGCGTGAACAGGATCGGCCACGAGATGGTGACCGCGGTGACGATCCGATCCCATCGCGTCATCTCCCGTCCGAACCCCAGCCGTTCCCACCATCGGGTCCGTGGTTCGTCCTCGTCCCCCGGCGCCGTCGATTCACGGTGGAGCATGCGATCGAGATCGAAGGGTTCCCGGGACGTGCACAGGGACACGACGACGTACAGGAGGATCGACAACGCGATCGAATAGAAGGTCAGGATCTGGCCGTTGAGGTCGCGGATGAACCCGATCGACCGAAGGGCGACGCCGGCGAAGCCGGTGGATCCGCCGTGCAGTTCGCAGGACAGCGCCGATCCATCCGCCCCGACCCCGGTCATCGTGGACCCGTCGGCCACGACCCTGAATCGACCGAGTTCACGTTCGTCGGCGGAATCGACGATCGCGATCGCCGCGGTGGCGGCGAGATCACCGTCGCCCGCGGCGAGGTCGTCGATGCGCATGCGGATCCCCGCGTCCGGCACGTCGATGCTGGTGCCCACCCCGGCGTCCGAAGGCACCACGACGTCGACGCGACCATCCTCGATCGAATCGGATGCGAAGGTCACGACCTCCCCGGGATGGATGATCGCCTCGGGGATCTGCTTCACGATGACTCCGCCGCCCGCGAGGGTCATGCCCGCGATCATGGCGGTCCAGGCCCCGGCGGTGGTTCCCCGTTTCCAGTACAGACCGCCGATGATCGCGCTGCCCGCACCTCCCACGAAGATCGCGCCGGTCAGCGCGAGGAACATCGCGACGTACTGGTTCGGGGTGTAGAGCAGGCTGAAGACGAAGGCGAAGATCGCCACCCCGAGGATCGACGTTCGCAGCAGCCAGAGGTGGGCCCGCGGGGAGAGCGGCCGCTTCCGGAACGGAAGCACCACGTCCTGGATGAAGATCGAGCCCCACGAGTGCAGATAGGTGTCGTTGGTCGAGATGAAGGCGCCGAGGAGCGCGGCCGCGAAGAGTCCGAGCAGTCCCGAGGGAAGCATCACGCTCGCCGCGGCCGGCGTCCGGACCTCCGCGGCGAACACCTCCGGATCCGCGCCGTCCAGCGGTTGCGCGGCGATGATCGCTTCGATGGCCGCGGCATCCGACGCATGGTCGGGGCTGTTCATCACCACGCGGATGCAGATCGGCAGCACCAGCGTGATCAGGAGGAGGACCCGGAACCGCCAACCGTTGAGGATGTTCGCCATCTTCGCCTCGTGGGCGTCGATCGCCGCGGCGTTGTAGCCGGAGGTCCCCTGCCAGCCGAGCATCCCGTAGAACAGCACCACCACGCTGATCACCCAGTAGAAGGCGTTGAAATCCGCCTCCTGCCCGAGATCGAACGGGTTCACCATCGACTGACCTTCCGGCGCGGCGAGAAGCGTCTCCCCGATCTCCGACCACGAGTAGGTCGCGAGCAGGAACAACATCACCGCGAGAAAGACCAGCTGCCCGAAAGTCCCCTGCAGGAAGTCCGTGACGATGACCGCGACCTGCCCGCCGAGAAAGACGAAGAACAACGCGGTGACGAGCATGACCGCCATCAGCAGGGCGAAGGTGGGGATTTCCCAGGGCCCCACCGCGGTCACCATGGGGAGACCGCAGAGGGCGATGAAGAATCGCGCCGCCACCGCGGGGAAGATCCCGTAGTTGATGATTCCGGAGAGGAACGCGACCAGCCCGGCGAAGACCCGGAAGCGCCGCGAGTAGCGGATCTCGAAGAACTGCGCCATGGTCAGGGCGCGGGTCTGCCGGAATCGGTAGACCACCCAGCCCGAGAGCGCGATGAGGATCATCGCGGGGTTCTCCATGAACCCCCACCAGATGCTGGTGAACCCGACCTTGTAGTACTGCTGCCAGAACCAGACCAGGGAGATGACCCCGAGCTGGGCCATGCCGTAGCTCACCGCGATCAGGTACCGACCCGCGCATCGATCCGCGGCGAGAAACCCCGAGACCGATCGGGCGTAGCGGTTCGTCGCGATCGCCGCCACGAGGAGAACCGTGAAGCAACCGCCGAGGATGGACCAGTCGAGGGTCGAGAGATGCACGGTTGAATCGTACTCGCCGCCGGGGCGGCCGAACGGTCAGGTCGTGGCCGGGAGCTCGACCTCGACGGCGGCCGCGAGTCCGCGGGTCCACGCCTCCACCTCGTGGACGATCCGTCCGTCGGCATCTTCGTGCCGGGCGGTCTCGATCGCCTTCAGCGATTCCCGTCCCCGCGATTCCTCGCCGCTCCCGGGCGCGAGCAGTCGATCTCGAAGATGAAGCGTCCAGCGTGCCCGCTCCTCCGCGTCCAGGGCGTCCGGATGCGTCCGAGCGAGGAATCGAAACGCCAGTTCGGCGAGCCGCTCGTCACCGGCGGTCCGGCTGAATCGCCGAAGCGCCTCGGGGCCGCCATCGCGTGCGGTGCGCATCGCGTGGGAGTCGCCGTCGGCGGGAAAACCGGCGTAGAGGAGTTCCTCCGGATCCACGTTCTCCGTCTCCGGCGGTTCATCCGCCACGAGTCGGAGACGCTCGCGGATCCGGGCATGGTTCTCCCGGACGAAGGCCATCCTCGAGTCGACGAGTTCCCGGTCGAGCCCGATGCCCGCCCAACCCTCGGCGGCGGTGTCGAGCACCTTGGGCGTCGTCACCATGGGGAGCTTGTTGGTCCGGACCCGCCGGACCGGCACCCGTGGCAGATCGGGGTCGAGCCGATGGAAACGGGCGTGCAGTTGGCGAGGTTCGAGATCGAGGATCTCGGCGGGATCACCGTGCAGGTCGAGCACCAGCCGTCCGTTGGTGTCGAGTCGATCGATGGTCACCGCGACCGTCGCGTGTCCACGCGCGGCCCCGATGCCTCGGTCGCAGAGGAGGAACGGACTGCCGTCCACGTCGACGATGTCCGAAACCGCCTGCTTGCGACGAAGCCCGAACGCGTAGTTCCAGAGTTTCGGCTGGGTCCGCCGGAGCAGTCGCGCGAGTTCGATCGTCGCCCGGACGTCCGCGAGGGCATCGTGCGCCGCCGCGGCGTGATCCTCGATTCCGTTCGCGGCCGCGAGATCGCCGAGCGACAGCGAGACGGAACCATCGTCGTACGTCGGCCACTCGATGCCGTCGCGCCGTCCGGTCGCCCAGGCGAACCGGAATGCGACCAGCAGGTCGAATCGCGCGTTCCCACGCTTGTACTCCCGCTCGTACGGCGGAAGCAGGTTCCGCCATGCCGCGAATCGGACGATCTCGTCGTCGTATCCGAGACTGTTCCAACCGGTCGAGGTGGTCCCGGGCACCGAGAGGACGTCGATCACGGACTCGATGAACGCCGCCTCTTCGAGCCCCGTGGAGGTGTCCTGTGGAACGATGCCCGTCACCAGACACGCGCCGATCGCCGGCGGTTCCTCCACCGACGGACGGCAGTGGAGCTCGACGGGTTCCCCCACCACCTCGAGATCGAGGTTGGTCCGAATCGCCCCGAACTGGGAGGGACGGTCCCGTCTCGGATACGGACCGGAGCGGCCGCCGTCCCACGGTCGGGGCAGGGAACCGAAGGTCTCGAAGTCGAACCAGAGGATCGTGTCGTCGTTCATGCGGCCTCCAACGACGACCCTAGCCGGATTCCGGCGGTCGATGCCGATCACGAACACTCGTCCACGGCGGGATCCGACCGTCAGGAGGTGATCGCGACGTGGTCCAGTCGGTCGGACTGGTGCGCGACGACCTTCCAGACGCCGTCCCGCTTGCGGAGCACCGTCGAGGCACGGATCGAGACCGGGGCGGTCCTGCCGTCGACGAGGTTGGCACCGGTCTCGACGCAGGTGAACACCGCGAGATCCTCGCCCGTCAGGAGGTGGCGTTGCTCGGGCGTCACCTGGCCGCCGAGATCGAGACTCGCTTGTCGATCCCATTCGGACGCGATCTCGTCCCAACCGACACGATGATCGCCGCCCGGCCCCATGTACGAGACGTCGTCGTCGTGCCACCACGCCGCCTTCATGGGCGCCGCGTCGCCGCCGAACATCGCGAGCAAGGCAGAATAAAAGGCGTCCACGGCCTCTCCGAGGCCTTCCGTTCCGTTCCCGATCGAACTCATGGTGCGTACTCCGTCTTCGTCTTCGATTTCAAGATCCGGACGATCGCGCATCGATCGTCCCGGCGGAAGAGGGTAACCAGGACGAGGATCCATCCGGGGTCCAGCGGCGTGATGATCATCGCTTTCGCAGTCGGATCGATTCGATGCCGAAGGGACGAAGCGGCAAGTCGAAACCACCGTCGTCGCGCATCACGTACGTCGCCCCGGCGTTCACCGGACGCTCGCGCAGATCGACCGCGGCGGGCTCGGCCCATCCCGGCATGCGGATCGTCGCGACCCCCGAACCACCGTGCTTCTCGACGACCCGAAGCACCACGCCGTCTCCGTCCTCGGCCGGCTTCAGTGCGACGATCTCGACCGCCGCCGCGCCGGTCACTTCGAAGTCGATCGGACTGATCCGATCGACGCCGCCCGCGGAGGCCTCACCCGATTTCAACCGCCGCACCACGAGCGGCTCCGCGAACGCCTCGGCTTCCGCATCGACCCCCGCCACGCCCGCGGTCCGCCGATCGCCTTCATGCGGCATCAACGCGTATCGAAGACGGTGTCTGCCCCGGTCGCAGGTGGGATCGGGGAACTTCGGCGCCCGAAGCAGGCTCAATCCGAGCACGCCCTCGCACGCGTTCCGGCCCACGATGCCCGCATCGAGCACCGCGAGTCCGAGTCCCGGTCGGGAGAGATCCATCCAGCGACGCCCGGGGACCTCGAACCGCGCCTGCTCCCAGCTGGTGTTCCGATGGGTCGCCCGTTCGAGTTCGCCGAACTGGATTCCGTAGGTCGCGGATCGCGTCCGGATGCAGGTCGGAAATTCCGCGCGGAGAAGCGTGTGATCCTCCTGCCAGTCGACCAGCAGGTTCACGTCGAGTCGATCCGAGTCGGCGTCGAGGACGTACCGGACCACCAGCCGACTCGAACGACCGATCGCGTGTTCGAACTCGATCGCCCCTCGCAGGGGACCGGACTCGATCACCGCGCGACGCTCGGCGGGTTCCACCACCTCGTCGAACTTCTCGTGGTAGTCCCGGTCGACGTCCCACGCCTCCCACCGTCGCGGCCGATCCTCGTAGAGCCGGAATCGATTCATCGGAACCGGGCCGTCCGCGTCGACCGCGTTGATCGTCTCGCCTCCGGCCCGCCGGAGCGAGACGACGCGACCGACCTCGTCGAACGTCGCTTCCACCCGACCGTTCCGCAACGTGTCGCCGTCGACCTCGACCGGCGGCACCGCGTGCAGGTGCATCGCGTCGGCGAGCACCGCGGACACCGCGGGAATCGTCGCCACGGGAAGCAGTTCACCGTCCACGTCGACGATGCCGCCCCGCGGGGTGCTCGCGGGGTTGTAGATCAGGACGGGCGCGTCGAGCCCCGTCGCGTCGAGCGAGGCCGCCCAACCCGTCAGCCCGTCGCCGAGCGCCTCGCCACAGGTTTCGGCGACCGCGTCCATCTGAACCCGTGCATCGTCGTAGACCTCCTTGATCGAGGAACCGGGAAGGATGTCGTGGAACTGGTTGAGCAGCACGGTCTTCCAGGTCTCGTCGATTCGCTCCCGGATCTCGACGATGCTCGCGGGACTCGCGGCGGGGTCGCCGCAGGCCAGCAGTTCGATCGATCGAAGCGACGATTCGGCGCGATGGTTGGCCTGCTTGAGCCATTGGTGGGACGTGTAGGTGCCGCGGTGGAGCTCGAGATAGAGCTCGCCGTCCCAGCGGGCCGGCCCGTCGACCTCGGTGCGACGTCGGTCGGCATCGGCGTGCAGTCGACCGCAGAAGTCGTCGGCCCGACCGAATTCGACCCGTGGCAGACCCTCGACGCCCCGGGCCATCCATTCGATCCGTTCGATCTGCTCGACGGTCGGCCCACCTCCACCGTCGCCGAAACCGTAGGGCTGGAGCCAGGTCGGCATCGCCGCCTCGTCGAGCGACGCGACGTTCCGCTCCGCGAATCGAAGGTCCTCGGGCAGGATCGAACTGTTGTAGTTGTGGCCGGGCGTCAGGTGGGTGAGCACGCTCGTGCCGTCGATGCCGATCCAGTCGAAGGAGACGTGCGGAAAACGATTCCGTTCGCACCAGCTGATCTTGTTCGTGATGAAGGTGTCGAGACCCGAGCCGATGACGATCTGCGGCAGGGACGCCGGGAAGCCGAAGGTGTCGGGCAGGTAGAGATGCCGCTGGGCCGCATCGGTTCCGAACGCGGATTCCCACCATCCGGTGCCATGAAGGATCTGTCGGACGAAGCTCTCGCCGCTCGGCGCATTGCAGTCGGGTTCGATCCACATCGCCCCCCCGGGCTCCCAGCGACCTTCACGGACGCGGGTGGCGATCCGCTCGAACAGCGCCGGCGAGTCCTCCCGGATCCAGCGGTACTGCTGGGCCTGACTGCAGAGGAATCGGAAGTCGGGGCAACGCTCCATCAGACGATCGACCGTCGCGAAGGTCCGGAGACATTTCCGACGGGTCTCCGCGAGCGGCCAGAGCCAGGCGGTGTCGATGTGGGCGTGCCCGACGGCGATGCAGGTGGTTCCGGTGCCGCCGTCCCCGCCGGCGCCCCGGAGCAGCGCTTCGAGCCCGGGAAACTCGGTGTAGAGCGCAGGTCTTGGATCGTGGGCCGGAATCCTCCCGAGGATCGAACGCAACCCGGCCTGAAGCTTCTGTGCCCGCGGGACGTCGGCGGCATGGAGCAGCATGGTGCGTCGGGCGAGATCCCACGCCTGCACGAAGCGCCACGCGCCGTCGTCGTAGGTCACCAGCTCCGCCGCGGACAGTCGGCCCGGCTTCTCCTCGCGCCACCGCGCCTGCACTTCGGGGTCGTCCCACCAGAACGTCGAGACGCCGAGTGGCAGGTTGCACGCCGCCTCGACCAGCAGGTCGACGTCCCCGTCGCCCTCGCCGGCCGCGAAGAGCGACGCTCGATCCCGATTGAAGTCGAATCCATGATGCGGCGCACCATCCCGCCACAGGAGCGCTTCGGTCCCGGCGTCGAAGCGAAGATGGATCTCCCGCCCTCGCATCGCGTCGGTGACCCGGCCGCGAAGTCGGAACCAGGCGGTGCTCCAGACCGGTCCCCATCGCCACCCGGTGGGCACCGCCGTGAATGCGGACGCGTCGAGCCCGGCGATTTCGGCGTACGAAGGACGATCCCGGAACTGGGCCACGGCGATCTCGAGCGGCGCGGCGACCGGGGTCGCCAACGGTCGAAGCACCTCGTCCGCGAACGTCTCGAAGCGAAGCGCGGCGTATTCGAGATCGGGCAGCATGGCGGTCGTCTCCGTGGTCGGGGTGAGTGCCCGGCAAAGGTAACCGCTGCATCCCGTTTCCATTCCGGATCCGATCTCCGGAGGATGCCGGGTTTTCGGACGAACCGAACCTGCTCGAATCGGGTAATGGATGCAGGAATCGGGATTTCGGCCCGGACCGGGGGGCCGCACCTCGGTTTCAGACCCGGAGCCTGTGAGATTTGGTGGAACCTCCATCGAATCGGCCCCATATACTCAGAGTCGGGACGCGGGCCGAATCCGCCTCGTCCGCATCGCTCCGCCTGAATCTCCTTCACGCATGAACCTCTTCAACTGCATCCTCGGACGGAACGTCATCGCCGCGACCCTCGCGGTGCTGATGCCGCTCTGCTGCTGCGTGCTGAAGACGGCGGCGGCGGTGGTGTCCGACGGGCCGGAACGGATCGTGGCCTCCTGCTGTGCGAGCCACTGCGAGGACGCCGACTCCGGCACGGATCGACCCGCCGACGACTGCGATGACTGCGAAGGCTGCTGCGTGAAGGCGCCGGTCACCGTCGATCACGAACTCGACGACGCCTTCGACCACATCGCCTTCCAGCCCGAACTGACGACCATGCACGCCGAGGCGATCCACGATCTCCCCGGCGTCGATGCCGATGCGATCGAACGGGGCGAGCCGCCATCCGGCCCCGATCCAGCGCGATCCGCCCGCGACCTGCGTCGCGTCGTCGTCCTCCAACGCTGATTCCACACGAACCCGTCGTTCCCGATGATCCCCTCGATCCTCGGGATGTCGTCACGTCGTTCGTCTGGAATCAAACATGTCTTCACTGAAACGTCCATCCAGGATCCATGGCGTCATCGCGGCGTCCATCGGCGTCATCGCCGTCGGCCCCGGCTGCATCTCCAGCGACCCGGCCACCGATCGCCTCCGCGTCGACGAGATCGCCGGCTCGAGGCTCGAGGATCGCTTCGACGCGACGAACGTCGCTCGCTCTCCGGTGCTTCCACCGCCCGCGTGGAACTTCATCGATCCGCTCGACGCCGACACCGCGGTCCGGGTCGCCTTCCAGCGCGATGCGGGGATTCGAGCCGCCCTCGCGGACCTGGATCTCGCCCGCGCCGAACTCGCCCAGGCCGATCTGCCTCCCAATCCCGCGATCGATCTCGCCATCGGCGTCGCGGTCGACGGCATGTCCGGTGCCCCCGCGATCGCGGGCGTGACGCAGCAGCTCACCTGGATCTGGACCCGCGACGCCCGGGTCGATGCCCGGGACGCCGCCCGCCGTGCCGCCAT
The DNA here is from genome assembly GCA_029248335.1 of Phycisphaerales bacterium. Classification (GTDB taxonomy): domain Bacteria; phylum Planctomycetota; class Phycisphaerae; order Phycisphaerales; family SM1A02; genus UBA12014. The sequence goes on from JAQWJM010000204.1 coordinate 14,256, forward strand.
TCTCGAGGCGGCGGGGAGCATGATCGCCCTCGATGCCGAGGTCCGACGCCTTCACACCGCGGTGGTCGCCGGCGATGCCATGTACGAACTCGATGCGGCCCACGCCGAAGCGACCCGACGCACCGTCGAGACGGTGGCGAGCATCGTCGACGTCGGCGAAGCGTCTCGCGTGGATCTCGATCGCGCACTGGTCGACGCCGCTGAAAGCGCGGCGGCCGCGACGGCGGCGAGGAGCGACGCCCGACGCGCCAGAATCGAACTCCTGAACGCCATGGGATGTCCGGATCGCGATCCGGCGTTCGAGACCATCGGCACGCTCGATCTCGATCGGTCGATTCCCGACGAACCACGGATCGTCGAACTCGCCCGGTCGGCTCGTCTCGATGTGGCGGCGGCCCGCATGGGCGTGGTCGAGGCCGAGGCCGGCCATCGACTCGCCGGCGCGGCCCGATGGCCGGAAGTCGGCGTGGGCGCGGCGTGGAACCGGAACTTCGTCGACCGCCAGGCGGTGCTCCCGGGCGCGAAGGTCACCCTCCCGATCCTCGACGACGGCTCGACGCAGGTCGCCGCCGCCCGCGCCCGCCTCGAAGCCGCTCGTCTCCATCTTCTCGACGTTCGTCGCGACGCGATCGGATCCGCCCGATCGACTCGGGAGGCCCTCGTCCGGTCGACGCGACGGTGCGTCGACTACGCCGAGACGGTGCTGGAGCCGGCGATCGAAGCCGAGCGTCTCGCCGAATCCGCGTACCGGGAAGGCGTGATCGATCTCACCGTGCTCCTCCTCGCACAGCAGCGACGCGTCGAGGTCGAACGACGACTCGTCGAATACCGCCTCGCGTCGCAGGTCGAGCGAATCACGCTGGAGGAATCGGTCGGTGGTTCCTTCGACCTCGATCCGCTCCCGCCCGTGATCCCCCCCATCGACGCGACCCCGAAGACCGCCCGCACCCATCCTTTGCTTCCGACCGGACGAACGACCATGGAGCTTTCATCATGAAGAGCCAAGGCATCGAGACCATCCGACCCGACGCGGCGGATCGAATCCCCCAACCCCCACGTCGCTTCATGGCACGGATCGCGATTCCTTTCGCGATCCTGCTGTCGACCGCGGGCCTCCTCGCCTTCGTCGGCTGGGACGCGGTTCGTCCCCGGACCGGCGTTCGCGCGACCGCCGTCGCGATCCGGTCCATCGAAGCCGGTCCGTCCGCGGTGGCGCAGGAGAACGAAGTCCTCGTGCAGGCGCCCGGCTGGATCGAGGCCGATCCGTTCTCGGTGTACGTGCCCGCGCTGACCGAAGGCATCGTGTCCGAGATCCTCGTCCTCGAGGGCGACCGGGTCGAGCAGGGACAGGCCGTCGCCCGCCTGGTTTCCGACGACGCCGAGATCGCGCACCGACGAACCAAAGCGGTGGTCGAACAGCGCCAGGGTGCGCTGGAAGCGGCGATCGCGGCGCACCGGGCCGCCAAGGTGGAGATCGAGGAACTGGTCGATCTCGATCGACGCGTGGCGGTCATGGCCGCGAAGGAGGCGCAACTCGAGGCCGACCTCGCCGGATACCCCTCCCGGATCACGGGCCTCCGGGCCCGGATCGACGAGCTGAAGGACGAACTCGCCCGGAAGTCGAAACTGGTCGAGGAAGGCGCGGTCGCCGCCGGCCCGGTCGAGCGGATGCGGATCCGGCTTCGCTCGATCGACGCCGAGATCGAAGGCGTCGAGGCGGAACGGGACGCGGTGACCGCGAAACTCGCGGCCGCGCGGGCGGAACATGCCGCGAGCCTTCGAAGTCGCGAGCTGCTCGTCCACGAGACGCTCGAACTCGAGAACGCGAAGGCGGCGATGCGGGTCGCGGAGGCCGAACTGGATCGTGCGATCGCGGACCGCGACGCGGCGGGGCTCGCACTCGATCGCTGCACGGTTCGATCCGCGGTCGACGGCGTGGTCATCGAACGGCTGACCTCGCCGGGATCGACCATCCAGTTCGGCAACGGACAGCACGGCGCCCACGTGGTGCATCTCTACGATCCCGCCATGCTCCAGGTCCGTGCCGACATCCCGCTCGCGGAAGCGGCGCAGGTCGGCGTCGGTCAGCCCGCGGAGATCGTGGTCGACCTGCTTCCCGACGTCGTGTTCAAGGGCCGGGTCACCCGGTTCGTCCACCGGGCCGACGTCTCCAAGAACACCGTGGAGGCGAAGGTCCACGTCATCGATCCGTCGCCGCTGCTCAAGCCCGACATGCTCGCCAGGGTGCGGATCCTCGCTCCCGGCGAGGACGAAGAGTCGGCGGCTCGTCGCACCGTGGACCGGGTCTTCGCGCCCGCGGACGCGATCGACGACGCCGGAAGGATCTGGATCGTGGCCGATCGCCACGGCCGGGAAGGCATCGCGGATCGTCGCGTGGTCGAGGTCGGCGATCGGATGTTCGAAGGCTGGGTCGAGATCCGCTCCGGACTGCGGGCCGGCGACATGGTCATTCTCGAGGGTGGCGTCGGCGAGGGCGACGCGATCCGGATCGAAGACTCGGGCCTGGAGGCCGACGCATGACACTCATCGAATGCCGGGATCTCACGCGGACGTATCACCGCGGCACCGAAGCGATCACCCCCCTCGACGGTCTCGACCTCGACATCGACGCGGGACGTTTCGTCGCGTTGATGGGGCCTTCGGGTTCGGGGAAGACGACGCTGCTCAATCTGCTCGCGGGCATCGATCGTCCCACCCGTGGGTCGTTGGTGATCGACGACCGCCCGATCCACGAACTCGCCCGAGGCCCGCTCGCGCGGTGGCGGAGCGAGTCGGTCGGATACGTCTTCCAGCTCTACAACCTGGTACCCGTCCTCTCCGCCTACGAGAACGTCGAACTCCCCCTGCTCCTCCACCCGATCTCCCGTCGAGAACGACATCGACGGGTCGCCGCGGCGCTGGACCTCGTGGGCATCGCCGATCGAAGCGACCACCACCCGAGACAGCTCTCGGGCGGACAGGAACAGCGGGTCGCGATCGCGCGGGCCATCGTGACGGACCCGACCCTGATCCTCGCCGACGAACCGACCGGGGACCTCGATCGCGAAAGCGCGACGACGATCATGGATCTCCTCGCCCGCCTGAATCGCGACCTCGGGCGCACCATCGTCATGGTGACCCATGACCCGAAGACCACCGAGTGGTGCGACACCGTGCTTCACCTGGAGAAGGGCCGACTCGCGGAGACCGAGGCGACGGCGGTCGCGGCCGGACCGGAGGCGACTCGATGAAACGAGCCATCACCGTCATCCCGACCGTCTGGCGTCAGATCGTGCGAGCCCCCATCCGGACCCTGCTCACGGTGAGCGGCATCGCGGTCGCGATGTTTCTCTTCACCAGCGTCGAGGCGATGCGGGCGGGCGTGGACCAGGCGACCCGGGCCAGTGCCGAGGATGCGACGCTCGTCGTCTACCGGGAGAATCGATTCTGCCCGTTCACCAGTCGGCTTCCCCAGTTCTACGGCGACCGGATCCGACGAATCGAAGGCGTGAACGACGTGATTCCGATGCGGATCCTCGTCTCCAACTGCCGGGCCAGCCTCGACGTGGTCACGTTTCGCGGGGTTCCGATCGACGATCTCGAGACGACCCTCGGCGACGCGGGCCGGTTCGTGGAGGGTGCGCCGGAGGACTGGCGACGTCGTGGAGACGCCGCCATGGTGGGCGAGTCCCTCGCCGCCCGTCGCGGGGTCTCGGTTGGCGATCGATTCAGCGCGGCCGGCGTGACCGTCTACGTCGCCGGAATCATCGAGAGCGAACGGGCCCAGGACCGGAACGTCGCGTACGTGCAGCTGCCGTTCCTGCAGGAGACCGTCATGCGTGGCGGCACCGGGGGGATCGTCACCCAGTTCAACGTCACCGTGGACACGCCATCCCGCATGGAGGAGATCGCGGCCATCATCGACGCCGAGTTCAAGCACGACGAACATCCCACCAGCACCTGGCCGGAAAAGGCATTCGTCGGTCGGGCGGTCCGGGACGTGGTCGAGCTTGTGAGTTTCGCAGGCTGGGTCGGATGGGGGTCGCTGGCCGCGGTGCTCGCCCTGATCGCGAACGCGATCATCCTCGCGATGCGGGACCGGATCCGCGATCAGGCCGTCCTGCAGACCCTCGGCTACAGCGGCGGGCTGCTCGCGTGGATGGTGCTCCTCGAAGGCGCGATCCTCGGCGCCGTCGGCGGATTGGTCGGGGGCATTGCCTCGACCATCCTCGTCACCTTCGGCCGGTTCAGCATGGCGATGGAGGGCGTCAACGTCGAGATCGTCAACGATCCGCGACTCGCGGTGATCGGCGCCGGCATCGCGATCCTCCTCGGCCTGCTCGCCGGCGCCGTCCCCGCGGTACGTGCCGCACGGAGCGAGATCACGGAAGGACTGCGGGCGATCTGACCGCCCGAGGAGACGACCATGCATGGACTTCCATTCGAATACGCCGTCCGGAACATGACCCGGAATCCCGTCCGCCTGCTGCTCAGCGCGGGTGGCTGCGGTCTCGTCGTGCTGCTGGTGATGGCCGCGGGCGGTTTCGTCAGCGGCATGCAGCGATCGCTCCGCACCAGCGGCTCGCCGAACAACGTGATGCTGATCGGCGCCGGCAGCGAGGAGAGCGTCGAACGAAGCGAGATCCCCATGCGCACCACCGGGATCGCCGCCACGGGGATCCGCGGCGTCGAACGGATCGCGGGCGTCGACGCGGTCTCCCCGGAGGTCCACCTCGCGATCCCGGTGCTCCCGGCCGGCGACGCGGAGGCGGACGCCGTCAACATGCTCTTTCGAGGCGTCACGCCGGCGGCCTTCCTCGTGCATCGGGAAGCGCGGGTCACGACGGGGCGATTTCCCGCGACCGGCACCGACGAGATCGCGATCGGCGTGCTGGCCGCCCGAGGGCTGGGATGGGAACGGGCCGAGGACGCCATCGGCGCCGACCTCATCGTCGACGACCGACCCTTCCGGATCGCCGGCCTGCTCGAGGCCGACGGTGGCGTCATCGAGGGCGAGATCTGGATGCCGGTGTCGGACCTGCTGATCGTCGCCAAGAGAGACACGCTCTCCTGCGTCGTGCTCAGACTCGACTCCGAGAACATGACGTCCGCCGACGGTTTCGCCGCGACCCGGATCGATCTCGAACTCGTCGCCCTCCGGGAGAGCGACTACTACGCCTCCCTCGCCGCGTTCTTCACGCCGATCCGGCTCATGGTCATCGTGACCGCGATCCTCGTCGCCTCGGGCGGCGTGATCGGCGGCCTCAACACGACCTACGCCGCGTTCGCGAGCCGCGTTCGCGAGATCGGCACCCTCCAGACCCTGGGTTACACCCGGCCGGCGATCGTCCGGAGCCTCGTCCTCGAATCCGTCCTCACCGCCTCGATCGGCGGACTGGTCGCCGCCGCGATCGGAATGCTCGTGCTCGACGAGATCACCATCCGATTCTCCATGGGGGTCTTCGGCCTCGCCATCGGCCCCGGAGTCCTCGTTTCAAGCCTGCTCGCCGGACTGCTGCTCGGCGTCCTCGGCGCATTCGTCCCCGCGATCCGCTGCCTTCGACTTCCGGTTCCGGAAGCGCTTCGCGCCGCCTGAATCCCTTACCATCTTTCGACCTCTTTTCCTCGGAGACCACCGGTCATGAACACCAAGTCGATCACCCTCGCCGCCTGCACCGTCGCCGGACTGCTGTTCGCCGGGTGCGAACCCAGCAGCCCTGCGCCTCCGACACCGGTCGCGGCCGCCATCCCGGCCGCCTACTTCACGAAGAACCGCCCGGCCGACGTGCCCGACCTCATCAAGGTGAAGCCGACCGCGAAGGTCGGGGACCAGGTCTCCTTCCTCGCCCGCATCGGCGGCCGACCGGAGCCCTTCGTCGACGGAATGGCGATGTTCACGGTGGCCGATCCCTCCCTGCTCTCCTGTGAGGTGATGGGCGAAGAGGACCACTGCCCGGTCCCCTGGGACTACTGCTGCGAAGAGGCCAACGCGATCACCGCCGGCATGGCGACCGT
>JAQWJM010000205.1:0-14292 GCA_029248335.1 Phycisphaerales bacterium
AAAAAAGACAACCCCCGGCTGCCGAAGCAACCGGGGGTTGGGATGGGTCCGAGGACCGTGCAGCGAACCGATCTCGAAGAGATCAGCCGTTGCGTCGGCGACGACCGGCGAGGCCGGCGACACCGAGGAGGGCGAGAGCGCCCGGGGCCGGAATGTTCACTTCGAAACCGGCCTGGACGCCCGGGGTACCGAGACCCTGGTTCCAGGTGACTTCGAAGGTCGAACCGGTGAGGTCGAAGTCGCCGTCATAAGCGAAACGACCGACGAGAACGCCCATGCCGACGGTGCCGGGAAGCATGCCGACCTGGCCGTTGAGGCTCGGGGGGCTGCCGTTGTACCAACCGGCGAGGTCGCCGGGGAACGCGGCGCTGTTACCACCGAAGTTGGGGTCGAGGCCGGTACCGGAACCCGCACCGGGAGACTGCTCGGGGAGCAGGGTGTCCTGGGTGAAGCCACCGATGGTGACGAACGAGTCGGCGAGACGCAGGGCCGGGGTGTCGAAGATGCCACCCAGGTTGGTCGGGGTCCAGCCGGTGCCGGTGATGCTCTGGAAGTAGTTGACCTGAGCGGTGTCGGCGAGCATGAGGTTGTAGACGTTGAGGGCAACGTCAGCACCGTCGTCGCTGAGCAGGTAGAGGTCGGAGACGTTGACGCTGACCGCAGCCCCGCCGAAGTCTTCAACCGAGACGGAGTAGTCGACGGTGATTGCACCAGTGATGTCGGCCGCGGCACCCGCGGCAAGCATCATGGCAACACCAGAACTAAGAATCATGGAAGTGCGCATTTCTTTTTCTTCTCCTTGGGAAGAGGGAATCTTGTGCCACGAGGTACGAAAAGAGGGGTGTCGTGGCATCACCCCTGGCCAGGAATGTTCCCCCGAAATGACTTCCAGACGACTTGCCTGCCGGAAACGAAACCGACTGACACGCTCGAGTCCCTGACGGTGATGAATCGCAGGGAACCGAAAACGAATGACCCTTTCCGGAGGGCACGCGTCACCGCGAACGGTCACGCATCCGGTCGAGTCGGCCGAAGCACTCCAGGCGAGAAGGGCACATCTCGCCAGCCGGGGTACTCCTGCCAGAAGCAGGTGTCGAAAACCGCTGATCAAGGCGACTCTCAACCTATTCATCCTCTGCAATTCCAACTTCAATGCAAGCAAATGGTCCGCAGATGCGAAAAAGAGCCGCGGTAAAGTTGATCGCTTGCTATTTATAGGACTATAAATAGCCCCGGATGATGACGAAATCCCTGTTTTTAGGTCTCCAGTGGCGTCCTCGAAGCGGACGCTCTTTTTGAGCGAAACTTCCCTCACAACCACAGGCCTCTCACGACATACTCAAGGAGACTGCCCCTTCTGGAGATTGCTCATGACCGCGAACATCGTGAAAAGACACCTCACCTGCGTGTGCGCCGCGACCATGATCGCGACGACGACGAACGCCGACATCACCGGCGCCTTCACGTTCGACTCGACGGTCATGGCCCAGGACTTCGGTGGCGGCGAGATCGTGGTCTTCGTCCAGGACCTCTACTTCATCTCGAACGATTCGAACGACGTGGTGCGTTCCGCCTTCGACCTGCTCCTCGAACCATCGGCGCAGATCGACTACTACCAGGCGCCGGCCGGTCTGGGCTGGGCGCCCTCCAACCTCGGCGGCCCCTTCGACACGGATTCGGTACGACGGGCCGATTCGTTCGTCACGATCGGCGGGTTCGGCGACGACGCCTCGACACCGCTTCAGATTCCCGGTGCAGGCTCCAACACCGGACTCGGACCCGGCTTCGAGGATCCCGGGGCGCCCTATCCCGGCGTCGGGGCGAGCTGGTTCAATGACTCCCCATCGACGTCCGCGGGCAAGGTGCACGAGACCCCGATCGGAACGTTGGGGACGTTCGTCGGCCGCTTCTCCTACGCCTTCGACGGAAGCCCCTACGAATCCACCCTGTACAAGTCGAGGATCTCCGCGACCTGGAATCAGGGCCTCGGAACACCGAATCAATCCGACTCGTTCCTGATCAACTGGATTCCCTCGCCTGCGACGCTGGGCGTCTTCGCGCTCGGCGGGCTGCGAGGTTCGTCGCGACGCCGGGACTGAGTTTTTCGGTGACGACGCTCATCCCACGAAGAAAACCGCGGAAGGCGACGAGGTCGCCTTCCGCGGTTTTCGATTCGATTCCGGACCCTTGCGTGGCCGACTTCGGTTCAGAGAACCGCCTGAGCGGCGGCGAGTCGGGCCACCGGCACGCGGAACGGTGAACAGCTGACGTAGTCGAGCCCGACCTTCTCGCAGAACGCGATCGAGGCCGGATCGCCACCGTGCTCACCGCAGATCCCCAGCTTGAGCCCGGGCACCGTCGCCCGGCCTTCGCGGCAGGCGATGTCCACGAGCCGTCCGACACCCGTGGTGTCGATCGACTGGAAGGGATCCTTCTCGAGGATCTCGCTGCTCACGTACTCCGGCAGGAAGACTCCCGCATCGTCCCGACTGTAGCCGAAGGCCATCTGCGTGAGATCGTTGGTCCCGAAGCTGAAGAAGTCGGCGACCTCCGCGACCTCGCCGGCGGTCAGGGCCGCCCGCGGAATCTCGATCATGGTGCCGACCGGGATGTCGAGCTTGCCGGTGTACTTCTTCTCCTTCTTGACCGTCGCGATCGTCTCCAGGATGAGCTCCCGGAGGATCTCGAGTTCCCGGCGGGTGCCGATGAGCGGGACCATGATCTCGGGTCGGGCCTTGACGCCCTTCTTGAGGCATTGGATCGTCGCCTCGGTGATCGCGCGGGCCTGCATGGTCGCGATCTCGGGATAGGTGATCGCAAGGCGGCAGCCACGATGACCGAGCATCGGGTTCATCTCGTGCAGCATCGACACCCGACGCTTGACCTCGGAGAACGAGACACCGAGATCCTTCGCCATCGACTTCTGCGCGTCGACCTCGTGGGGCAGGAACTCGTGCAACGGCGGATCGAGCAGACGGACCGTGACGGGCAGCCCCTTCATGGCGGTGAAGATGCCCGCGAAGTCCTTGCGCTGGTAGGGCAGGAGCTTCTTGAGGGCCTTCTCGCGGGCGATGGTGGTGTCCGCGAGGATCATCTCCCGCATCGCCTTGATTCGATCACCTTCGAAGAACATGTGCTCGGTCCGGCAGAGGCCGATTCCGATCGCACCGAATTCCCGGGCACGCTTCGCGTCCTTCGGGGTGTCGGCATTGGTGCGGACGCCCATTCGGGCGACGTCGTCGGCCCACTTGAGGACGGTCGCGAGATCACCCGAGACCTTGCTCGGCACGACCCGCTCGATCTCGCCGATCATCACCTCGCCGCTGGAACCGTCGATCGAGAGGATGGACTTGCGACCGTAGGTCTTTCCACCCACGGTGATCCGTCCCTTGGCGGCATCGATCGAGATCTCGCCCGCACCCGCGACGCAGCACTTGCCCCAGCCTCGGGCGACGACCGCCGCGTGGCTGGTCATGCCGCCGGTGGAGGTCAGGATGCCGGCGGCGCTGTGCATGCCGTCCACGTCCTCCGGCGAGGTCTCCTTGCGAACGAGCAGGACCTGCTCCCCCGCTCGGGAACGCTCGACGGCTTCTTCCGCCGTGAAGGCGAGCCCGCCGCTCGCCGCACCGGGCGACGCGGGAAGGCCGCGTGCGATCGTGGTCGCGGAGGCCTTGGCCTTCGCCGGGAAGCTGGGGAGCAGGAGCTGCGTGAGGTCGTTCGCGGGGATCCGCTTCAGGGCGACCTTCCGGGTGATCAGTCGCTCCTTGACCATGTCGACCGCCATCTTGACCGCGGCCGCGCCGGTGCGCTTGCCGTTCCGGGTCTGCAGCATGTAGAGCTTGCCGCGTTCGATGGTGAACTCGATGTCCTGCATGTCCTTGTAGTGCTTCTCGAGCTTGATCCGGATGCGATCGAGCTCCTTCGACACCCGGGCGTTCCACTTCGCCATCGCCACGAGCGGCTCCGGCGTCCGAATGCCCGCCACCACGTCCTCGCCCTGGGCGTTCACCAGGAACTCGCCGTAGAAGACGTTCCGGCCGGTGGAAGGGTCGCGGGTGAACGCGACGCCGGTTCCGGAGTCCTCGCCCATGTTTCCGAACACCATCGCCTGGACGTTGACCGCGGTTCCGTTCAGTCCGCTGATCTCGTTGATCCGGCGGTAGGAGATCGCGCGGTCGCTGTTCCAGCTCTTGAACACCGCCTCGACCGCGAGTTCGAGCTGCTTGAACGGATCGCTCGGGAATTCGGCGCCGACGTGTCGCTTGTAGACCGCCTTGTAGGCGATGCACAGCTCACGGAGCCCCTCGGCGGGGACGTCGGTGTCCGCCGTCACGCCGAGGTTGCGCTTGATCTTGTCGAACGCGGCTTCGAAGTGGTGATGGTCGACGCCCATGACCACGTCGCCGTACATGTTGATGAGTCGGCGATAGGCGTCCCAGGCGAACCGCTCGTTGCCGGTGAGCGTCGCGAGGCCTTCCACGGATCGATCGTTCAGGCCGAGGTTGAGCACCGTGTCCATCATGCCGGGCATGGAGACCGCGGCGCCGGAGCGCACCGAGACGAGCAGCGGATCGGAGGTCGAACCGAACTTCTTGCCGGTCTCCTTCTCGAGTTTCCGCACGTTGCGCCGGATCTGATCCGAGAGTCCTTCGGGGAAGCGACCGCCCACGTCGTAGTAGGCCTCGCAGCTGTCGGTGGTGATGGTGAACCCCGCCGGGACGGGAAGTCCGATCGAGGTCATGTCCGCGAGGTTCGCGCCCTTGCCGCCAAGCAGCGTCTTCTGCGACGCATTGCCCTCGGTCCGGGTGCCTCCGAAGAAGTAGACCATCTTCGCGGACCGCTTCGACGCCGCTGCGCTCTTGGTTCGAGGCGTCGCCTTCTTGCGGGAGGAGGTGCTGGGAGAGGTCGTCTTGCGACCGCGTGAGGTCTTCTTGGTCGTGGCCATCGGGGGTTCGATCCATCGATGCGCGGTCCGGCGTCGAGCCGGACCGCAAGGAATTGAGTCGAGAAGTGTAGTCGCAACGTCAAAAACGCGAAGCCGTCACGGGGGAACCGGGTAGCCTGAACGCCGATTCATGACACGCACGTCCACCATCCCGCCAGCATCGATCCCGGAAGCTCCGGACGCGAGCGCAGCCCTGCTCGCCGCATGGCCCCGGGACCGCCCGCTCGCGATGCTCGCATCGCACGGAGAAAGCCCGTTCGCTCGTTTTTCGTTCGCCGCGACGCCGGTCTCGGAACGCCAACTCCGGGGTCCGGAGAGCATCGACGTTCTTCGCCGGGAACTGGCGGGGCCCGCGTCGGGTCCCGATCCCGCCGCCGAACGACTTCCCACCGGGCGAGGCCATTTCGTGATGCTCGGCTACGACCTGTTCCGGCATCTCGAACCGACCGCCGTCGCCCCCACCCCGCCGCTCGACGATCGCCGGTGGCCGGACGCGATCCTGCTGCGTTGCGAGGGCGGCCTGCTCCATCACGCCGGTTCGACCGAAGTCCGTGGTGATCCCACCCTGGTTCCGGATCTGGTGCCCCGAACGCTTCCCGATCCGATCGTCGACGGCCTTCGACCCGATCCGACCGACGTGGACTACCGACGCGACGTCGCCCGGGTGATCGAACACGTCCACGCGGGCGACTGCTTCCAGGCGAATCTCGCCCAGCGGTTCGGCTCGCGGTTCCGGGGTTCGGTGCGGAGCCTCGCGGCGCTCGCCTTCAAGGCGGCGGCGCCCCGATACGGCGCGATGCTCGAATGCGGCCCCGGTCGCGCGATCGTCTCGATGAGCCCCGAGCTCTTCCTCGAGACCACCCCCGGTCGCGACGGGATCGCGGTGCGGACCCGCCCCATCAAGGGCACGCGGCCGTCGTCCCGACCGGTCGACGAGCTCGAACGAAGCGAGAAGGACGCCGCCGAACTCCACATGATCGTCGACCTGATGCGGAACGACCTCGGACGGGTCTGTCGCGTCGGCTCCGTCCGTGTGAGCCAGTCCCGGAGCATCGAGTCGCATCCCACGGTCCATCACGGCGTGGCCGAGATCACCGGGATGCTGCGTCCGGAGCTCGGGATCGCGGACCTCGTGCTCGCGGCGTTTCCGCCGGGATCGGTGACCGGCGCGCCGAAGGTCCAGGCGATGCGGATCATCGACGAAATCGAGCCCGTGAGACGAGGGCCCTACTGCGGCGCCGTCGGCTGGATCGACGATTCCGGCTATGCGGTGCTCAACGTCGCCATCCGGACGATCACCGCCACCGGAACGCCTCTGGAAGGATGCGACGAACTCGACGGCCGGCTCGACTACTTCGCCGGATGCGGAATCGTCGCGGAATCGGATCCCGAAGCGGAATATCGCGAAAGCCTCGACAAGACCGAGGTCTTCCGGCGGGCGATCGAAAGCGCTTCCGCCGACTCGGCGAAACGCTGACCGACCGGCTGGGATTCGGCGATCAACCGATTCGGCCGGCGTCGCGCTGGTCTCGCGCCTGACGCTGCAGTTCCTGCTGCCGGTCGATGTACTCGAGGATCAGGTCGGCGACCTGCGACTCGTGGGCGGGATTGAAACTGAAGTCGAACGCGATGCCCACGTAGGTGCGCTGGGACGAGTCGATGTGCGTGTGCACGACCTTGCCCGAAGCGCAGAGCGGCACCGGGATGTCGGGCTTCAACGACAGACGCAACCAGAAGATCCGATGACGTCCGACCGCGGCGGCGTTCTCGTGGTCGACCACGAGTCCGACGCCTCCTCCGCCCAGGTTGGCGAGATCGGCGGTGAACTTGGGACCGATCACCGGCATGACGGCGTCGGAGAGGAGTTCATCCCCGTCGACCGTCTCGCCCTTGCGCCACGACTCGAACGCGAGCTCCGTCGCACGCTCGCCGGGAATCACCGACTTCGGATCGAGCAGCGGCCAGATCTCGACGCTCGGCAGCGTGACCGCCTGCGTGTCGACACGCACCCGTCGGCGCTTCGATCGACTGACCTCGGTGGGCATCTTCAGGCGGAGCCCGGGAGGACTTCCCGTCCCGCCGGAGACCTCGCCCATGTTGTGCGTGCGAAAGGTCCAGCGGTTCTGCCCGATGGCGATCGCGGCGACGAGTTCGGTTCCGGCGTCGATCCGGACTTCACGACCGAGCGTCACCGGGAACTCCACCCCGATCTCCTCTTCGGTCAGTTTCTGGACCTTGACCCGCCAGACGAGATCGGGCCCGGTCGCGTGGAGCGACGGATCGGTCTCACCCCGATCGGGATGCGCGATCGCGAATTCGATCGCGCCGCCACGCTCGTAGATCTGCTGGAGGAGCTTTCGCCAATCATGCGTTCTGCTTCGTGATGCCGGCACGCCGGACGCTCGCTTTCACGTGTTGTTCTTCGATCAGATGCCCCGCGGCGGGGCGTTCCCGGAACGGACGATCGCCCCGGTCGGAACGGATTCCGATGGAACTTCACCACCCGTGTCATCGTCCAGAAACCGATACGAAGGCCAGCGGGATCGAGATCCACGTCGGAAGGGTAGCACTCCCGATCCGCATGATCCGAACGAGCCTCAGGAACGCATCGAAATCAGGGTTCGGACCGGGCTTCGAGTCCGATACCGGCGATACCTTCCCGGTGCACGTGGAGGACGAGGGACGCCGCGGGATCGTGGCCGCCCTCGGCGAGGCCCGCCTGCAACGCCGCATCGTTCAATTCCGACATTGACCAGAGCCGGAGCACCCGCTCCTCGGGACGGGGTTCGAGATCCCGATCGTCGACCTCCGGACCGGCGCGCATCACGAATTCCGGTTCACCCGGAACCCAGAGCATCTGCATCGATCCGTCTTCGCTGATCCCGTCGCCCCAGTTCCCCGCGGTCAGTTCGGACCATCCGGTGAACGGAAAGTCGTCGTAGACGAACACGCCCTCCGGATCGAGCCGGGTCGCGATGGCCTGGAACAGTTCACGAAGCACCACCGGCGACCGAACGGTGGTCAGGGTGTTTCCCAGCAGGAGAATCGCGTCGTACGGACCGGGCGACAGTTTCCCGAGACCAGCGGCTTCGGTGAAGTCGAGCTCCTCGAATCGGCCTCGACCCCCGATCGCCTCGAGAAACTCCGCTCGATGGCCCGGTTCCCGATCGACCCCGGTCACGTCGTGTCCCGCCGCGGCGAGCATCCCACCGACCCGACCGGTGCCGCAACCAAGGTCGAGCACGCGTCCAGGTCCCGCGATCAGACGAGCCGCGACCCCCTCCACCTGAGCCCGGGTCTCGTCCTCGTCGTGAGGTCGCTGATCGTGATCCGCATGGCCGCTCATGTCGAAAGCCCTTCCGCGATTCGCCGGATGCGATCCGCCTCCGCCTCCACCGATCGGCGTTCACCGGATTCGAGCCGGCGGCCACCGTAGCGCACGGCGTAGAAGAGATCGATCAGGGGGGCGGCCGCGGCCGCCAGGTCCGGACGCGTGGAGGAGACCGTGTCGAGGTGCGCCCGCGGCGGCGCCCAGTCCGGCTTCGGACATCCCGCGATGGAGAACGCCTCGAGGACCGTGAGATAGAACTCCGCTTCCCGCAGACGACGATTCGAGAATTCCGGGGACGCCTGCAGGAGTCTCCGCACGAGCCGGCGACGACGAATCCAGCGCACCGACGCCACCACCGCGAGTCCGACCGCGAACGCGACGATCCCGATCCAGATGTAGCCCGCGGGACCGAGCTGGAAGTACCGGTTGACCTGCCTCGCCGTCTCGCTGATCCGTTCGACGACGCCGCGGCCACCACCGCCCACCAGACCCCCGAGTCGATCCGCGAGGGTCGCCTGGCTGGTGCCGTCGAAGGTGACGAATCGGCTCGTCCAGAGAAAATCCGCGCGATCGTAGATCCAGCGCCAGTCGTCGGCCCAGCTTCGGCGCGACGCCTGCAGTTCCTCGAGCACCCGGGTGTTGGTCGGATCGAATTCACGCCACGACCAGCGACCGGTCCGGACCTCGACCCACGCGTGCGCGTTCGACTCCCGGACGATGTAGCGGGCGAGCCGGTCGTCGAACTCCACCGCGACGAATCCGGTCACCACCCGGCACTCGATGCCGATCGACTGGCAGAGACCCGCGAGGCCGGATGCGAAGAACTCGCAGTGACCGAATCGATACTCGGTCAGGAACGCGTAGATCGGGTCCACGCCACGACGCTGCACGAATCGCCGGAGGTCGAGGGCGTATCGGAAGTCCTCACCCCGCAGGTAGTCCGTGAACTCCTCCGCGATGCGTCGATTTCGTCGCCACTTCGCCTCGTCGTCGCCGACCGGCGCAGGTTCGAGCAGCTCCGGAGCGCGTTCCTCGAGGATCCGAAGGGCTTCCTCCCGCACGCCGGGAACGTCGAAACGCGGCGGTCTCACCGGTGGAATCGCGTCGCCCGCGATCGAGGCGATCGTCTCCGGCGTCGGATTCGGTGCGATCTTGAGTCGATACGTCGCGAAGCGATCGAGACCCCCGCCGAGGTTGTCCTCGATCTCGAGGTTCGCGGGATCGAGCGTGAAGGTCCGGGCCTGATCGCAGGCGATCGCGACCGGCGCCCAACGGGCGAACACCCGGGAGGTCGCGAGCGACCGCATGGTGACCGTCTGGGTGTAGAGACTCCGATCGACCGGCTCGACGCCGAGCGGCATGAAGTCCTCCGGATCACCACTCGTGGTCACGGTGCGACGAAAACGCCGGGTCTCGGCCGCGATCCAACGGCGGTTGGTCGGGTTCCAGCGGTCGAGCACCGCCCCGCGGAGCCGAAGCGGCTGCGGCCACTGGATCGACACCCCCTGTGGATCCGACCACTGGACGGTCAGGACCTCGCGGTTGCTCTGCTCGATCTGATCGCTTCGGGTCAGGTCGACGGTCGGCGAGAACCCGGTCCGCGTGCCGAGCGCCACCAGCCCGGCGTCGCTCGGCCGGGGGAAGATCAGGAACACGCCCGTGGCCAGTGCGGCGGCCACGATCACGCAGCCTCCGACGAGCAGGCGGAACTGCGCGACCGGACTCCGACCGAAGGCGGGCTCCACCGGCGGGATCGCGACGTCCGCCACCAGATCCCGTCGTTCGTCGCGAGCGTGGTCGAGTCCCGCGCGGAGTCGGTTCAACATCACCACGTGGACGGTCTCGACCGCGAAGACCACCACGATGACCCCGAGCAGCAGCTGGAAGGAATAGAGACAGGCGGCGACCACCCCGACCACCGACATCACCACCGCCTGCCGATCCTCTCGCGCGCCTCGCCGGCCGAAGAGGCGCAGCACCGCGAGACAGCAGGAAAGACGACCCACGATCGCCATCGTGGTGCTCGGATCGGGATTGTCGAGGAAGGACAGGACCGACCAGCCGAACACCCCCATCGCCAGGACGTTGATGACCCAGGGGGGGAAGTGCCGACCACGCGGGCCGTCGCTGACGTAACCACTCGCGACCGCGGCGGCGCCGAGGATGAACAGGAGTTCGAACTGCTGCAAGGCCACGGTGAACGCGGCGACCGCGAGCAGGACCTGGATCCGGAGATGACGACGGTAACGGGCGAGCGGCGTCATGCGGCGGCCTCCGATCCCGTCGCCGAACCGTCGCGATCCGGGCCGGCCGCCGCCTCGGTCGACTCCGGCCGACGTTCCATGAGGTCATCCATGTTCGCGGGAAGGAGATGCCAGCAGCGTTCGTGACCGATGGCCACGTCGACGCGATCGACGTGGATCGCGACCATGGCCGCCACGTTCGAGGCGGGCACCGCCAGCGCCCGATCCTTCCGCGTCGCGTCGAGGTCGATCGATGCGAAATGCGCGAGCATCCGGTCGAGATGCCGTCGTCCACCACGGATGGGGATCTCGGGGAGATCGATGCCGGCGATCCGCAGACCGACTTCGACCCCGTGCCGGATCGAGGATTCCGCGAGCGACGCCGCGAAGGTGATCGCCGCCTCCTCGCGTTCCCGCGGATCGACGCCGGCCTCGAATCGAAGCCGGTCGGTCGGTCGTCGCAGGTCGAGCAGCACGATGAGTCGCGGCGGCGCGGGAATGGCCCGCTGGATCACCACCGGATTCTCACCGGCCCGCGATCGTTTCCAGGCCACGGAGCGAATGCTGTCCCCCGGGCGGTATTCGCGAAGACCCGCGTATTCTCCGGCGGACCCGAGCCCCGAACCGGCCCGGCCGCCACCGACGCCACCACCGAGCAGTCGGTCGATCTCGTTCTCGCGGATGGGGAACGTCCGGGGGAACACCAGGGTCTCCATCTCCTGCCGCACCGTGACCGACTTCCCGACCAGGCCGAAGGGGAAGCTCGACCTCGCCTCGAACGCGTCGAATCGCATGCGGCCGCGACGCCGGGGCACGAAGACCGCTTCGCCATGGACGACCTCTCCGGGCCCCGCGTGCATCACCCACGCCGAGGCGGGATCGGCGTGCGTCCACCAGCCGTCGGCTCGATCCGCGCCTCGTCGGGATTCCGTGATGCGGACGTCGAACAGCGGCAGGTACCGACTTCCCCCGCGGACCGAGTAGCGGACCACCAGCGGGCGATCGACGCGACCGTTCACCGGATCGAGTCGTCGCATGGTGAGCCGGAACAGCGCCCCACCACTGGTCAGCCCGCTGATGACGACCAGGGAGAGCAGGAAACCGAAGATCCAGACGAGCAGGTTGTTCGGACGCACCGTCGAGGCGAATCCCACCAGCATCGTGACGCCGAGGTAGAGACCGCCCGCGAGATTCAGGTGGTATCGATACCGCATGCGTGCAGGCCCTCCGATCGAATCGCGAACCGGTCGTCGGTCAGCGGTAGATCGCCGAATCCTTGGGAAGCCTGATGTCGAAGCTGTCGAGTTCCCGCTCCGACTCGGACTGCATCGAGCCGCCGGCCCGACCGCTTCCCGGCTTCACCACGATGAGGAGCCGGACCGAGTCGGAATCGAACGGAAGTTCGAAGACGTTCGAGGTGTAGCTTGCGCCGCCCATCGCCGCCTTGAGTTCCCATTCCTCCTCGAGGAAACCCGCACCGAAATCACTGATCGCGAGCCGGATCGTGCCGTCCCCACCGCTGTTCGCGGCGGCGACGATCTTTCGGCCGAGGGACTGCGGATCCCGGACCGCTTCCACCCGGACGCCCGGCGTGCCGCGATCGGCGAGCCTCGGATCGTCCTTGTCGACCAGTTCGATGGTGTTGTAGGCGCCGACCACCGCACGTCCCTTGAGGACGTAGCCTCCGCAGCCGCCGAGAAGCGTGACGCAGAGCATGAGGAGGACCGCAGGCAGCGGCGTGAGGACGCGGACGGAGTCTGAAGTTCGCATGGCAGGATTCCTGTTCGCAGTGATCACGACGATGGTTCGAGGCCTCGACGAACGAGCCCGGGTTTCTCAGGTTATCAGGACCGCGATCACCGCCACGACCGCGAGCAGGAGCATCAGCAGCCCGACCACCGTGCCCGCGACGCGAACCACGATGTTGAAACGTCGGATCCGGTCCGCGCCGGCGAGGACGTTTCGAACCTCGTCGGGCGGCGTCCCCACGTCCAACTCGTCCCAGTCGATGTGGGACGCGACCGCGGCCCGGTTCTCGAGGGTTCGTCGAGCGTCCTCCCCCGCGGCGTCTGCGACCAGCAGCACCCAGTCCGGCGGATCGGCGTCGTGCCGGCGTTCCACGACGGCGGGAATCCCCTCTTCGTCGAGGATCAGACGCACCGCGTCGAGTTCACTCCGTCCGGCGGCGGCCGCGAGCACCGCCGGCGGGTGCGCGAGGGGATCGTCCTCGAACGGTTCGAGCCGGTCGGGCGAATCACTCATGCCGAAGGCCCCGTCCCGCCCTCGGCCGCGAACGCCATCGGATCGACGCGGTCCTCCGGTCCGATCGCGACGTCGCCCCGGACCAGACGCCATCCATCGATGTCCGCGGCCTTGAATTCGACCGAGGTCCCGGCGGCCCGACCGTCCATCGCATTCCGGAGCATCAGCCCGGTTCCACCGTGGGCCGTGGTCGAGTCGACCTGCACCCAGGCATGTTCGATCCGACCGTCCGCATCGGCGCCGAGCGGCACCCCCGCCAGCAGGACGAGCCCTTCGCCGGTCGACGCACGGGCCTCGACCGCCCGGTTCCAGCTGCGACGCGCGATCGCCGAGGACCGCGCGGTCGCCGCGTCGCTCCGGTAGATGGAGGCGTCCGGTCGCGAGAAGTGCGCGACCGCATCCGCCGGCCAGGTCCAGATCTTCTTGAAGCTTCCCTTGGGCTCGATGTCGCACACCGCGGCGCGACGCGCCTGGAGTGGATTCGGCGTCTCCTGCGACAAGGCGGCCCGGTCCGCATCGTCACCGAGACTCTGGGGATCGAGGGCCTCGATCGCCTCCCGCCACGGAATCAGAGCGATGTCGATTCCGGGCCCGATGGAGTAGGGAACCTCGGGCGGCGGCGGCCCGTCCTCGAGCAGGAGCGCCGCGAGCGCGTCGAGGATGCGGGATGCCGCGGGAGCACTGGCCCCCGGCACCTCCAGGAGTTCCAGTTCCGGCAACCCGCAGCGAAGCAGGCCACGGGTGTAGAGCCACACGCTTCCCTGATCGAGGTCCTCGGACGTCGAGACCGCCTGCACCCGCCACAACACGTCCTCCGGAGGGCCGAGTTCGGCATCGAGAAGGTCGCCGTCGATCTCCGGCCCGTCGAACCATCGCCCGGTCGAGGCGTCCAGCACCGCGATCGACGCGTCGTGGGCCGTCGCGATGCCGACCAGCTTCGCCCAGTCGAGTCGCGGGTCCTCGGATTCGAGCAGCGACTCGACGATGAGGGTGAATCGGGATGCGGCGACCCGGCCCGCGATCGCGGGCGGCACCTCGTCCATCCGCTTGGTCCGCTCCAACGAGATCACCACCGGCGCCCCGCGTCCCGGAATCCGGACCACGACGGACCACGGGCTCCGTTCGTCCGCGGACGGGAGGAACTCCAGCACCTCGATCGACGCCTCGAGGGCGCCGGCCAGCCCGGCGAGGAACGCATCGGCCTCGAACGGCGCGTCGACCGAAAGCGGCACCGCGAAGGTCGCCGGCCACGGCTCCTCCGGACGCCACGCGGGATGGGATCCGCTGGAATCCATCAGTTCGCCACCACGTTCACGAGTTTCCCGGGGACGACCACGACCTTCCGGATGGTCTTGCCTTCGACGAGTTCACGGATCCGCTCGTCCGCGAGGGCCGCGGCCTCGAGGGTCGCGGCATCGGCGTCGGCCGCGACCGTGATGCGGCTGCGGACCTTTCCGAGCACCTGCACGGGCACCTCGATCGAATCGTCCTTGAGCATCGCCGGGTCGAAC
>JAQWJM010000005.1:0-12155 GCA_029248335.1 Phycisphaerales bacterium
CTACCCGCGCCGCGCCTCGAGCCATCGTCCGATCGCCATCAGCGGGAACGAGTGCCGATACAGGTGGTATCGCAGGTAGAAGACCTTCGGGAAGCCGGTGCCGGTGAACTCGGTCTCGCACCAACTGCCCGCCGGATCGCCGTCGGGATTGCGTTCGGGATCCGCCGCGGCGTCCGCGTCGAGCTGCGTGTCGCACAACCAGCGGATCGCCTTCATCACGCTCGGATGATCGGCGCCGCGAATCTCCTGCAAGGTCATCGCCGCCCACGCGGTCTGGCTCGCGGTGCTCGGACCGCTGCCCATGAGGCTGCGGTCCTCGTAGCTCATCGCCGTCTCGCCGAAACTGCCGTCGGCTTTCTGCACCGACTCGAGCCACGCCGCCGCCTTCTGGATCCAGGGCTGTCGCGGGTCCTCGCCGCAGCGGATCGGGCCGATCACGCTTTGCCAGGTGCCGTAGATGTAGTTCACGCCCCAGCGACCGAACCAGCAGCCTTCCGGCTCCTGATGTCGCTTGACGTAGTCGATCGCCTTTCGCACCGTCGGATCGCTCTTGGTGAGTCCCATCCACGAGAGACACTCGAGGACCCGCCCCGTGATGTCGGGACAGCTCGGATCCTGCATCGCGTTGTGATCGGCGAACGGGATGTACTCGAGGATCGGACGATCGACGGTCCGATCGAACGCCGCCCATCCGCCGTCCTGGTTCTGCATCGCCCGCATCCACGCGAGCCCGCGCTTCGCGGCCGCGACGTTCGAGTCCCCCCCGGTGCGGTACAAGGCCATCGCGACCATCGCGGTGTCGTCGACGTCGGGGTACCACGCGTTGTGGTACTCGAAGTACCAACCGCTGAATGGCACGTCGGAGTCGAGGTTGCGGACCCAGTCGCCCCGGAAGCGGCATTCCTTCTCCCGGAGCCAGCGGGCCGCTCGGTCACAGCGGGGATCATCGAGGTCGAGCCCGCAGTCGGTCAGGGCGTAGAGCGCGATGCCGGTGTCCCAGACCGGACTGAAGCACGGCTGCAACCGGATCGCGCCGGGCTCGCCGTGCCCGGTCTCGGCCTCGAGCATGAACGCGTCGAGTTCGGCTTCGGCGCGGGACACGAGCGGATGTTCACGGGCGTGACCCATCGTCTTCAGCACCACCTGCCAGTAGACCATCGGCGGGAAGATCGCCCCGACGCCGTCGGTGGCGGCGGCGCCGTCCTGGCCCGCGCGACGTCGGATCCACTCGAACGATCGGTCGATCGCCCGACGACGCCACGGCGATCCACCGAGTCGATGGAGCATCTTGAGACCGCGATCCACCCCCGCGAAGAACGTGCGCCATCCCGCGGGAACGTCGGTCCGCATCAGGAGTCGGTGTCGATCCCGGGAGGAGATGAAGAGTTCGTCGATGCCCTGCGACGCGTCCAGTCGCCTCGCCGGCCGGAACGTGGTCACCAGCGACAGCGGCAGGATCATGGTCCGGGTCCACGCCGCCACCTTGTCGAGGTGGAAGTAGAACCACCGGGGAAGCATCACGACTTCGGGCGGGATCGCGGGAACCGCGTTCCAGGAGACCTGTCCGAGGCAGGCGAGGAAGAAGTTCGTCCAGGTGTTGACCCGCTCCGCGCCGCCGAGTTCGCGCACCCGTTCACGGGCCCGCCGCATGTGCGGCGCGTCCGGGTCGTCGCCGTGGAGCTTCAGGACGAAGTAACCCTTCACCGTCGCGCTGAGATCGATGTCGGATCCGGGGAACTGCCCCCAGCCGCCGTCCGGACGCTGCTGGGTTCGCAGCGTCTCGACGATTCGCACGAGGACCTCCGGCCCGCGGCCGTCGGCGAGCGGCGCGACCTCCTGTTCGAGGATCCACTTCATGAGGACGTACTCGCTCTGGAGGATCGAGTCGCCTTCGAGTTCACCGCACCAGTGACCGTCGTCGTGCTGGAGTGCGGCGAGACCGTCGATGGCCCGCGACCTCGCGACCTCGGCTTCGGGCGCGAGGGCCCGGACCGCGTCGGCGTTCTCCATCAGTTGGGACGAGCTCATCTCTCGTTCGCTCCCAGCGTCCGACCTGCGTCCGACCTACGTGGTGAACTCATCGCATCCAAGGCCGATCAGAGATCCACGGTGAGCATGTCGCTGTCGAGCGAGACCTTCGCCTCCGGCCGGACGATCTCGCCGCGGAAGCCGGAAAGCCCGGGCAGGGTCGAGATCTCGGCCCGGGTCTGTTCGGGATCGAACTTCACCGGTGCGCGGCCTTCGTGCGCGGCGAGCAGGTCGATGCCGATCTGGGCCTCGCCCTTGCAGTAGTCGATGGTCGAGATCGATCGCTCGAACGCCTGCAGGCGATCGTCGGCGTTCTGGAAGGAACCCGCCTTCTCCATCCAGGTCGCACCCGGCAGGAGCACCGATGCGGCGTCGACGAGGCGACTGGGAAGCGTGTCGATCAGGATGTAGGGCTTCGCGGCCACGGCGTCGGCCCACTCGGGGGTGACCCAGTCGCTCGCGTAGTTGCCGGTGATCACCGTCGCCGAGAACCGGCCCGCCTTCGCTTCGGCGAGGAACGCGTCGGCCTCGAGGATGCCGCCCGCTTCGCCACCGAGCAGTCCGGTGAGCACCCGGCGAACGCCTCGGGCGTTCGGGGCCTTCTCGGCCCGGACCACGTACTCGCCGTAGGAACGATCTTCGCCGTCGATCGGAACCGGTCCGATGCCGAAGACCACGTCCGCGTCGATCGACCGGACCCACTGGGCCAGGAGATACGCGTCCTCGCAGGACAGCATCGGACTGACCAGGAGGCCGATCCGACCATCACGAACGCCGGTCTCGAGGACTTCATTCGCCGCCGCCAGCGACTCGCGCCAGGCGTCGCCCGCCCGGGTCGGATCGAAGGGATCTCGACCTCGGACCGCCGGAAGACGAAGGCGTCCCTCGTCGTGCACGAACTTCCAGCCGTAGCGGACCTCGTCGGTGATCCACCAGTCGTTGAGATCGGGGTTCTCCCGCGGCTTGATGCGGTGGACGGTGCCTTCGTTGTGCTCGACCCAGATGTTGTCGCCGCTCGAGGTGATGCCGTCGATCGACGGGGTCTTGGTGAGGAACCAGACCCGCTGCTTGAAGAGGAAGTCCTTGTCGAGCAGGGCCCCGACCGGGCAGAGGTCGATCACGTTCGAGGCGAGTTCGTTGTCGAGGGCCATGCCCGGGAAGACGTCGATCTGACCGGTGGAGCCGCGGCCGTCGACCATCAACTCGCCGGTGCCGGTCACCTCGCGGGTGAAACGGACGCATCGCGTGCACATGATGCAGCGGTCGCTGTAGAGCAGGACGTTCGGTCCGATGCTCTTCTTGGGCTGCTTGTTCTTGTCCTCGCGGAATCGGCTTTCGCCCCGGCCGTACTGGTAGGAGTAGTCCTGAAGATGGCACTCCCCCGCCTGGTCGCAGACCGGGCAGTCGACGGGGTGGTTGATCAGGAGCAGCTCCATGACCTGCTTCTGGTTCGCGACCGACTTGGGGCTGTCGGTGTGGATCACCATGCCCTCGGAAGCGGTCTGCTGGCAGGTCGGGACGAGCTTCGGCCACGGTTCGAGCTTGCCCTCGTTCCGAGGGTTCGGGGCCCACACCTCGGCGAGGCAGATCCGACAGTTGGCGGCGATCGAAAGGCCGGGGTGATAGCAGTAATGCGGGATCTCGACCTCGTTGCGGAGGGCGATCTGCAGGATGGTCTCACCGGGCTCGAAGTCGTGAGCCTGGCCGTTGATGGTGATCGAGGGCATGCGGTTTTCCGGTCGATGCGGGGCACTCAAGGACGTTTTCGGATGGTATCAGGCCCATGAGGGGGGCGTCCTCGAAAAGAGGCCCGGAATCAGCCCGATTCAGTCGGCCTCAGCCCCCCGGTTTCGGGCGTTCGGATGCCGATGGCGGAGGTCGGAATCGGTGTTGCCGGCCCTGGTTCGAGGGCCTCCATCAAACGCCTCGGTCGGGCGGCCGGAGCGTGGATCCGGCCGGGTGGACGGCCCCTTGCCCGTTCCCGTCGACGTTCCCAAGCGATCTCAGTCGGCGAGGTCGGCCACCACGCCCGCGTCGATCCCGACCACGGAGGCCCGGACCCGGGCTGGGGGCAGCTCGTAGATCGCCGCCACGGCATCGCGGTAACCGGCCAGCTGACCCGCGTGACGCGTGCGCAACATCGCCGCGACCTGATCCGGCGTGCCCTCGATCCGGTCGGTCTTGAAGTCGACGATCCACGCCTCGCGAACGCCGGCCCCGGCCTCGCCCCCGTTCTTCGATCCGTCCGGGTCCACGCGAAGAACCAGCCGATCGATCGAGCCCTGCTGGACGCCGGATGGTCCGACCGAGACGAACCGACGCTCACGCCGGACGACCGCGTCATCACCCGGCCGGTCGAGCAGGTCTCGGATCGCCGGGCTCGAGCACGCGGTGCGGAAGTCGCGGATGCACTCCCGACGCCAGGCCTCCGATCGACCGGGAACCGCGTTTCGAATCCGGGCGTCGAGCAGTTCGTCCCCGACCGTGTCGAGGTCGGCGGCCCATTCGATGCGTTCGAAGCACGCGTGGATCGCGGTCCCCCGGTCCGCGGCGTCCGCGCCAGCGACCCGGAAGAGTTCCGATCGGTCGGCGTGGAACGAGGACGGCGGCTTGACCGCCACCGCACGTCGTCGTCGCGAACGACGCTCGACGGCGAGGGTCGGGCGAGGGCACGCCTCGCGTTGGATTCGATCAGCGGGCGACGCATCGTGTTCGATCGACGCCCTGGCACGATGGACCTCGATCGCCTCCGGCGTTTCAAGCGCCCCCGACACCTCGAACTCGACCGCGGAACCGGCTTCGACATCCGCCGAATCGGCGTCGTCATCCGGCGGTTGCGCGATGCCGATCGCCCGACGCACGATGCCCGCGGTCGAGAAGTAGCTCTTCTTGTGTTCTTCGTTCTTCGTCCCGAACTTCGCGGGCGGCACCTGGACCACCAGATCACGCGACGCCCGCGTCAAGGCGACGTAGAACCCGCACAACGCCTCGAGCACGATGCGATCGGTCGTCTCGCGATGGATCGCGAGCGCGTCGTCGGGTCGCGCTTCTTCGGCGTACCAGGTCGCGACCCGGTCGATCGCCGCGGTCGGCAGGGCCGGCGTGGACCGCGCCACCTCCGGACTGCGGAAGAGGTCGCCGGCGAGATCCGTCACCACCACGCCCTCGAACTCGAGGCCCTTCGACTGGTGGATGTTCATGACGACCACCCCTTCCCCGCCGGGGTCCTCGACCACCACCGATCCGAGGATCGCGGCGAGCTCGCCGGGACCGCGGGCGACCGTGGGATCGGCCTCGAGTCCCTCGACGATCTCGACCAGTTGTCGGAGCCTGACCGTCTCCCGCACCGTGAGTCCGGGTTCGAGCCATCGCCGCCAGCCGTCGATCACCGGAGCGACCCCCTGCTCGGCGAAGCGTTCGCGAAGCGACCGCGCGAGTTCGATCCGCTCGGGCATCCCGAGGCGTGCGTCCGGTCCCGGTGTCGAAACGCCGAGCACCACGGCGAGCGGCGACCTCGCAAGATCATCCGCCGCGAGCGAGTCGCGGACATCCGCCGCCAGCCGCATCGCCTGGATCATCACGGTGGCCGCCTCCGCGTCGAGGAGCGATCCACCTCCTCGACCGGTCGCCGGAATGCCGAGCCCGCGCAGCGCCTCGACGATCGGTCCGATCCGCTTGTTCGCCCGCACCAGGACCGCGACCGTCGGACGACCCTCCGCGTCCTCGACCCCGTGTCGCCGGACCAGCCGCTCGGCCGCCTCGGCCGCGCTGCGGGCGAGCACCACCGACTCGTCCTCGTCCTCATCGGCGTCGGGCTCGGGCAGTCGTTCGATCGTGGCGACACCGTCGAGCGAAGTCCGGGCGGTCCGATGCTCGCGGAACAGTTCGCCGAACGCCGCCGCCGCGCCGTCCGCGTGCTCCAGCAGCGCGGCGTCCCCCGCGATCTCTTCACAGAGCGTGTTCACCAGTTCGATCACCGCGGGACTCGACCGGAACGACTTCTCCAGCTTCTCCTCGACGAATTCGATCACCCCCTCCGTCGTGATCGCTTCGAGATTCCGGAGGATCCGGGGATCGCCGCCACGCCAGCCGTAGATCGACTGCTTGACGTCGCCCACCACGAAGAGCGAACGCGTGCCGTCCGAGACGCTCGCGATCTCGGACGCGATGGGACGAAGCGCCCGCCACTGGGTCGCGGAGGTGTCCTGGAACTCGTCGAGCAGCAGATGCTCGATCCTCGAATCGAGTCGATACCAGAGTTCCTCGAGATCGCCGGGGCCGGCCCCGCCCCGGAGGGAATCGAGCGATCGGGTGAAGTCGTCGAACTCCGCGATGCGGTTCCGTTGCTTGAGGTCGGCGATGCGCGGACCGATCCGACCGAGCAGGTCGCGGATGCACGCCGTCCGGTGACCCATGTTTCGCAGGTTGCCCGCCGCCGCATGAACCGCGAGATCCTGAAGCGGCCCGACCAGTTCGTCGGGTACGGGCTTCTTCGAGTAGTCGACGCCGTCGACCGCGGCCTTGAGGATCTTCTCCTTCGCGATCAGGATCCATCCGCCGCCGTCGCGGGTGCAGACCTCGTCGATGAGTCCGGCGATCTTCGCCGACGCCTTGCGAACGCCCGCGGGCCAGGTCTTCGCGCGATCTTCGTCGAGCAGGAGATCGCGAATCCGTTCGAGATCCTCGTCGTCACGCGGCGGCGCGGACCAGTCCCACGCATCCGGAGTCGATTCCTGATGGAGGGTGAGGAGATTCGCGACGGCCCGTTCGACGACCGGGACGATCGTGACCTTGGTGCCCCGCGATCCGAGCGTCTCGAGGGTCTCGAGCATCGCGTCCGCATCCGTCTCCGACACCGTCACGTCGATCGCCTCGCGGAGGATCGCGGCGGATTCGTCGGCCTCGACGAGCCGGGCGCCAGCGGGAATGCCCGACGCCGGACCGAGGCCCGCGGCGATCGAGGCGAACACGCTGTCGAGGGTTCGCACCTGCAGGCCCGGCATCGCCTTCACCAGTCGCTCCAGCAGCGACGCGGCTTCCGCGGCCGCCATCGTCTCCCGCGCAAGCCCGCGTTCGCGGATCGCCTCCTCCCGCTTCTCGGGATCGACCACCAGCGCCGCCGCGTCGCGAAAGATCCGATCCCGGATCTCCCCCGCCGCCGCCCGCGTGAAAGTCGTCGCGAGAATGCGTTCGGGCTCGACGCCACGGTCGACCAGTTCGAGGAACCGCCCCACTAGCCGGAAGGTCTTTCCGGTACCGGCGGACGCGAGGATCCGCAGGTGCCGCGGGCCGTCGATGCCTGAGCCGTCTTCGTCGTGACCGGCGTCCGAAGTCTCGGCGGCCTCCGACTCCGGGTCGGGGCGGAAGCCGGGGTCCGGCACGAATTCGAGTTCACCCTGCGGGTCGTTCATCCTTCGCCCTCCCCATCGTCTTCGCCACCGAGCGACCGGGTCCGCTGCACGAGCGCGATCGGATCGCCGTCCCAGGGTGGATCGCCGGTGAGATCGAAGTTGCCGTCACGGATGCTTCGCACGACCTCCCGCGCCATGTCCATCGCCTCTTCGTGCAGCTCGTCGATCTTCTTCGACGGCGCGAAGCCGATCTTCCCGGGGTCCGAGGTGACCAGGAAGTAGCCGGTCGCGACCTCCGAGGGCGGCGGCGCCTCGGGAAGGGTGCCCGCGTGGAGGCCGCGGTAGAGCGGCAGCTGGAGATCGATCCAACGACCCTTCGTACGATGACTTGGATCCGGTTTCTTGCCGGCATCCGACGTCTTGAAGTCGATCAACCGCCAGCCGTGTTCCGGATGATGATCGATGCGGTCGATCCGCCCCCGCACCGGCATCGGCGCTTCGCCCGGGATGTCGAGCAACGCGTCGAGCTGGTCTTCGACCGCGTGGATCCGCCAGCCTTCCCGCGCGAGATCCGCCTGCCGAAGCGCGACCTCGCGGAGTCGCGCGGTCAGGATCCGCTCCTGCAGGAGAAGTCCGGCGCCCCGGCCACCGCCGCACATGCGATCGATCGCCTCCGACATCGCGTCGACCATCGCCTGGTGGATCCGATCGGGATCGGCACAGGGACGATCGCCCGCCGCATGTCGCGCGATGTCCTGTTTCCCGAACACCTCCACCGCATGGTGAAGCACGGTGCCGAAGGTCCGGGCATCGAGCTCGCGACCGACCGGTTCCGGCCCACGAAGGCCCAGCACGTGCTTCAACCAGAATCGATACGGCGACGCGAGGTAGTCGCGGAACGCCGTGACCGAGAGTCGGTCGATGGTGACGGTCCGCGCCGAGTCGTCCGCCCAGGTCGGGCGGGGTCGCCCGAATCCCGACACGTCCACGCCGCCACGGTTCCGGGTCGAAGGCTTCGT
This sequence comes from Phycisphaerales bacterium, assembly GCA_029248335.1. Taxonomy (GTDB): domain Bacteria; phylum Planctomycetota; class Phycisphaerae; order Phycisphaerales; family SM1A02; genus UBA12014. Next base: position 8,399 of record JAQWJM010000005.1, read on the forward strand.
GAAGACCTCGACGACCCGTTTCGCCAGGGCCGGGCCCCGGTCACCGAAGATCAGTCGGGACGGCACGCGGGGCTCGCCGCGGGGATCGCGACGCGGCACCAGAAAACGAGCGTCGGGGTCGCGGCCGAGAATCGTGGAGAGCACCCAGAGATCCCGGGCGTGCCGACGTGCCTCGTCCTCGAGGCCCATCGTCGCCCGGAGCGAATCCGGCAGGATGGGATCGGTGAACCGTCCCGGCAACGCCGCGTCGTGACAGCCGGTGACGATGACGCTTCCAGCCGGATCGAACGGCGCTTCGAGCCAGCCGATGGTCTCGATCGCGGCCGGATCCGGTGGATCGGGAAGCCGCGCCGCATCGAGCGTTCCAAGCAGGAGTCGGATCGCTTCGGACGCGGTGACCGTCGGCTGGAGTTCCTCGGGCAGCGGAATCAGGTCGCCGACCGCGTCCCGGACCAGTCGAAGGATCTCCTCCGACCAGAGTCCGGCGGCGTCTTCGTCGTCGAGCCGCTGCAGGACCTCGAGCAGTCCGGTGAGCATTCGATCGAGTCGATCCGGTCCAGCGTCGCCCAGCGGCGCGAGGATGTCCGAAAGCACCTCGTCGGCCGCGTGGAGGGTTCGCCGCGCGGCGGCCTGGGCCGTCCGTTCACAGGCGTCCGGATCGCCGGGCCATCCCTCGGTGAGGGGACGCGGCATGTCGGACTCCGCCCAACTCGACCACGCGGCGGCCGCATCGAGGCCGTCGAGCCGACGGCTGATCGCGGCCGCGAAGCCCGGATCCGCGACCAGACGGCCGAAACCGTCCGAGTCGTTTCGCTCCAGATGAATGGCGAGCGTGCCGAGCGTGCGGGCGAGCCCGCTCCGGGCGAACGCCCGCCCACCCGCAAGGTGGACGGTGACGCCCGCGGCTTCGATCTCGCGCCGGAACGACTCGGCGGCCGTTTCGTCCGCCACCACGATCGCGACCGATTCCGGGTCGAGGCGGCCATCCTGATTTTCGTGTTCGCGTGCGTTCTTCGCGGCCTCGGCGGCGAGCATCTCGACCACCGCTTCGGCTTCGTCGATCGGCTTGTCCTCGATCTGCAGGGAATCGAATGGAATGACCGGTGGTGTCGCGATCCAGTGCGCCGGAACGACTCTGCCGATCGCATCGAATCGAGGGTCCGAACGAAGGGCCGGACGAGCGTCGTCGCCATCGACGGCAGCAGCCAGGATCATCGTGTGGACGATGCATCCTGCGAGCACCGCTTCATCGCGGGCCGACAGATCGACGACGCCGAGCAGAACGACCTCCTCCGGCGCGTCCATGAACGCCATCGGCGTCACCGAGGCTTCGGATCGGGCGGATCCATCGGATGCGGACACCGCCTCCTCGACCAGACGACGCTTCGCCGTTTCCGGCGCGAGCATGCCCAGGTCTTCGAGATCGGCTTCGGCGCGGGCCAGAAGCGACTCGATTCGCCGGTATCGATCGGACTCGCCACCGAGGTCGACGGATCGTTCGACCGTCGAGACCACGTCCGACCAGTCCCGACCGGCCGCCGCGACGATGCGATCCGCGTCGAGCAAGGCGTCCGCGACCGTGAATCGCTCGATCCAGTCGGCATCCGGGCGAATCACCCCCGCCAACGTGTCCGCATCCGCGGCACCGAGGACCGCGGCGAGCACGCCGCGATGAAGCGGACGATCCGCGACGGCCTGCGTCGGTCGACCGCGCATGGTGAAGACGAGTTCGGACGGCGTCGTGGTGCGTGGCGGTACGAACCGGATGCCGCGATCCTCGGCTTCGGCGACCAGGGCCAGCAGGAACTGACGACCGGCGCGACCGCCGGGAACGACCACCAGCACCCGCGACAGATCGACCTCGCCGAGCACGTCCACCGGTCGATCAAGCAGGATCGACGCCGCCTTGACCAGCGGTGCGTTGCTTCCCAGATGGATCGGGGTGGAATGTTCCGGCATCGAGTGGCTCGCTCGGGCGGGGACGAAGGTGAGAACGGCGTCGATCGTGAAAACGACGATGAGATGCGGGCCGCGTCGGGGGATCCGCGCAGTGCATCATCGGAGAACGCGACCGGTCGCGTCGACTGACCGACTCGACTCTGGAAATCTGGTCGATTCCCGGTTCACACCGCAGCGTGCCGTGCCGTCGCGTGGGCCGGTCGGTGGATCAGGGCAGGGTTTGAAATCGAATGCCCATCTCGCCGGCCACGACTTCGAGGTCCTCGATCCGGATCCGGCGGCCGTCTCCGAGTTCGAAGCTCCGGGGCATGGTCAGGAATCCCGCCTCGGCCGGGTCCGGACCGCCTTCCACCGACAGCGACGCCGGCAGCATCGGGTTCGAAAGGAAGTCGGGGACGGGCAGCCGCCCCATCGACGTACCACCGAGATCGAGGACCACCGCCGTCGACTCGAGCCTCGGTACGAGATCGAGGACCACGACCAGTCCCGCCGGTGACCGGACCGCGAGCCGGATCGCATCATCTTCGAACCGGATCCGCGGGTCGGTCCAGCCCGCGGGAAGTCGGAATCGGTCGTCGTGCGCCAACCAGGGGTCGAGTCGCGAGGCGAGCCAGTCGTTGACGTCGTCCTCGCCGATGGCGAATCCCCAGGGTGCCGCATCCTGACGGACCCGGGTCACCGTGGAGGCGATCCCCTGTTCGACCGCGTTGCCGCGGATCGCGACCTGCGGGTCATCGGTGGCCGGGGACCACCAACCGGGACCGATGAGGACGAGCCCGGCCAGGATCAAGACGAACACCGTCACACCACCCACGACGGCGGCGATGATCCGACGGCGGCGAGTTCGAGGTTCCTTCGACCCGGCGGCCACCGCCGGTCAATCCTCGAACCGGGAGATCACGAGGGTGTCGTTCTGGCCCCCGAACCCGAAGTTGTTGGAGAGCGCGACGTCGACCTTCGCGGCCCGGGCCTCGTTGGGCACGTAGTCGAGATCGAGATCGGGATCGGGATGGTGGAGGTTCCGGGTCGGCGGGACCATCCCGTGCTTGATCGCCATGGCGCTGGTGATGAGTTCCACGGCGCCGGCGGCGGCGATGAGGTGACCCATCATGCTCTTGATCGAACTCATGGGGATCGACGGTGCCAGCTCGCCGAACACCCGCTTCACGGCGCGGGTCTCGATCGAGTCGTTCTCCTTCGTCCCCGTCCCGTGGGCGGAGATGTACTGGACGCAGGGACGACCCTCGGCGTCGGTGTCGGTCGGGGCGAACCCCGCTTCCCCGAGGGCCTGCTCCATGGCCGCGGCGGCGCCCCGGCCGTCCGGCTGGATGTCGGTGATCCGGTAGGCGTCGCAGCTCGATCCGTACCCGAGGACCTCGACGATCGGCGTCGCGCCGCGGGTTCGGGCGTGCGCGAGCGTCTCGAGCACCACCATGCCCGACCCCTCGCCCATCACGAATCCCCCGCGGGTTCGGTCGAAGGGCTTCGAGGCTTCGGTGGGGTCGCCGTCGTGCTGGGACAGCGCGGTCAACCGGTTGAACCCGGTGACCCCGAGCGGATGGATCATGGTGTGCGTGCCGCCCGAGAGCATCAGGTCGGCGTCGCCACGGCGAAGGATGTCGGTCGCCTCCCCGATCGCCTGGGTGCTGGCGGCGCAGGCCGTCAGGCAGTTGTACGCGGGGCCGCGGAGCCCGAACTCGCGACCCAGGTGGGCCAGCGGCATGTTCGGTTCCTGCTCGATCTCCCGCATCGCGGTCATCGTCTTCAACGCTTCCTCGACCCACCGGACCCCGTCGAC
>JAQWJM010000009.1:0-9478 GCA_029248335.1 Phycisphaerales bacterium
AGTCTCGGTGACCATTGAACCTAAGATATCTGGATACGGGCCACAGCAGCCCCCGACAGATTCGAGGTAACGGGTCGCGACCAGCTGGAGAGAAGTTCAACCTCACGACACGAAGCAACAGGCCTCCGTCAGGTCCGACTCATCCTTCTGCGAAGAAACCAAACCAGTCCCAGACCCGACGCTGCGGCGATGGCGGGCGCGGGAAGCGGCACCAGGATCGGCTCCTGCACTGATCTGCCCTGTTCGGTCTGTAGACCATCGCGACCAGGGAAATCCGAATCATCCGCCTCCCAGATCGAGACTGGAACCTCATGCTCGGTCGAGCAGGTGGATCCCTCGTCGACTGATGCAGCGGCACTCGGAGCTTGGAAGGAAAACACGGCTACGGTAAGACACATCACCGTGAAGCAGCCTTGAACCAACCTACAAGCACGATGGCTAGGTTGAAGAAACCCAGTGTTGTTTCTCCACAGATACTTCATAGGTAGAATCTCATCGGCTGCACCCGTCTTTAAAATAGTAGAAAAAAATCAAGACGCAAGAAGATAATGCCTCTAATATTGACTCGGCTGCTTTCAACAGAGGATCGCTGATTCAGCACGTCAGAGATCGATTCTGCATTCAACAACGACACTTGAGAGTAATCGAGGCCCGGGCAATTGCTAACTCAATGCGTGTATAATTTCATGGCGTGAATTAGATACGCATCGACTTCCGAGAATTCAACGCTTCTGGACTTAGAGGGGTATTTGCCACGCCCGTGGTTCTTCAGTAGATCTAACTAAATTCGGTCGCTTCAATACCGTCACGACATGTTGCTCGTGCCGTTATCCCAGAGCATGACACGATCACCCCGGGCTTCGAAGTGTCGCTCATGCTCATGGGGGATGAGCGAGGATTTCTTGAACATGGCGACGGGTTGTCCGAACAGAGCTCGAGTTCGAAATGCCAGCCCAAGTGCACCAGGCCCGGTGGACCGTCGAATCCCGATCGGACCGTTCCTCCGTCCAGCGAACTTCAAAGTCGTCCGATAAGCATTGCGAGCCTCTCCTCGAGCACGCCGCTCACCCGGGCGAGGTTCCGCTGAAACGCCTCGGCTTCCGGCTCCGGATGATCAACGAGATCCGTGATCGCCTTCACCGCCAGGAAAGGGATCCCGAGGTCCCTCGACAGCCCCGCGATCCCAGAGGCTTCCATCTCCTTGCAGGCGACGTTCTCAGCGGCGAACAGAACCTCTTCCTCGGATGTTGGCGAAAAGGAATCTCCAGTGGAGACGACACCGAGGGAAACCTCGAGCCCCGCCAGAATGCCGCTCGCCACCGCGATCGCTGGGATCCGCCCGATGCCGAACGCCTCGAACTTCGGCAACGGGATTCGTCGGTCGTGGAAGAGGAAATCACCTCCACCCACATAGATGTCGCCCACGGAGGCGCCCGCACGTTGGAAGCCACCGCAGGTTCCCGCATTCACCAGCAGGTCCGGCTTGAACCGGCGACAGAGCAGGTAAGCCGTCAGCGTCGCTGGAACGGTTCCGATTCGGTCGCAACGGTGAATCGGATCCTCCCCCGCGAACCCGATTGCGATGTCGAGATCCTGCTTCGAGGCGGTCTCGTCACCTCTCCTCACCGAACCTCGGTACCAGACCGCTGGGAGATCCGGATCGAGGGGCTCCTGAAGCTCGAGGCCAAGCCGCTCGACCAATCCCATCCCTTCCGCCCGCATGGCGAAGTAGATCGCGACTCGATCGGGGTTCTCGGGCAATTCAGGCGGGGTATTCATCATCAGGCTCCAGATCTCGGACTCTAGCGGATGGTCGCTCTAAACCTCATGGGCATTGCAGGCAGGTCTATGAAATCTCCGGATCAGCGAAGCGTTCGGCCTACACTTCTGTGGGACTCGTTCTGAACGTCCCAACCGACCCTCCTGCGGAAATCGACATTGCCGAGGAACCCCCGAGCGACGCGGCACCCCCACTTTCTCATCCGGTCTGCGGCGTTCATCGCGCCGGTCGCCCTGGCACTCCTCAGCCATGGTGTCGAAGCCGCCCCCCTTGCGGCGGGTGACGACGAGCGACCGGATCTGAACATCATCGAATCTCGAACCGTCTCCCTCGTGGACGAGTGTGCCGACGCCACCGTGAGGCTCGAGTTTCGAGGTCGGATGGCATCGTCTGGAAGCGGTGTGATCATCGATTCGAACGGCCTGGTCCTGACGGCCGGTCACGTCGGCAGCCGGCCCGGCCGCCGCGTGGAAGTCCTGCTTCCGGACGGACGTTCGTTTCGAGGCGAGACGCTCGGACAGATCTTCAATGATGACGTCGACCTCGGACTGATCCGACTGGAACCGCTTCCAGAAGGCGAGCCGTTCCCATCCGTCTCGCTGGCCGCGGAGGACTCCATCGAACGAGGCGAGTGGGTGGTCACCCTCGGATACGCCGCGGGCATCTCCGCGAGCATGGACACGCAGCCCGCCGCTCGGCTCGGTCGCGTGATCGGCGTCGACGGTGGCGAGCTCGCCGTCGACAGTCCGTTCGACGCCGGCGATTCCGGAGGACCGGTGTTCGACCTCGAAGGTCGTCTCGTCGGCATCGTCAGTCGCTGCGGGCATGAGGCATGGCAGAACATCGCGACCGGCGTGGACGCGATTCATGCCTTCCTGCCGCATCTGGAAGCCGACACGCTCGATGACATCGATGCCGAAGCGTGGTCCGGCAACGGCGCACGACGCGGCGCGCGACGCACGAAACGAGACCCGCGACTTCTGGACGACATCGCCGCGACCACCGGATCCACGCCGGGATTCACGGCCGAACTTCGGTACGAGGATCGACTGGTCGGAATGGGCACGATCGTCGGGCCGGACCGCATCGTCGCGAAGGCGTCGTTGCTCGCACGCCAATCGAAAGAGGCGATCGCGGTCTGCGAGGATCCCGTCGATGGTCGCCGGATGGCCGTTCCCGTCACCCCGCTCGCCATCGACCCGGAACTCGACCTCGTCCTGCTCGACGCCCCGGGCGTCACCGGCCCGGCCCGCCGTCCCGAACTCCGGTCCGATCCGGTCGAAGCCGGGACCATGCTCGTGGTGCTCGATGACGATGGCGAACCGACGGACTTCGGCATCGTCGCCCGTGATCGCGACGTGCTTCGAATCGAAGACGCCTCCGAGGATCGGCCGTTCATCGGCATCGCCTATTCGGTGGAGCGTGACGGGTCGGGCGTCAGGATCACCAGAGTGGTTCCGAGTTCCAGCGCCGCCGGTGCGGGACTTCGAGTCGGTGATGTCCTTGGCAGCCTCGACGGCCGACCACTCCGGTCCCGCCGGACGCTGGCCGGGGAGTTGAACGAGCGGGCCATCGGCGATCAGGTCCGGTTCGAGGTGGATCGTGACGGAGACGCACGCGAGATCGAGATGGAACTCGGCATCCGTCCCGGCGCCAGCACCTACGGACTCCCCACGAACACCACCACGGGGACCAGCCGGCTTCGAGGCGGATTCGGCGAGGTCCATCTTCTCGACGCCGACATCCCGCCGCATCAGATCGGTTCGCCGGTCGTGGACCTGGAAGGCCGCCTCGTCGGATGGACCGTCGCGAGACGGACCAGGACCTCCGTCGTCGTGGTTCCCTGGACCCGGCTCATGGACCGGATCGATCGACTGGAACCCGACCGGGACGAGGCCGCCCGAAGGCTCTGCGCCTACCGGGTCGGCGTGACCGAGTCGTCCGACGGCACGATCGAACTCAGTGCCAGTGATGCATTCCCGATCGGTGACGCCATTCGTCGGGAGCGTTTCGCGCCCGATGGCGGGACGACCTGGGGCTCGTGGTCGGATGTCGACGACGGTCTCGAGTGGTCCATCCGAGTCGATCGACCGGGACGTTTCCGCGTCATGATCGACCAGGCGTGCCCCCGAAGAGACGCTGGAACGCCGATCCGATTCAGCGTCGGTGATTCGGCTCTCGACGCTCGAACCGAGGCGACCGACGGCTGGACCCAGTTCGGGTCGTTTTCACTGGGCGAGATCGAGATCACCGAGACCGGTGACGTGGTCGCACGGTTGCTTCCGCTCGCGTCCCCGCGGAACGCCGTCATGAAATTCGCCGGGATCACCCTTCTTCGGCTCGAAGATCTCGAGCCGGCGGAAGACGAGGCGATGCTCATGAACCCGCTTCGCGAGTTACGTCCATGACGACGGACCTCACGACGGAAGGACGGATCTTCGTCACCGCAGACACCCACTTCGGCCAGTCCGATGCATGCCTTCGATACGACCGCCCCTTCACGGACACCGCCGCGATGGAGTCCGCGATCATCGAACGCTGCAACGCGGCCGTCGGGCCGGGGGATCTGCTGGTCCATCTCGGCGACTTCGTCGGTGACTGCGGCGGGACTCGGGCGAAAGCCGGGGTCGCGGCCCGGATCCGGGAACGGTTGCACGCCGGCCGGATCATCCTCGTCCGCGGAAATCACGATCCGGACCGACGGAAGTTCCGGGAGATCTTCGACGAGGTCCACGACCTGCTCGACGTGAAGCTCGATGGGTCGGCAAGGCGGGTCTTCTGCAGTCACTACCCGATGCGGAGCTGGCGCGGTGGACGCCACGGCTCGCTCCACCTCTACGGGCACACGCACGGACGGCTCGAGGAGATCGGTCGGTCGACGGACGTCGGCGTCGACTGCTGGGACTTCCGACCGGTGCTGTTCGAGGATCTCGTCGGCATGCTGTCCGCCCGCGAGATTCTCGCGTTTCCGCTCCGCCGCCTCCAGCGTCAACCAGGGCGGGCGGGATTCTCGGAATGAGTGGACGCCGCTCACGGGGTCGCGAGACTTTTTCGCGCAGAACACCGGTCAGGGTTCGTTGATTTCGGAGTCGTCCCTCTAGAATCTGGGTGCACTGTTTATGGAACCCGACCCGGAATGCCGGACGTCTTGAAGACCATGAAGAACCGAAGACCTGATTCCCGTTCCGCCACGTTGACCGTCGCGATCGCGTCGTCGTTCGCGGCGTTGACGACCGGCGGTCTCGATACGGTCGCGTGCGCCCAGCACGAAGACGTCGTCCGTCGATCCGCGTTCTTCGAATCGGAAGCCTGGCCGATCATCGAACGCGAGTGCCTGCCGTGCCATGGGTCGGACGGCCGTCCGAAGGGCGGCTTGCGACTCGATTCTCGACCGGCCATGGTCGAAGGCGGCGACCGGGGCCCGGCGTTCGATGAAGCGAACCCCGAATCGAGCCTGCTGCTCCGAATGATCTCCTGGGAGCACGAGGACTACCGGATGCCACCCAAGGGGCGTCTCTCCGACGACGACCTCGCGATTCTGAACGAGTGGGTGCTCGAAGGCGCGACGTGGGCCGATGGCGTCGGCGCGGATCCCGCGGATGCAGACGCCGACGACGACATTCCGGTGGGTGGCGACTGGTGGGCGTGGCAGCCGCTCGTTCGCCCCGAGGTTCCCGCCGTCGAAGGATCGTCCTGGGTTCGCAATCCCGTCGACGCGTTCGTGCTCGCCGGACTCGAAGCGTCGAATCTGTCACCCGCCCCCGAAGCGGATCGACACACCCTCGTCCGCCGCGTCGCCCTCGACCTGACCGGTCTCCCCCCGACCCCGTCCGAAATCGCGGCGTTCCTCGACGACGATGCGCCAGGTGCCTACGAACGCATGGTCGATCGATTTCTCGAATCGCCGCAGCATGGCGTCAAATGGGCGAGACACTGGCTCGACGCGGTCCGCTACGCCGACACCGACGGCTACGAGCGAGACCGGGTCAAGCCCGCCGCCTGGCGATATCGCGACTGGGTCGTGGACGCGATCAACGAAGACCTCCCCTGGAACCGATTCCTCGTCGAGCAGCTCGCAGGCGACGAACTCCCGGATCGCGATCTCTCCACCCTCACCGCGACGGGGTTCTATCGGCTGGGAATCTGGGATGACGAACCCACCGACGTGGAACTCGCGAAGAACGACGACCTCGATTCCATCATCGACGTGGTGAGCCGCGGGATGATGGGCATGTCGGTGGCCTGCGCCCGGTGCCACGAGCACAAGCGTGATCCGATCCTCCAGGGCGACTACTACCGACTCGCCGCCATCTTCCGCGACCTCGCGCCGTACAAGGAGCGGATGGGCAACGCGATCGACGCGAAGAACGTGACCCGTCAGGTGCCCGAACATTTCGGTGCGGAGGGTGAAGCGAAATTCACCGAGGGTCGACGCCGGTACGAAGCGGAACGCGCGAGCATGCTCGAAGCACTCCGAGCCCACGTCGACACCGTCGTCGCCCCCGACGGCTCGGATCCGCGCGATGTCGGCCTCGTCGCCCACTATCCGATGGACGACGCCGAACAGGGCGTGCTCCGGGATTCGACCGGGAACCACCCTGGTCGCCTCATCGACGCTCGCCTCGGCCGCGAAGGCCGCGTGGGTGGCGCACTCGGCTTCGACGGCGGGGACGACCGAGCGACCATCCCGAATTCCGCCAACAAGTCGTTCACCGTCAGTTTCTGGCTTCGGACCACCGCCCAGGCCCGCGGCTCCGCGAGCGACCCCCGCTGGTTCCTCGGGTCGGGATTGATCGACGGGGAAGTCCCGGGCATCGTGAACGACTTCGGACTCGCCATGGTCGGTCCGGGGGTGATCTCCGCGGGCGTCGGTCGGCCGGAGACGTTCATCAACTCGGCACCGGGGTTCAACGACGGCGAATGGCATCATGTCGCGCTGACGCGTGACGCTTCCAACGGATATTTCATCCTCTATGTCGACGGCGTCGAGGTCGATGCCAAGACGGGAGGCCGCCAGCGCCTCAATGCGATCGATGAACTCACCGTCGGCCGCGCACACCCCGGCGGCGGAGGCTTCGCCGGGACGATCGACGAGATTCGAATTCATGATCGGCCGCTCTCCCCGGAAGAGATCCTCAGCTTCGCCCTCGACCTTCGCCTCGATGACACCACGGTCGAATCCATTCGAAGCATGAAGGGCGACACGGCTGCGGCCGAATTCCTGCAGGACCGAAACGATCTCCTGGCCCTTGAATCTCCGCCGGTGAAATCCACCCTGGTGCTCTGCGCGAGATCCCGCGGCCCTGTGCCGCCGCAGACCAACATCCTGATCCGCGGCGATGCCCACAGCCCGGGCCGCGTCGTCTCGCCCGGCGTTCCGAAGGTCCTCGGGGGCGTCGACTTCGCACCCGCGCCGCCGGAACATCGCGAATCCAGCGGACTTCGGCTCGCCTTCGCCGAATGGCTCGTGGAAAAGGACAATCGAGTCACCTGGCGGGTCGCCGCCAACCGACTCTGGCAGCATCTCTTCGGACGAGGACTCGTTAGATCCAGCGACGACTTCGGTTTTCTCGGCACTCGGCCGACCCACCCGCGACTGCTCGACTGGCTGGCGACCGAGTTCTCCAATCTCGATCACTCGCGGAAGCAGATGACGCGACTTCTGCTGACGTCGAGCACCTATCGGCAATCGAGCCGATTCGATATCGAGGCGTTCGAACGCGATCCGCTCAACGACCTCTTCTGGAGGTTCGATCTTCGACGGCTGGCCGCCGAGGAGATTCGCGACTCGATCCTCGCCGTCTCGGGCAATCTCAATCCCGAACTCGGCGGCAAGGGTGTCTATCCACCGCTCCCCCGCGCCGTCCTCGAGACCGCCTCGCGACCGAATTCAGCGTGGGGCTCGGCGACCCCCGAGGATGCCGGACGTCGAAGTCTCTACATATTCCTCAAACGGTCGCTGCGGCACCCGCTCCTCGAGGGTTTCGATCAACCCGACACCGACCGGGCATGCTCGGTCCGGTTCGCGACGACGGTCCCCACCCAGTCGCTGATGATGATGAACTCGGATTTCATCGACCGGCAGGCGAGCCTCTTCGCCGCCCGGCTCGTCACGGAACACCCCGGCGGGCTGGAGACCCGCGTCGAGCGTGGACTCGAACTGGTGCTCTGTCGGCCGCCCACGAATGACGAGATCGACGAGATGCTCGAACTCCATGCCGAACTTCTCGAACTCGAGGAGCTCTCCGATCGACAGGCGTTCGAAGCGCTCTGCGTGCTCATGCTCAACCTCAACGAATTCCTCCACGTCGGCTGACGCCGCATCCGCCCCGCTTCCCCCGCCCTCACCGGATCCTTCCCCATGTCCACGAACTCCGAACGCGAACACGGGACCTTCTGCGGTCGAACCCGACGTGAGTTCCTCTGGGAGGCCGGCGGTGGCTTCACCGGAGTCGCTCTCGCGAGCATGCTCGCAGGCGACGGTTTCCTGGCGAATCAGGCCCGGGCCGCCGACGGCACCACGCCCTTCGAGGCCACGGGAAATCCGCTGGCCCCGCAACGTCCGCATTTCGCGCCGAAGGCGAAGACCGTGATCTTCCTCTTCATGTACGGCGGTCCGAGCCAGGTCGATACCTTCGACTACAAGCCCAAGCTCTACGGGCTCGACGGCAAGACCATCGACGTCAAGGTCAAGGGCCGCGGCGGCGAACGGAGCCAGGGGCGGGTGGTCGGCCCGAAGTGGAAGTTCAATCAGCATGGCGAAAGCGGCGCCTGGGTCAGCGAACTCTTCCCGAACGTCGCCACCTGCGTCGACGACATCGCCTTCATCAAGAGCATGTACGCGGAGAGTCCGCTGCACGGATCCGCGATGCTCATGATGAACTCCGGCCAGATCCTCTCCGGTTCACCGGCGATCGGATCCTGGGCGAACTACGGGCTCGGATCCGTCAACGAGAATCTCCCCGGCTTCGTGGTGATGCTCGACCACAAGGGTGGACCGATCTCCGGCGCGAAGAACTGGTCGAGCGGCTACATGCCCGCGAGCTACGCGGGCACGGTGCTTCGACCGAAGGGCGAACCCATCCTCGATCTCGAGCCGCACGCGGCGCGACGGGGATCCGTGCAGCGCCGCCTGCTCGACCGGCTTGATCGACTCAATCGCGCTCATGCCGAGCGGAATCCGGGGAATCCCGACCTCCAGAGCCGGATCGCGAGTTACGAACTCGCCTACCGCATGCAGTCCTCCGCGCCCGAGGCGGTCGATCTCTCGACCGAACCCACGAAGATGCGGGAGCTCTACGGCCTCGACGACGACCGGACCCGGGAGTTCGGCCGCAAGTGCCTTCTGGCCCGTCGTCTCGCGGAACGGGGTGTCCGCTTCATCCAGGTCTATTCCGGCGGCAACCACGACGATGCCAACTGGGACGCCCACGGCGATCTCGTCTTCAACCACACCAAGCATGCGGGTGCGACCGATCTTCCCATCGCCGGATTGCTGAAGGATCTCAAGCAACGCGGCATGCTCGACGAGACCCTCGTGGTCTGGGGCGGGGAATTCGGGCGACAACCCGTCGCCGAGTACGCCGATGGCACCGGCCGCGATCACTGCTCCGCCGGCTTCACGATGTGGATGGCGGGCGGCGGCATCAAGGGCGGGGTGAGCGTGGGACAGACCGACGAACTCGGCTCCGCCGCGGT
>JAQWJM010000020.1:0-16558 GCA_029248335.1 Phycisphaerales bacterium
ACGGTCCCCCGATGAAGAGCTTCTCTTCGAAGCCCGCGTCCGCAAGGCCGAAGAAGCCGAGCAGCGCGAGCAGGCCCAGCACCGCAAACAGCAACGCGATGCAGACGAAGGCCCAGGTGGTGATCCTGGACAGAAGGGCCAGATTCTGTCGCGTGGTCGGCAGGGCGGAATGATACGCCCCCGACCTCACTAGACTCCTCGGGATGCCGACTTCGAAGCTGGGTACCTTTCGCGCGACGATCTCCGGCTTCTGCCTCATCGCCATCGGGCTGTGCTTCACGAGATGGGCGTACACCCCGCTGGTGCCGCCGATGATCGACGGTGGCTGGGTCGACAAGTCCGAGGCGGGATATCTCGGGGGATTCAACAGCTTCGGGTACATGATCGGATGCGTCATCGCGATCCGGGGAACCCGCTGGTGCAGTCCACGCGGCCTGATGCGGATTTCGATCCTCGTCGCGGTGCTGAGCGTGGCGATGGGGATTCGCGACCTCGGCTTCACCTGGTTGGCGGTCGCCCGCCTCGCTTCGGGCATCGCGGGGGCGGTCTGCATCATCCACGCCCCGGCGACGATGTTGCGTCATGTCGATTCCGAACGTCGAGGGTTCTGTTCGGGGATCGCGTTCGCCGGTGCCGGCGTGATGATCGTGCTCACGAGTCTTCTGCTTCCATTGGTGCTTGATCACGGCGCGAGCGCCGGGTGGATGCTCGAGACCGGGTTGACGCTCCTGATGGCCTGGCTCGCGTGGCCGCTGGTTTCGACCGCGTCGCCGGAAACGGTCGGGCCGGCGAAGGACGACCGCCCCGAGCCGCTCGACGCCGAGCGGCGGGGCGTGCTCCGGCTGCTGTCGATCGCCTACGTCCTCGCCGCGATCGGGGTGACGCCCCACACGCTCTTCCTCGCCGACTATCTCCACCGCGACCTCGGTGTCGGCATCGCAGGCAGCAGCTCCCTGTTCGCGGTGCTCGGTGCCGGCTGCGCCGTCGGTTCGCTCACGTCCGGGCTCGCTTCGGCATGGATCGGGACGCGATCGAAGCTGATCGTGGCCTATCTGTTCGGGGTGATCGCCGTGCTCATGGTCCTCGTGTTCGAATCGGTCGCCATGGTGACCGCTTCGGCGTTCCTGATGGGTGTCTTCGTGCTGCAGTGCGTTCCGCTGACGTCGGTCCGGACCCTTGAGATCGTCGGACTCGACCGTCACGCCTCGTTCTGGGGCTTGATGGCGATCTCCTTCGGCGGCGGACTCGTGGTCGCGGCCTACGGGATGTCGGGGATGCTCGAACTCGGCTTCCGATACATCGACCTGTTCGTGGTCGCGGAGGTCACGCTCGTCGCCGGAATCGGGCTCATCGGGATGTCGTGGTTCCGCCGCATGGAGACGACCGCGTCGGAGGCGTGACGGCCTCCGGCCCGGCTTCGCCGAGGTCGGCGGGGGCGGGCGTTTCGGCGAGATGCGATCGCCCTCGCGCGTGGGCGAGATCGACCTGTCGTTTCCGTTCCGCGAACCGGGCCTTCTGGGCGTCGGTGGTGCGATCGTGACATCGATGGCAGCTCACGCCCTCCACGTAGCGTGGGGATCGTCGATCGGAGGCCCGGAGGGGATCGCGGCAGGCTCGACAGAGCGTGGCGTCGCCGGGCTCGAGTCCGTGGCCGACGGCCACCCGCTCGTCGAAGACGAAGCACTCACCGGTCCACAGGCTCTCCTCCTCGGGCACCTGCTCGAGGTACTTCAGGATGCCGCCTTCGAGGTGATAGACCTCACGGACGCCGCGCTGCTTGAGGAGGGCGGTGGACTTCTCGCAACGGATGCCCCCCGTGCAGAACATCGCGACCCGCGGCTGGCGTGCCATGTCGATCCGTGCATCGAGCCAGTCCGGGAGTTCGCCGAACGACTCGATTCCCGGATCGACGGCGTTCTGGAACGACCCGATCGCGACTTCGTAGTCGTTTCGAGTGTCGATCACGATCACGTCCGGATCGCTGATCAATGCGTTCCAGTCCCCGGGATCGACGTACGTCCCGGTCAGGTGCGCCGGGTCGATCCCCTCCACGCCCATCGTCACGATCTCCCGCTTGAGCCGGACCCGCATCTTTCGGAACGGCGGACGATCCGCCTCGGCTTCCTTGAGGGTCAGATCCGCGAGACGCGGGTCCGCCCGGAGATGATCGACCACGGTCATCACGTCTTCACGAGTCCCCGCGATGGTCGCGTTGATCCCTTCCGGTGCGAGCAGCACGATCCCCCGGACGTCGTGCATCGCGCAGCACCGTTCGAGCGGTTCCACCAGGGAGGCGGGATCCTCGAGCGCCGTGAAGCGATAGAAGGAGGCGACGAGCATGTGGACGGGTCCTCTTGGAACGATCCCCGCGCTACTCGACGCCGGTGACCTTCGACGGGCCTGCCATCATTTCAAACGGCGTGGCGGATGCGTTCACGAAGGCGGGGTTTCCGGCGACCGACTTGAAGAGCTCGGATGCCTGGTAGTCGTGCATCGCCTGTTCGTTCTCGAACAGATAGACGCCTCCGTAGGTGTTCGTCGCCTCGTTGGCGAGCCACATCTTCGAGACCAACCCGGGAATCGCGGCGAATTCGGGGGCGACCTCGGCGCACACCGTCTCGTACTCCGCATGGGTGATGTCGTTGAGATTGAAGTTGATGATGAGAATGTGCATGGCATCGAGGGTATCGACTCTCATCACGGTGGTGCCCGGGGGGTGCCCGGACGGGGTGTTCAGGGCCGATCGGCTCCGGGGTCGGGCGTGATTCGGAGGGGCGATCGGCCACCCCCCGAATCACGTTTTCCCCACAGGTCCCCGGTTCGACACGGATTTCGCGACCGATCCCGAGGTGCATCGACGCCTCATCGAATGATCGTCGCCGTCATCACATCGTCCAGTCGGCGAGCAGGCGGGCGAGATCGCCACCGTCGACGAGTCCCGACTCGTCGAGGTCGGCCTCGACCAGTGCGGTGTTCCACGCGGCGAGCAGGATCGCGAGGTCACCGCCGTCGACCTTTCCGTCGAGGTTGATGTCCGCGGTGATCGACTCGATCGGATCGATCGGTGTTGGATACTCGTCGGGCCCCGCCCACGCGAGATTCGGAACGGTCTCGTCGACCCACTGATCACGCGCCTCGTCGAACGGGGTGATCCGGACCCACGCGATGTGCGCCGCGGTGGTGTCGAAGTCGGGATTGCCGGTCCAGCCCACGTCGCCCGCGTAGCCGGCGGCCGGGAACCAGGTACCGAGCCAGAACCGGGCGGCGCGGAAGGGGACGTTGCCCTGTCCGAACTCCACGTCGTGGAGTTCGTCGACCAGCCGTCCGTCGAGCAGCCACCGCACCGAGCCGACGTCGTCCCGGTTGATCGCCTCGTCGCCGAGATCGCTTCCCGATCGCCATTCGATCGTGAAGGTGTGGTACCGCCCGTCGCGGGCTTCGACCGCGAGATCGAGCGGCTTGCCGAATTCATCGGTGAGGATCTTTCGTCCCTTGTGCTCGCCGCCCTCGCCGCCGAACTGTCCGCCCCACGAATTGGTCCGGGCCTTGGTGAAGTCGAAGTTGCCGGTGTCGGAGCCCGCGAGGTCGGTCGGGAACTCCCAGTCGATCTCGGTGTTCCGTCGCGGATTGGGCTCGTGCCAGTATTCCGCCTCACCCATGCGGTGATCGATGTAGTGGAAAGGCCAGAAGGCGGTGCAGGTTCCGTATTCCGGGGCGACGCGGGCCCGGACCTCGTACCGACCGGAGGCGTAGTAGTCCCGGGTCGCGATCGCGGCACCGACCCGGGTGCGACGGCCGTTGTGCTCGAGGTCGCCGGAATAGAGGTCGCCATGGGCTTCGAGGCGGAGCGCAACGATCGGTTCGCCGTCGTCGAAGTCCTCGACCAGGATGACGTTGTCTGGTGCGACCCCGCCGTTGTCGCCGCCCCAGGCCTTGCCGGAGATCAACCAACGGTCGGGATCGAGCGTGCCATCGGAGAAGTCGTCGAAGAAGACTTCGGAAGTCCGTGCGGGCGGTGACTCGACGGTCGGCGACCATTCATCGCCCCGGGCGGTGAACCGGACATTTCGGAACCAGGCGGAGCCCGGCTGGTTCTTCCAGTTCTCGAGGGTCAGCTTCCCTTGCCGGAGCCATCGGTCGCCGGTCTGGACGTCGAGCTCGATCGTCTCCCAGTCGGTGTTCGTGAACGACCGGGTGACCAGGAATTCGTCCGCGCCCGTGAAGTAGACCGTGCCCACCACGTCCGGATCGGTCCGGACGTCCACGGAGATCGTCCATTCGCCGTCCGGCGGGAACAGCAGGTCCAGCGGCTGCGACGTCCTCGACGTGTCGGCCGTCGACAGGAGCCGGAGGGTCGGTACGGAATCGATCTCCTCGATCGTCGCATTGAGTCCCAACGCCCACGCCCCGCCGTCGGGATCGTCGAATTCCGGATTGCGCAACAGCGAGTCGCCCGCGTCGGGCACGATCGTGATCAGGGGTGCCTCCGCCCAGGGCGGCTCGCCGGGGTCCGCTTCCGGTGGTGGCTGTCGGCCTTCCCAGGCCCGCACCGAATCGAATTCGACGACGGCGTCCCGGTCGGTCTGCCAACCCTGAAGGTAGACCTCGAATGCCGTGGCGTCGTCGTCGACGTGGACCTCGAATCGACGTTCAAGCCATCGGTTCTCGTCGTCGATCGCGACCCAGCCGTGCGCCTTGCCGATCTGGGCGCCGTTCCGAACCCCGAGGATCGGAGGTACCAGCCGATCCGTGGTCCGGATGCGGGCGGCGATCGTGTAGCGACCGCGGGGGGTGAGATCCTCGATCCACTGGGAGAGTTCGGCGGTCTGACCGGATCCGGGTTCGAGCCGCGCCGCCTGAACGCCCTGATGGGCATCGTTTCCGATCGAGACCGGCCCCTTGGTCGTCCAGCCTTCGAATCCCGATTCGAAGGAACCGTTCTCGAGCAGGTTCTCCGCGGCCCCGGCCCCACCGACCGTCGTCGCGATGGTGGCCAGAAGAACCGCCCTCGCCCGGTGGAAGGTCGTCGTCGTCTCCATTCTTCGCTGCATGTCGTAATTCCTTCGACGCCGTCCATCGCTCGCACGGGCCGAGCCCGGATCGGTCGTCGCTGATGCCCCGCCGCGAGATACGCAGACATCGGGCGGACGGTTCGAATCCCGGAGTCGGATCTTTCGGAAAAATCGGTGTGGTCGAGGTCGACGGCCACCAAAGGATCCGAGCGGCCGCGAGGGAATCGCCTAGCATCGGATCGTGGCTTCGAACATGCTCCTCGAACCGACCGCCGACGGACTCTGGTGCGAAGCCGGGGGCTTTCATGTCGACCCGTGGCGTCCGGTCCCGCTCGCGGTGGTGACCCACGCCCACGCCGATCACGCGACCCCCGGGTGCGGGCGATACCTCGCCAGCGAACGCACCCTGGACGTGATGCGGGTCCGGTTCTCGAAGGATCTCGAGGGAAGTCCGATGGACTGGGGGACGCCGACCGATCTCGGGCGATGCCGGGTGAGTCTCCATCCCGCCGGACACGTGCTCGGCTCGGCCCAGATCCGCATCGAATGCGACGACGACGTCCTCTGCGTGACCGGCGATTACAAGCGTGAGGACGACCCGACCGCGGAGCCGTTCGAGGTGGTTCCGTGCGACACCCTGCTCACGGAGAGCACCTTCGGACTTCCGATCTATCGCTGGCCCGATCCGAGCACCGTGTTCGACAAGATGAACGCCTGGTGGCGGGAGAACGCCGCCGCGGGCCGGACCACGGTCTTCCTTTCGTATGCGTTCGGCAAGGCGCAGCGGATCCTCGCCGGACTCGACGCCTCGATCGGTCCGATCGGCGTGCACGGGTCGCTGGTGGGTCCGAACTCGGTCTATACCCGGGCGGGCATCCGACTCCCCGACGTCCTGCGGGCCGATGCGGATTCGGCGGCGACGCTTGCCGGTGGGGGGGCGATCGTCTGTCCTCCGTCGGCGACCGGCACACCCTGGATCCGTCGCTTCAACGGTCCGGAAGGTGCTCGGATGGGATTCGTCTCGGGGTGGATGCAGGTTCGCGGCCGACGGCGCTGGCGAGCGGTCGATCGCGGCTTCATCCTTTCGGACCACGCGGACTGGGACGGCCTGATCTCGACGGTGCGGGCGAGCGGGGCGCGCCGGGTGGGCGTGACCCACGGTTCGAGCGAAGTGCTCGCCCGATACCTGCGGGAGAAGCTCGAACTCGAAACCTTCGTGGTGCCGACCCGCTACGTCGGTGAGTCGCCGCCGACGAGCGCCTCGCCGAACGACGCGTCGACCGGCGAGGGCGTCGAGGACCAGAGGGAGGATCAGGGGGGTGCTGCATGAGGCGCTTCACCGACCTCTATCTCGCGCTCGACGGCACCAACTCCACCGCCGAGAAGACGGCGATGCTCGTCGACTACTTCGATTCCGCGCCGGATGCCGATGCGGCCTGGGTGGTCGCGTTTCTCACGGGGAATCGTCCGAAGGGCACCGGCGCCACCGGGCTCCTTCGCGATCTCTGCCTGCGGCACACCGGTCATCCCGCCTGGCTCTTCGACGAATGCCGGTCCGCGGTCGGGGATCTCTCGGAGACCGTCGCGTTGCTCCTGCCTCCGCCGGCGTCGGCGACCGACGAGCCGTTGCACGTGGTGATGCGGGACCGGGTGCTCGCCCTGATCGGGGCGGGCGTGGCGGTCAAGGAACGCATCGTTCTCGACGCCTGGTCCGTCCTCGATGCCGAGTCCCGACTCGTGTATCACAAGCTGATCCGCGGTGGATTCCGCATCGGGGTGCAACGGAAGACGGTCGCGAAGGCCCTCGCCGAGGCGGGTGGGCTCGAGCTCGACCTCGTCGTCCATCGACTGGTCGGGCGATTCCGACCGACCGCCGCGGACTTTCGTCGACTGCTCGATCCACCGTCACCCGATGAACACCTCGATCGCCCGTATCCCTTCTTCCTCGCCTACGGCCTCGAGGGCCCGGTCGAGTCCCTCGGTCCACCGGACGACTGGATCGCCGAGGAGAAATGGGACGGCATCCGCGCCCAGCTGATCATCCGGGAGGACTCGATCCGCCTGTGGTCGAGAGGCGAGGAGTCGATCGGGCCGATGTTCCCCGAACTCGTCGCCGCGGCGCAGCTCCCTCCCGGGACCGTGCTCGACGGCGAGGTCGTGATCTGGGGCGAGGACGGGCCGCGATCCTTCTTCGAACTGCAGCGGCGATTGAATCGTCGCGTGGCCCCGACCACGCAGCTGTCCCTCTTCGGCGAGGAGTCCGCGCGTTTCATCGCCTACGACCTTCTGGAGTCGGATGGCGTCGACCGACGTTCCGAATCCTTCGAATCGAGACGCGGCCGACTCGAACGGATGCTCGAGACCCATCCGTCCGACCGAATCCGCGGCTCGTCGATCATTCCATTCGAGGACTGGTCCGAACTCGCGCCGATCCGGGACGGTTGCGTCGAGCGTGGTACCGAAGGCTTGATGCTCAAGCGACGCGATTCGATCTACGGCCTCGGGCGGACCCGCGGCCGGGACGGATGGGTCAAATGGAAGGTCGATCCGTTCACCCTCGACGCGGTCCTGATCGGAGCGCAACCGGGCTCGGGACGACGGGCGAATCTCCACACCGACTGCACCTTCGCGGTCTGGGATCGCCGCGAGGAACCCGCTCGCCTCGTCACGTTCGCGAAGGCGTATTCGGGGCTCGATCAACGCGAGATCGAGTCCCTCGATCGCTGGATCCGAACCAACACCGTGGCCCGCCGAGGGCCGTTCCGCGAAGTTCGGCCGGAGCAGGTCTTCGAGCTGGCGTTCGAAGGCATCCAGCGTTCGACGCGACATCGCTCAGGGCTCGCGGTCCGCTTCCCGCGGATCCTGCGGTGGCGGAAGGACAAGCCCGCGGACGAAGCGGACGATCTCGAGACGCTCGCCGGACTGCTGCCGGCATCGGGGGAAGACTCGTTCGCCGATACGTCACGAAACGGCGGTCCGGGCCCTGCGTGAAATCTCCGGAATCGACTTCGGTCGATCGCGTCGAAGCCCGGATTCGGTCGAAAACGTACCCCGCGAAGGGTACGTGGGTCGACGCGTCCCTCCGGTTTCGGGCCCGAGTCCCGGCGAGATCGCCACGGTCATGCGATGATCGATGCATGAGCGTATCGATGACGTTGGATGCCGCGGACCCGGGGGTGCTCGAACTTCTCAGCGAGTCCTCGACGATGCGGACCTGGGAATTCATTCGGAACGCGAACGTGACCACGACGATCTCGGATCTCGAGGTCGTGACGCGATTCGAATCGGAGGAACTTCATCGCCAGGCGGATGCGCTCGTCGCCATGGGCCTGCTCCGCGTGATCCGCGCTCGGAAGCCGCGGCGTGAAACCGGATACCGCGCGACCTGCGAACAGATCGTCGTCGCCTTCGACGAGCATGACGAGGAGATCGTGTCCCGTCTCTTCGCCGTGGGTGAGGCGGTGAATCGGGATTTCGACGCCGTCGTCGAGCGGCACGCCGATCCCGAGTTCCATTCGAAGGCCGGGTTCCGATTCCAGATGTGCGGCACCTATCGTCTCTCGAAGGAGGAGCTCGCGGAACTTCGGCGCCGGGTGCTCGCGGTGATCTCCTTCCTCAACATGCCGCGGAATTTCGGCAAGGGGGGAGGTGATCGGGACGAGGTCGATCCAGGTTGCAACCAGGCGATCCAAATCGCGCTCGAACCGCTCGTCGGGGGACTGCTGCCGACGCCGACGATCACCACGTCGCCACGTTCGAAGCTCAAGCTCTGGGATGGCTCCACCGCGGACTCGGCGGGGCTTCCCGCGCTCACGGCCAGGGAACGCGAGGTGTCGCTCGCGCTCGCGGACGGTCTGTCGCGGGCCCAGGTCGCGGATCGACTCCAGGTGTCGGTGCACACCGTGTCCACGCTCGCCCGTCGGGCGTACAAGAAGCTCGGAGTCACGAGCCAGGCCGAACTGACGGCGAGACTGACGGGGCACGATCGCGAGGTTCCCGGGGACGACCGGGGCGTGGACTGACGCCGATTCGGAAGAGGAGTACGATCCGGGCTGGAGAAAACCACATGCTCGAACACCTGCTCTTCGTCTACGACTTCAATCTCAAGCACCTCCGCTACTTCGTCGAGGATCTGACGCCGGATCAATGCGTCCAGCAGCCGAACGGACTCATCAACCACCCTGCGTGGCAGATCGGGCACCTCGCGCTCGCGGCGGACATCGCCGCCCTCGAGCTGGGCGGGGAGCAGACCTTCCCGCCGGAGTGGGCCGAGCGATTCTTTCCCGGCGCTCCGATCACCGCGGAGGTCGCCGACTACCCGTCGATGACCGAACTCGTCGATCAGCTGGCGGCCCAGCATGCGCGGGTCGCCGCACTGCTTCCGAACCCGACGGAGGCGCAGCTCGCGGCGCCCTGCCAGATGGAGATGCTGCATCGCCGATTCTCGAAGGTCGGTGACTTCATCGCCTACATCATGACCGGCCACGAGGGTGTGCACGTCGGCCAGATCGCCTCCTGGCGACGGGAGATGGGCATTCCGCGCGAAGATCTCTGAGCTCGCTTCGTCGAAGCGGAATTCCTCGGTTCGATCTTCGAGGCTCGACCCCATGACGACCTTCTCCCACCCGGACGACTCGATGCGACCGCACCAGCGGTCGGGCTTTCGTTTCCTGGTGGCGGGATTCTGCTTCCTGCTGGGGTTTCTGAACTACCTCGACCGAGTGGTGCTGTCGTTCGCGATCCGGCCGATCGAATCGGATTTCTCGATCGGGGACGCCGAGTTCGGGCTGCTGATGTCGACGTTCGCGATCGGGACGCTGGCGGTGAACGGACTCGCCGGGGTGCTCCTCGATCGGTTCGGCGTTCATCGGGTGTGGAGCATCGGGCTGCTGGGCTGGTCGGCGGTGATGATCCTGCAGGGATTCGTCGAGGTGTTCTGGATGTTCCTCGCGCTCCGGGTCCTGCTCGGGCTCGGTGAGGGGGTGGGCTTCCCGGCGATGAACCGGGCCCTCGTCGACTGGATGCGGCCGAGCGAGCTGGGGCGCGCGATCTCCTTCTCGCTGCTGGGGGTTCCGCTGGCCCTGCTGATCGGTGGCGTCACGCTGGCACCCTTGATCCTCGGCATCGGCTGGCGCTGGTCGTTCGTCACGCTCGGGGTCGTCGGTCTCGTGATCGGTGGATTCTTCATCCTGCTCTACCGTCAGCCGCCCACTCCGGTCGACACCGGCCCGACGACGCGAGCTTCGGTGATTCCGGTCCGACGGGTCCTCCTGAACCCGACCCTGCTCGCCACCGGGTGGTCGTTCTTCGCCTTCGGATGGGTGCTCTTCTTCGCGGTCGGCTGGCTGCCCGGGTATCTCGAACAGACCTGGAAGCTGGATCTGAAGTCGGTCGGCTGGTCGAGCACCCTGCCGTGGGCGCTCGCGCTCGTCCTGATGCCGATCGCAGGGTGGATCTCGGATGCGATCATGGCGCGGACCGGCTCGATACGCAGTGCCCGTGTCCACCTGATCTGGATCTGCCAGTCGCTCGCGGTCGTCTGCTTCGTGCCGGTGATCTTCGTCCACTCGGTCGGATGGGCGGTGACGTTCATCTCGCTCGCGATCGGATTCTCAATGGCGCCGAACAGCCCGTACTACTCGATCTGCGCCGATCTCTTCAAGGGACGAGCCGGTCTCGCCACGGGTGTGATCGTGACCTTCTTCTCGCTCTCGGGCGTGGTGTGTCCGGTGATCACCGGATGGCTGGCGGAAACGGGCGGTGGCTTCGCCGCGGCCTTCACGGCGCTCTGCGTGGTGGTC
The DNA here is from genome assembly GCA_029248335.1 of Phycisphaerales bacterium. Taxonomy (GTDB): domain Bacteria; phylum Planctomycetota; class Phycisphaerae; order Phycisphaerales; family SM1A02; genus UBA12014. Next base: position 10,814 of record JAQWJM010000020.1, read on the forward strand.
GGCAGCGGGGTGATCGGCATGCTGGTGTTCGCCAGCGGGCGATCTCCGGTCGATGCGGATCCGATCTGAGCGTCTATGGTGGGACCGGTGTCCTCGTCCCCCGACGCTTCGCACCTTCCAACCCGGTGGTGGAGACGAATCCGATGAATGAACGATCCGATTCAGGCCGGCGGGATCCGGCATGTCCGAGCCGGCGGGACTTTCTCGGTACCGCCGCGATCGCGTCCGTGGCGTTCGCGCTGCCGCGACGGTCTTCGGCGTCGGTCCGGCGTCTCGCGGCGCCGGTCCGGCTCGGGGTGATCACCGACCTTCACCACGACATCATGCACGACGGCGAGACCCGTCTCGACGCGTTTCTCGCGGAGATGTCGAAGCGTCCTCCGGACGCGATCATCCAGCTCGGTGACTTCGCCTACCCGATCCCCGAGAACGACGCCGTCATCCGCCGGTTCAACGAGGCGCATCCGACCTCGCTGCACGTCATCGGCAACCATGATCTCGATCGGGGGATCACGAAGCCGCAGTGCGTGGAGCGGTTCGGGATGCCGGGGCGTCACTACGCGACGGACATCGGGGGCATCCGGCTCCTGGTCCTCGACGGAAACGATCGCGGCTCGCCGACCGATCGGGGGGGATACCCCTCGTACGTCGGGCCCGAACAGGTCGCGTGGTTGAAGACGCAGCTCGCGACCGGCGAACGCCCGGTCGTCGTGGCGTGTCATCAACCGCTCGCCGGCGCGTTCGCGGTCGACAACGCGGAGGAGATCCAGGGGATTCTCGGTGATGCGGCGGATCGGGTGATCCTGGTGATCAACGGTCATTCGCACGTCGATCAACTGGTCCGGGTCGCTGGGGTCACCCACCTGCACGTCAACTCGGCGTCCTACCAGTGGGTCGGTGGTGATCATCGGCACGCGAGTTACGCGGCGGACGTTCACGAGAAGCATCCCTGGATCGCATGCACCTGTCCCTACCGCGATTGCCTGTTCGCCCGCATCACGATCGATCCCCGCGACCTCGAGATCCGCGTCGAGGGCGTGGGAAGCGAGTGGGTGGGCGCATCGCCGGCGGAGCTCGGCGTCGACCTCGATCAGGCGCTGACCAACGGCGAGGAGATCGCGCCACGGATCCGAGGTCGGCGGATCGCCCGGGTCCGCCGATGAACACCGGATCGTCCCGTCGGACGACCGCGGTGGTGTAGGATCGATTTCTCCCGGCGGTGGTCCGACCGACCTGCGCCAGCACCGAATCAACGAGAGGAACGACCATGAGCGACGTCGACCGGATCGAGGAATGCGTCGAGCGGTACTACGCGAGCCTGCGCGGCTCCGATCCCGCGATGGTGCGTGAGGTCTTCCACGACAACGCGAAGATCACGGGCTATCTTCCGGACGGACTCCACGAGATGAGCGTCGAGGACTTCGCCGGATTCGTCGAAGCCCAGCAGCCTTCCCCGGACGCATCGGGCGCGCCGCGGATGCTCGAGATCCTCTCCTGCGAGGTCGCGGGCGAGACCGCGGCGGTGCGTCTCCGCGAGTCCTACCTCGGAATGACCTTCCTCGACACGTTCGGGATGCTTCGGGTCGACGGCCGCTGGACGATCTACAACAAGCTCTTCCACGTCGAATCCTGAACCCGCCGGGTTCGCGCGATCACCGCCGTTCGGTGCGACGGCTGCGGGAGCCGTGCTTCCGGTAGACGCGGGACGCCTCCTGTCGGGCCCGGCTCGTGCCGCGGGCGTCGAAGATCCGCTGTTTCGCCGCGCGGTACGCCGTCTCGTGATCGACCACGGGGGCGGGGTAGGTCTCGCCGATGAGACAGCCGGCCATGTGCTGGGTGAGCGGCGGCATCTCCTCCGGCCGGGCGATATGTTCGTCCGGCACGTCGGCGAGCTCCGGAATCCAGCGTCGGATGAACCGCCCGTCGGGATCCTGGTCGATCGCCTGCTTCACCGGGGAGTAGATGCGGACGGTGTTGATCCCGGTGACGCCCGACTGCATCTGGCACTGCGAGTAGTGGATCCCTGCTTCGAAATCGAGAAAGCGGGTGGCGAGGTGTTCGGCGACCGGCTTCCAGTGAAGCCAGAGGTGATACGCGGCGAAGGAGACGAGCATCGCCCGCATCCGGAAGTTGATCCACCCGGTGCGATCGAGGCAGCGCATGCACGCGTCGACCAGCGGATAGCCGGTGCGACCGCCGACCCAGGCGTCGAAGCGGTCCTGCTCCTCGGCGGTCCAGCACGACCGGTCCTCCTGTCGCAGGCCGTCGAAGCCGCGATTGAAGTTGCGGAACTCGATCTCGGGCTCGTCCTCGAGCTTCTGCATGAAGTGGCAGTGCCATCGCAGTCGCTTCTCGTAGCTGGCGAGCGATCGCCGCCATCCGCCGGCGGTCGGATCATCGCGAAGCGATTCGATCCGGTCGCGGGTGGCATGGTGCACGGTTCGAATGGAGAGCGAGCCGTACGCGAGATGGGGACTCAGTCGGCTGCACGCCGTCCAGCCCTCGATGGGGGTCGACATGGCCCGCTGATAGTGCTCGCCGCGTTCGTGGAGAAACGAGTGGAGGACCACGTTCGCATCGGCTTCGCCGCCGCGCTGGGCGTCGACCATCGGATTGACGGCATCGCCTCGGACGTCGCTCGCCGAGGCGTCTTCGGCCGCAAGAGAGGACGTCTCGTCGGCGGTCGGGCCCGTGAGCGACGTCGGGGCGTGGACCGGCGGGGGGTTCATTCTCCTTCGCCAGCGACCCGCCCAACCGTCGCGGGAGGCGAGTGGTCGAACGACCCCGTGCTGGGGGCGTTCCGTCCAGCGGACGTTCCGACGGCGGCACCATGCCTTCACGCGTCGGTCGCGGGCGTAGGTGATCGAGAGTCCGGTCTCCTCGTGGCTCCAGAGCTCTTCGAATCGCCATTGGTCGTGGAGGCGATCGAGGGTGTCGGGCATCGCCCCGTGCCGCGTCAGCAGGATCGAGCCCAGCGCGGCGAGTCGGTCCCGGAGTTGCCCGAGACAATCCTCGATGAAGGCGAGATGTCCGGGGGACCATTCGGGAGACGCCAGGATCTCGGGCTCGTGCACGTACAGACCGACCACCGGCCCTCGTTCGGCGGCTTCGGCGAGGGGTGCGTGGTCCGCGACCCGCAGGTCGCGCTTGAACCAGACGACGGCGCGTGGCATCCGAAATGATTCGCGACCGGCGAGGACGCGGATTCGACGACCTTCATCGGAAGATGCGTCGAAAGGCCGTCGTTCGAAGGTTGAGACTCAGAGGAACTTCGAGTCGAGCGGCTCGTGCCAGCCCCACATCCAGTGCCGCCGCTCGGCCCGGGCCGGTTGGAAGATCCAACGACGGTTTGTTGAAGAGGCGGACGCGATGACGATCGATGTCGCTGCGATCGAGTTCACGTCGAAAGGTGGGAATCCACTCGCCCGCGTCGATGCCGTGCAGTTTGCGGCGCGGATCCAGTGGTCCGTTGACCCAGAGCCAGACCCGGCCGTCACCCGGCACGGATTCGCGCTCCGGGACGAGATCTCGGAGCAGGTCGATGGCGGCGGCTCGAGACGCGGCCTTTGAAAGATCGTAGCGCTCGACCGCGATGTCCCCGTCCGCGAGCCTTCGGCGGAGCAGCGAACGCATCACCATCGTTCCGACTTCGCCGACCCGGGGGATGGAGAGGTGTTCGCGAGCGACCGGCCCCTTGCCTTCGTCGATCTCCATGGAAGTCGGATTCGTCACGGTGATGGGGATGACCCGCCGACGACGGAGATCGGGCGTGAAGTAGCGTCGGTCGGTCCGGCAGGCGATCTCCGCCCCGATCGATGCCACCGCATCCGGTCCGTCCGCGGCGGCCGCATGCATGCGTCGCATGGCGACGTTGAGTTCGCGGAATGTCCGGCGTGCGTTCGTCGCCATCATGCCGCGAGCGGAATCGGCGGCCTGCGTCTCGTCGAGCGGGCCGAGGATCGACGAATGGAGGCTCTCGCTGATCGGCGCGATGCCGAACAGCGACTCCGGCGTCGTGCGCTCCGTCCAGGCGGCATCGTCGTCGATCGGTGCGTCGAGCATGGGTCGCCAGACCAGATCGCCTCGGGCGACCAGGCATGCGGCCGTGATCCACGCGGGTGGAAGGTAGGGGGCGAAGGCATGCTGTCGGGTCGGATGATCCTGCTGACTCCACAGGGAGTCCCGGAGCACGAAGAGCCCGGCACATCCGGCGGCGGCGAGTCGCCAGCGCCGCGAGACCATCTCGCCGGAGTCGACATGCAGGCCCTCGGCTCCACGTGGGCCACGGAGATCGAGATTGTTCCCTTCGTACCGGAGGGATGCCTCGAGGTCGACGTGATCGGGATCGAGTCGAAGCACCACGCGGCGAAAGCGATCGGGCAGGGGAGCGACCCGCGATGACGTCGCAGCGGTCGGCCGGTTCGATGCGAGAAGCACCGCGCCGACGCCCAGTCGCCCGAAGGCGGTTCGGCGGTCGATTCTCTCGTCGTTCATCGCGTGCATCTTGACGGGATTCGAGTGATCCCGCATCGGCGGGGAATGCATTGCCAGCCAGGGTCGATAGACTCGGCCCCGACCGTCCCGTTCACCGCCCCCTCCCTCCAACCCGAAGAGAGAAAACCACGATGCTGATCGAACACACCATTCTCGGAAACGACATGCAGGCCGTCGAGATCACGCTCGAACCCGGCCAGGAGCTCGTCGCGGAGGCGTCGACCCTGCTCGCCATGGACGAGGGAATCACCTTCGAGGCTCGGATCGGCGATGGCTCCGCCAAGAGCGGCGGTTTCATGGGGGCCATCGGGCGTGCGGTCACCGGCGCCGGGGTGTTCCTGACGCACTTCGAAAACGGCGGGAGCGCTCCTGCGAAGGTCTCGTTCGCCGCGAACAGTCCGGGCCGGATCGTGCCGGTCCATCTTCCGGACTGGGGCAACGCGATCAAGGTCGAGCACAGCGGGTTCCTTTGCGCGACCAAGGGGACGCACATCAACGCGAAGCGGGCCAACCGGATCCGGGCGGGCGTCTTCGGTGGTGCGGGCTTCTTCCTGCAGCAGCTGGAAGGCGACGGCACCGCGTTCCTCCACTGCTGCGGCTCGGTGATCGAGCGGACCCTCGACAACGAGGTCCTGCGATGCGAACCCGGCGCGGTGGTGGCGTTCGATCAGGGGCTCGACTTCTCGATCGAGCGGGCGGGCAACCTCAAGACCATGGTGTTCGGTGGTGACGGCGTCTTCCTCGCCACGATCCGCGGCTCGGGCAAGGTGATCATGCAGAGCCTGCCCTGGGGTCGCGTGGTGAGTCACATCCTCGCTCAGGCGCCGAGCAAGTGAGGGGGCCCGAGGTCCCCGTCCCGACGCCCTCGGATCCCGGGGACCGATGTCTTCCGGTGGCACCCCGCATCGCGGCTTCGGGCACCCACCCTCAGGAAAGTCCTCGATGACCGACTTCGAACTGGCGATCGACGATCCGAAGGCCGTCGACGTCTCGCAGATCCTGCAGGCCCATCTCGACTTCGCCCGCGCGTGGTCGTTGCCGGAGAACGTGAAAGTGCTCGGCAAGTCGGGGCTGACGGCGGAAGGCGTGCGATTCTTCACCGCCCGGGCGGAAGGCCGGCTGCTGGCCATCGGCGCGTTGTGTCCCTTCGAGGAGGACCATGCGGAGATCAAGTCGATGCACACGCTGGAGGCGGCCCGCGGGCAGGGGGTCGGCTGGTCGATGCTCGAACGTCTGGTGTCGACCGCGTAC
>JAQWJM010000022.1:0-3133 GCA_029248335.1 Phycisphaerales bacterium
CATGTCGACCTCCGGTTCGGGGAGGGCGAAGGCCGGCACCGTGCCGAGCCCCCTCCACTCCCTTCCTTTCCCCTGAAGGGGGGAAGGGAGTGGAGGGGTCACGACGACCCGACGATCCGGTCCTGACGAGAAATCCGAAACCCGAAGCGCGTCGCGCCGCCGAATCGACCGTTCAACGAGGCCGCCCCCGGGCCGTCGACCGGGTCACTTCTTCCGAATCGCGGTCTTCTTCCGACTCCCCATCCGCTTCGGCGTGGCGATCGAGGTGGTCGTCTTCTTCTTGACCGTCTTCCTGATGGCGGCCTTCTTCCCGGTCGCCTTCCCGGTCGGCTTCGCCTTGGTGGCGGGCCGGATCGCTTCGTAACTCGCGAGGAACTTCTTCACCGGCATCTTCTTGATCAACTTCCCGATCAGCGGCAGTGGAATGTCCTCCAACCCCTTCACGCGGACGCAGCTCTTGCCGGCGTCCCACCGCTTGCCGGTCTTCCGCCATTCCGCTTCGAACCAGGCTTGAAGATCCGCGTCGAGGTAGACGCAGAAGAAGTACAGGCCGATGTGTTTCTTCTGGCTCGCGATGCTGACGAACGGGACCGGCTGGCTCGGGTCGCAGTGGTATCCGTCCGGATGGACGGCGTGCGGGACGAACCATGCCGGCATCCCGTACTGCATGCCGCCTTCGTAACCCGTCGGGAGATTCCGCTCGATCACGTCGTGGACCGCTTCGAGCGCCTCCCGACGATCCGGGGGCAGCGCATCGAGATAGGCACGGACGGCGTCAGGTGTGGTCGGCATGAGTCTCCCTTGCGTGGTTTCCCTTATATCGGGCCGATACCACCCGACACAACGTTTGCTCGATTGACGCGACCACGAAGCCTTCCTACGTTCGGAACCGGGCGGCCCGGGTGGGGTCGCCGAACGACGAACACGAAAGACCTGGAGAAATGATGAAGACCCTCATTCGATCGATCTCGATCGTCGCGCCCGTGATGCTTCTGGCGACGGCCGCCACCGCTGAAAAGCCCACCGCCGACGACTGGTGGCAGGCCGTCGGTGGCTACGACGGCAGCTGGGCCGTGACCCTCGACGGCGCAGACGCGCCGGCGCTCCTGTCCACCACCGAGTGGATCGTTCCGTTCGAGCGCATGCAATGGCGATTCTCGGAAGCCCCCGGCCAGCCGATGGTGTTCGAGACCGGCGGTTGCTGGTGGAACCCCGAGGCAGACCGGATCGAAGCCGGCGGCTTCCAGGTCGGGGTCGACGGCGACCTCGCCTACCGGGGATACATCGAGGACGTGGATCGCGACGCCGGCACCGTCGTCTGGAACTGGAAGACCACCAACCTCGACGGTTCCAGCAAATCCGAGATCACCATGACCGACACCTTCGGTGACGACGTGATCGATCGAGTCTTCGACACGACCTCGGGCGATGAGTTTCCCATCAAGACCGCGAAGCTCGAAGCCGTCAACACCTTCCAGCAGGCGATGCCGCAGGCGGCGTCGATGGTCGGCCGTTGGACGCGGAGTTTCACCAACGGCGCCGGCGAGGACGTGACCGTGATGCTCGACGTCGCATGGGGGCCGGGCCAGCACACCCTCGACGCGACGTTTCATCGGAAGGTCGGCGACGGAGAACCCACGCTCCGCGGAAGGCGCACCTGGATGCTCGACCGACGAAGCGGCGACGTCTGGTGCATGAACACCTCCGCGAACGGGATGCGGATGACCGCGAAGCCGAAGATCTCGAAGACCGGGAATGCCACCGTCATCCGCTGCGACTGGTCCGGACCCAACGCGAACGGCGACGAAGTCACGTTCAGCACCGAGGAGACGATCACCGGTGACGAGTGGACGAACCAGTGGATGGACCTGACGTTCGCGGGCGTGAAGCCGCCGAACGCCACCGGTGAGCCCAGCGACATGACGACGCTCAAGCGGGTCGCCGGCTGACTCGAAGCCGCTCCCGAGCGAATCAAGACCGCCCGCCGGCTCGTGCCGGCGGGCGGTTTTCATGACGGCGTTCACGGAACCGATACCATTGGGTCATGAAGACCCTCGCGATCGCATTCGCCCTCTCGTCCGGCCTCGGCATCACCGATCCCCCGTCGCCCGGACCGACGACCGAGCCGACGACGATGCGGGTCGGCGATCAGGTCGTGAAGAGGAGCGCGACGACGATGCTCTTCGACGGCAGGTCGCTCGAAGGCTGGCGTGGCGATGATCGCTTCTGGTCGGTCGAGAACGGCGAGATCGTCGGTCGTTCGACCGCCGAGAACCCGTGCGACACGACGACCTATCTCCACCATTCGAAGCCGTTCGCGGATTTCGAACTCGAATTCGAGATCAAGCTCGAAGGCGCGGGTGCGAACAGCGGCATGCAGTATCGCTCGACCGCCACCGGCCCCGAGGTCACCGACGGCTACGACCTCACCGGCTATCAGGCGGACCTCGACCAGGCCCACCGGTACAGCGGCATTCTCTACGAGACCCGCGGTCGCGGCATCGCGGTGCAGCGCGGCGAATCCGTTCGCTTCGACGCCGACGGCACCCGCCGGGACCTCGAGCCCCGACGCGACGACCAGGCGCTGCAGAAGCACCTGAAGGCCGTCGATGCCGATCCGAAGAAGGACGGCTGGCACACCTACCGGATCGTCGCGGTCGGCCCGCGACTCGAACACTGGATCGACGGCAAGCGCATGATGTCGACCGTCGATCGGCATCCGAAGGCCGCGGCCCGCGGCACCTTCGCCCTGCAGGTCCACCAGGGACCGCCGATGACGGTCCGGGTCCGGAACCTGCGGATCACCGAATTGCGACCGATCGCCGACTGAGATCCGTCACCGGACGCAGGCGCATCGAAATTCGTCGTCGATCATCTCGAATCACCATCACGTCCCCGTCTCTCTCAATCGGAGCTCCGCGTCACCATGGCTGAATTCACGATTCAAGGCACGACCGACCCCTTCATCTCCGCCCAGCTCGCCCAAGGCGAAACCGTGATCGCCGAGGGCGGCGCCATGGCGGCGATGGAGGACACCATCGTCCTGACCGGCAAGGCCAAGGGTGGCGTGCTGAAGTCGCTGGCACGAGCCGCGACCACCGGTGAATCGTTCTTCATGCAGCATGCGATCGCC
>JAQWJM010000042.1:0-20081 GCA_029248335.1 Phycisphaerales bacterium
ACCACCGACCATTCCCAGCGGGTCTGCGGCCAGTACTCGGAGTCCTGGACGAGTTCGATCGGAATGCCGACCTTCCAACCGTCGTCGGTCTCCAGCATGGCGACGAAGCCTCCGAGGGCCGGCTCGTCGTCCCACAGCACCGCGGCGGTGCCGTCGCCGAGATCGAGGATCTCGATCCGCTCCTCCTGAACGTCGAGGAAGGCGAACGGGTCGGCCAGAATTCCGCCCACCACGTCGGTCCAGTCGCCGTCGGTCGCGTCGCCGACCATGCCGACGGCTTCGTCGAGGGTGTCGAGCGTCTCGTCGGGAAACTGCCGCTGGAGTTCCTGGCCCACCAGCCAGAGCCGCCCCAGCAGTTCGGAAAGCTTCTCCTTGACCTCCGCGATCGCGCTCGCCTCGGTGACGCCATCCTCGAATTCGATGTCCCGGGGTGCGATCTCGATGAGGGACGGCAGTTGATCCGCATCCCCGTTCTCGACCATCGCGCCGGCGACGACCATCACCGACTCCGGGGTCGGGGTGTCGTACTCCGAGCCGCCGCACCCCGCCAGAAACACCGGCACGGCTGCAGCAGCAAGCATCCGAAGGGCGGTCGGGACGAAACGTTCGTGATTCGAATGGGGATTCATGTTCGGCTCCCGCGGGACTCGTCGGAAGAGGTGCTTCGAACCCTATCATGACGGGATGCAGACGACCGTCAACGGCGAGCCCCGGACCGTCCCCGAGGCGACCACCATCGCGACCCTGCTCGCGGAACTCGGCCTGACCGACCGCCCCTGTGCGGTCGAGGTCAACCGGCGGGTGATCCCCCGGGCCCAGCATCCCCGGCATCCCCTCGCCGAGGGCGACGAGATCGAGATCGTCTCGATGGTCGGCGGCGGCTGACCGACGAATCCGCCCACGGACGTGCCACGAGGAGTTTTCCGCATGACGACCTTCGATTCCACCGATTCCACGACGCTCGAGACGACACCCCCGCTTCGGGTCGGTCGCTTCGAACTCCGAAGCCGCCTCGTCGCCGGCACCGGGAAGTACCCCGACGCCCCGACCATGCAGGCGGCCCTCGCCGCGAGCGGATGCGACGCGGTCACCGTCGCGGTCCGGCGCGAACGCCTCGTGAACGCCGAAGGTCGCTCCCTGCTCCAGGATCTCGACCTCGACCGGCTCACCGTCCTCCCGAACACCGCCGGATGCTTCAACGCGGAAGACGCCGTCCGGGTCGCCCGGCTCGGACGAGAACTGCTCGATCAACTGGACAACCCCGGCAAGCACTGGGTGAAGCTCGAGGTCCTCGGCGACCGGACCACGCTTCTCCCCGATCCGGTCGGGACACTGGAAGCCTGTCGGGAACTCGTCGCCGACGGCTTCGACGTCCTCTGCTATTCGAGCGACGACCCGATCATGGCGGCCCGTCTCCGCGATGCGGGCGCGACGAGCGTGATGCCCGCGGGCAGCCCGATCGGCAGCGGCCGCGGCATCTCCAACCCCGCCTCGATCCGGATCATCCTCGAGCTGCTCAAGGATCCGGCTCATGGCGGCGACCCCGACTACCCGGTGATCGTCGACGCCGGCGTCGGCACCCCGAGCGACATCACCATCGCGATGGAGCTGGGCGCGGACGGCGTCCTCCTGAACACCGGCATCGCCCATGCGAAGCACCCGGTCGCGATGGCGAAGGCGATGCGGCTCGCCTGCGAGGCCGGCTGGATCGGATTCCGGGCGGGTCGAATTCCGAAGCGGCTGCACGCGACCGCGTCGAGCCCCTGGGAAGGCGTCATCTCGCACATTCCGGGGGAGTGAATCGCTCCGGAACGGGGACGACTTGAAGGCATCGTTCGCGGCTTTCAGCCGACGGGCTTGCCGAGCAGGCCCTTGATTCTCGCGAACGCCGCATCCCTCGCCGCCGCATCGGTTCCCTCGACGATGAGCCTGAGCAGCGGTTCGGTGTTGCTGGGCCGGACGTTGAACCACGCATCGCCGAGGTCGTAGCTGACCCCGTCGAGCCGGGACGACTCGGCGTCGGAGAATTCGGCGTGGACGCACTCGAGGGCTTCTTCGGTCGACTCGACCTTGAAATTGACCTCTCCGGTCGTGGCGTACTTCGTGAACGCCGCCATCCGGTCCGAAACCGGTGTCGTACCGCCGGCGACGAGATTGCAGATCTCCACGAAGGTCCTCGCCCCGCTGTCGGTGCCGAAGTGATCCTCGAAGTAGAAGTGCCCGGAGAGTTCCCCGCCCAGCACGGCCTCGTGCTCCCGGAGCGCCGCCTTCATGAAGACGTGGCCGACGCGGCACTCGACCGGGGTGCCGCCACGCTTCGCGATCGTCTCGGGAACCACGCGGCTCGACCGAAGATCGAAGATGTACGCCCCGCCCTTCCGGGCGCGGAGCCGGGTGTCCACCATCCACGCGAAGAGATGATCGCAACCGGCGGCGGTTCCCTGATCGTCGACGAGCCGGCAGCGGTCGGCGTCGCCGTCGAAGTAGACCCCGAAGTCGGCCTTTCGTTCCACCACCGCGGCTCGCAATGCATCGAGGTTCGACTCGATCAGCGGGTTCGGTTCGTGCGTGAAATCACCCGACACCTCGAAGTCGAGGGGAATGATCTCCAGGCCCGCGACGCCCTCGAAGACCTTGGGGAAGAGCACGCCGGCCATGCCGCCCGCCGCGTCGACCACCACCTTCAACCGCCGTTCGCCATCGCGGACGGCCGGGGCGAGCCGCTCGAGCAGGAAATCGCGGTAGGCCGACCAGAGGTCCCGGTCCTCGAGGCCACCGCCGGCAGGCTGGATCCGCTGTCGATCCGCCATCGCCGCGAGTCGCTTGATCTCCTCGAGCCCGGTTCCCGTCCCGATCGGCCGGGCGTCTCGTCCCGAGATCTTGAATCCGTTGTATTTCGCGGCGTTGTGACTCGCGGTCACCTGGATCCCGCCGGCCGCATCGAGGTGATTGATCGCGAAGTAGACCATCGGCGTGTCCACGAGACCCACGTCCACCACGCGGGCTCCGGCGTCGCGCAGGCCCTCGACGAGCGCATCCCGCAGCGAGACGGAACTCGATCGCATGTCCCGACCGACCACGATCGTCCGTCCCATCGGATCGAGCCGTCCCGCCTTCGCCGCGGAATCCAGCAGGTACCGCGCGGCGGCGTGGCCGACCTGCCAGGCGATCTTCTCGTTCAACGGCCGGGGGTAGATCGCCCGGACGTCGTAGGCCTTGAAGACTTTGCCGATCATGATTCGATGGGATCCATGGGTTCAATCGGAAGGGCGGGAGCGATGAGCCTACCGGAGACGATTCGTGGGCAATCCGGTTCGAGAGTCGAAAACACCCCTTTTTCGACCCGCTTCGAAGGATCGGTGGCGAACCGGCCTCGTTTCACCCGGGCGTCCCGACATTGCCTCCACGGGTCGGTTCCGGTATCCTCGTCGTTTCTCCGGACCTTCGGCATCCGCCGATCTCCGGGGAGTCGACGCCCTTGGCGAGCGTCGATCGACCCTCGCGGGTCACCTGCGAATCCGATCGTGGATCGGATCGCTCGACCGACTCGGAAGAAGCGCCCTCGCGCGATTCCCCGGGCCGCGAATTCGCGGCCTCGCCATCGGGAAGATCGCCGGTGTCGCTGCAGCAGCGTCCGCCACCGCGGACCGGAAGGAAGGCTCCCATGTCATTGGTGAAGGAACTCATTGAAGCAGGCATCCACTTCGGCCAGCGTCGAAGCAACTGGAACCCGAAGATGCGTCCGTACATCTTCGCGACTCGAAACCAGATCCACATCATCGACATCAAGGAGACCATCAAGGGCCTCCTGCTCGCGCGGAAGCTGATCCAGAACGTCACCGCGCAGGGCAAGGACGTCGTCTTCGTCGGTACCAAGCGACAGGCCCAGGCCGCGATCGAGAAGTACTGCACCGACGTGAAGATGCCGTACGTCACCGAGCGATGGCTGGGCGGCACGCTGACCAACTTCCGGACGATCCGCGAGCGCCTCAAGCGACTCGAGGAACTCGAGGCGCTGATCGAGTCCGGTGAGATCCGAAGCTATTCGAAGAAGATGGAATCCCAGCTTCTTCGCGAGCAGAAGAAGATCTTCCGGAACCTCAACGGCATCCGGACCATGAACAACCTCCCCGGTGCGATGGTCGTGGTCGATGTGAACCGCGAACGAAACGCGCTGAACGAGGCCAAGAACCTCGGCATCCCGACCATCTGTCTCATCGACACCGACGGCGACCCGAACCTCGCGGACATCCCGATTCCCGGGAACGACGACTCGATGCGATCCATCGACGTCACCATCCGCGAGCTCTGCGCCGCGATCGCCGAAGGCAAGGCCAAGCGGGCCCAGCTCGCCCAGGAGAAGGCCGAAGGCGGCGCCGACGACGACGCATCGGGCGGCGGTGGCCGTCGACGATCCAGTCGAAGCCAGTTCCGGGCCGACGACGCCCCCGCTTCCGGCGACGGCGAGTCCACTCCCGAAGCGAGCGTCGCGACCGAAGGCTGATCCTTCGTCGCACGCCGCGACGGAAACCGAATTCACCCGGACCGGTCCGAGACACGGAACCGGCTGCCGGAACCCCGGTCGGGCGACCCCCGATCTGACCACGCAAGGAAACGGAACGAACGATGTCCACCACCGACGTCAGTGCCAAGGACGTGATGGCTCTCCGCCAGAAGACAGGCCTGGGCATGATGGACTGCAAGAAGGCCCTGATCGCCGCCGGCGGCGATGCGGATGCGGCCGAGGCCGCCCTCCGCGAGAAGCTCAAGGGCAAGATGGACACCCGCGCCGACCGCGTTGCGGGCGAAGGCTGCATCTCGATCGTCATCGACGGAAGCAACGCCGCGATCATCGAACTGCGGGCCGAGACCGACTTCACCGCTCGGAACGACAGTTTCCGAGAGCTCGCGACCCAGATCGCGACCACCGCCCTGTCGGGCCCCGACGGCGACGTCGCCCTCGACGACGCGATGACCAAGGCGCTCGACGAGGTTCGAATCACCACCGGCGAGAACATCTCGCTGGCCCGTGGCACGAAGATGAGCGGCGGCAGCTTCGGCTCCTACCTTCATCACGACTCGAAGCTCGGCGTCCTGCTTCAGTTCGAGGGTGAACTCCCCGAGGATCTCGCCACCGGCATCTGCCAGCACGTCGCGGCGAACGTCCCGACGCCCATGGCGGTCGACGAACACGGTCTGCCCGGCGATCTCGTCGCCCTCAAGGCCGGTGAAGCGAAGGCCGAAGCCGAGAACAGCGGCAAGCCCCCCGAGATCGCCGCCAAGATCGCCGAAGGCAAGATCCGGAAGTTCTTCGAGGAAGTCACCCTCGTCGGCCAGAAGTACGTCCGCGACGACAGCAAGCAGATCGGCTCGCTCCTTCCCAAGGGAACGTCGCTGAAGAGCTTCGTTCGTCTCCAGGTCGGCGGCGAGTGAGCCTTCGACGCGGAACGCTCGGGTGACCGAGTGAGCCGATCGATCGAATCCATTCGCAGATCCGCAAAGATCATGGGACCCGGCCTTCTGGCCGGGTCCTTTTTCAATCAAGCGTCATTCGGTCGGGCGTCCCGAAAGCGGGACGTCGGCGTGCGGCGCGAACCACCGGCCGATCCGGTTCGTCGAGTCACCGCCGACTCAATCGGTCGCGGCGTCCGGCGTCACGGGCTCGATCGTTCCCGGCAGGTCTTCGGGCGGGCCGTCGGGATCCGGCCGCCACCAGCCTCGGAACGCGGGCCCGTCTCCACGGGCGACGACTTCGATCTCGATGTCGCTGCTTCCCGCGGGAAGGATCAGCACCCCGGTCTCGAGGCGACCGTCCCCGGCGATGGACACGGTCTCGATCGGTTCGCCGCTCCGAAGGAACCTGACGTCGCACCCGCGGACGTCGGCTCCAAGACTGGCGAACGTCGTCTCCCCGAGGTCGATGGGCACCCGATACAACGCCGTGAAGGAATCGGCCTCGAATCCCTCGAGCGGCGGTCGCCCCTCGAGCAGATCGAATTCGACCCGCGGCACCACCCGGATCAGCGCCTCGTCGGCACCGTCGATCTCCAGCACGACCTTGCGTGCGGTGGCGCGAGCGGCGCCCGGTTCGATGGTGAGCGGCGAGAATCGGGGCGGCGACGGCAGGTTCACGGCCCACCACGCGACCAGCACGGAGGTCGCGAGGATCGCCAGTCCCGCGACGATCCACTGAAGCGTCGAGCCGCGAGACACGTTGGACGGGCGTGATCGATCGAATGCCAAGGCGGTTGCTCCAGGAACGTCCGGAACGGACATGGTAGGCCGCCCACGCGGCCGATCGACCGCGGATTCGAGGACGCTCATGAGGTCACGACCAGCCGACGAACCACTTCGAGGCCCACCACCGCCACCGCGATCCAGCCGAGCCACCGAAGAAGGCGATAGGGATCCTCCGTGGGAAGCTCCGGTTCGATCTCCATCCGACCGGGTCGATAGGCGTCGACGACCCGTCGCAGGGCCACGACGTCGGCCTCGTCGAACCGAGTGGCCGCCTGCTCGAGATGCCCGCGGAGCGCGGTACGCGAGCAGTCGAGGGCGATCGCGGATTCCCGTTCGCCCCATCCGAGCACCGACAGGAGGATCCAGGCTTCTCGAATCCGATCGCCGCCGGCGGGATCCGACTCCCGATACGCGAAGACCGCGAGTCGCCCGCCTCGGGTTCGAAAGGCGTGGTGTTTCCGCACCGTCCGCGCCGTCCGCTCGGCGTCGACGCGGCTCATGCCGAGCGCGAGCAGCAGGCGGCAGGTTTCGATCTGCCCGGGATCCGGAGATGCGGTGGCCATGGCCGTCATCGTAGTGGGAGACCTCCCTCGCCGGGCCCGCGGCTACACTGGTCCGGATCGCACGGATGCGGAGATTCCCGACCTTGAAGACCTCCCGGCCTCGCCGAACACGAACCTGCTTCGCGATCCTCCTGACCGCCGCGTCGATCGCCTTCGCACCGGGTGGCGGCGGTCCGATCGCCGCCGCATCGGGATCCCCGACGAAGCACCTCGTCGGCGACGCCGAACTCGTCACCCAGGTGAAGAAGATCGTCCGCGACGCGCGACGAGGCGACCTGAAGGGCGTGGAGATCGCGGTGAGCATCCGCGCCTGCGACGACGGTGGCGGCCCCGGACGAGAGCTCGTTTCCATCGATGCGAATCGCCCGATGCTTCCCGCAAGCAACATGAAGATCGTCTCGAGCGGCGCCGCGTTGCACACCCTCGGTCCGGATTTCCAGTTCGAGACCCGCGTCGAACGGATTCCCGGTGGGTACGTCCTGATCGGGGACGGTGACCCGTCGCTCGGCGACCCGGTCTTCTTCGACCGACTCAAGTACCGCGACGCCGACGGTGAACGACGCGAGCTCGACGAGGAAGCGATCCTCGGATTCTGGGCGGACGCGATCGCTCGAAACGGAGACGAGGGTCCCGTCGACATCCTCGTCGACGACTCCGTCTTCGAGACGCGACGCTGGAACGACGGCACCGACGGCAGGAACGGATGGAACCCGGACGACCGCTTGAACCGGTTCTCCGCGGAAGTGGCGGGGCTCAACTTCCACCGCAACACCCTTCACTTCCGACCGCGGACCAGCGGCGGATCGAAGCCCGACTGGAAGGACGTGCGGCCCCGGATCGAGGGGCTCGTGGACGACGCCCGGAACGACTCGAAGATCAGCGCCGACAAACAGACCGCGTGGATCTATCGCCGGCCCGGCACCAACGATCTCGTCTTCAAGGGTCTGGTCCGGAAGCAGCGATCGGGCCGCCCGGTGGTGCCGCTCGAAGTGACGGTCCACGACCCGCCGCTGATGGCCGCCGACCTGCTCGCCGACCGGGCGCGGGACCGGGGCGTGGAGATCGGCCGGATCGGACGCTGGGCCGGCGGCCCGCGCGCGGACGGCGAGGACGTGGGGCCGGTGGTGCGGATGCCGATCGAGGAGATCGTCGAACACTGCAACGAGGAGAGCCAGAACCTCTACGCCGAATCGCTCCTCAAGCGGGCGATCCACGAATCCACCGGCCGACCGGGGTCGTGGAAGGATGCGAACGCGACCGTGCGACGCATCGCCCGATCGAGGATCGGTGACGATGCGGACGACGTCCTCGAAGGCACGTTTTTCGACGACGGCTCCGGCCTCTCCCGCCTGAACCGGGTCACCGCGGGATTCATGACCGCATGGCTCGACTCCTTCCACGACGACCCCCGGCTTCGAACGATGTTCGTCGAGAGCCTGGCCCGTGGCGGCGAAGAAGGCTCGCTGGAATCGCGTTTCCAGAAATGGAACGGACGGTCGGCCGTCGTCGACGCGAAATCCGGCTACCTGACCGGTGTCAGCTGCCTGAGCGGTTTCGTGACCGACGAGACCGGACGGCGATGGGCCTTCAGCATCCTCTGCAACGGCTTCAAGGGTTCCTCGCGACCGGCGAAGCGACTTCAGGAGGCGATCGTGACCGCGATCGCGGACCTCGCCGCCTCATGACCGCGACCGCCCCCACCGACGCCGCCGAGGAACTCGACCCGATCGATCGGGCGGAGACGTTCCTGCGCGAGATCTGGGGCCACGATGAACTTCGAACGCTCCAGCGCGAGGCCGTCACCTCGGTGCTCGACGGTCGGGACACCCTGCTGGTCCTTCCCACCGGTGGCGGAAAGTCCGTGTGCTACCAGCTTCCGCCGCTGGTCCGCGACCGCCCGGCCATCGTCCTGAGCCCGCTGGTCAGCCTGATGAAGGATCAGGTCGACAGCCTTCGCGCGAACGGGGTTCCCGCCGCCGCCCTGCACGGCCTGCTCAGCGACGACGAGAAACGAACCGTCCTTCGGGAATTCGTCCACGGTCGGATTCCGGTCCTCTACCTCGCTCCGGAACGGCTCGCGCTCGGGTCCTTGATCTCGATCCTCGCGGCCGCCGAGCCGTGTCTGGTCGCGATCGACGAAGCACACTGCATCAGTCAGTGGGGCCATGACTTCCGTCCCGACTACCGGCGGCTCGCGAGCCTCCGAGAGCAGCTTCCGGGCGTGCCGATGCTGGCCTGCACCGCCACCGCCACCCCGCGGGTTCGTGACGACATCGTCCAGCAGCTTCGACTCGAGGATCCGGTCCGCGTCGTCGGCTCGGTCGATCGCCCGAATCTGATCTTCCGGGTTCGCCCGAGGACCAATGCCGTCGAACAGGTGATGGAGGTGCTGGGGCGACATCCGAATGAAGCATCCATCATCTACGTGCAGACCCGGGCGGAGTCGGAGCGCATCGCGAAGAAACTCCTGGATCGCGGCGTCCGGGCCTCGTGCTACCACGCGGGCCTTCCCGCCGAGAAGCGCGCCAAGGTCCACGAGGCGTTCCAGGCCGACCGACTGCCCGTGGTCGTCGCCACCGTCGCCTTCGGCATGGGCATCGACCGCAGCGACGTCCGATGCGTGATCCACGCGAACATGCCGAAGTCCCTCGAGCACTACCAGCAGGAAGCCGGTCGGGCGGGACGTGACGGACTCGCCGCGGAATGTGTGCTCCTCCATGCAGCCTCCGACGCCGCCCGGTGGCAGAGCCTGATCGAACGTTCAGCGGAAGAGGCCGTGGCCGAGGGTGGCGATCGAGCGTCGGTCGACCGGAACACTCGAGCCCAGCTCGATCTCCTGCACGAGACCTCCGCCTGGTGTCGCGGCCTCGGCTGCCGACACCGCGCCGTGGTCGAGTACTTCGGACACGATTGGCATGGCGGTGACGAGGGCGAGGGTGGCTGCGGCGCCTGCGATGCCTGCCTCGGCGAGATCGAGCGGCTCGATGACGCCACCACCGTGGCCCGGAAGATCCTCTCCTGCGTCGCACGGCTGGGCACCCTCGGGCAGCAGTTCGGCGCGGGGCACATCGCGGACATCATGGTCGGGGCGAACACCGAACGAATTCGTTCGATGCGGCACGAGGAAATCTCGACCTTCGGCCTGCTCCGCGATCTCACCAAGGGGCAGGTGACCGATCTCGTCGGACAGCTGGTCGCGATCGGATGCCTGGAGCGAACCGGAGGCGATCGCCCGGTGCTGGGACTCGCCGCCGAAGGCATCCCGGTCCTTCGAGGCGATCGGCAGATCGAGCTGGCCAAGCCCGCTCGGGGCCGCGTCCAGAGCACGACTCGCGCCTCGAAGGGGCGGGACGCCACCGACTGGTCGGGCGTCGACAAGGATCTCTTCGAAGGGCTCAAGGAGCTCCGCCGCGGCATGGCCGCGGAACGCCGGGTACCGGCCTACGTGGTCGGGACCGATGCGGTGCTGCGTGACCTCGCACGGCGCCGCCCATCCACCCTCGAAGCGATGTCTTCGATTCGAGGAGTCGGCCGCAAGAAACTCGTCGAACAGGGACCGCAATGGTTGCAGTTTCTCGACGAGTGGTGCACCGAGAACGGCGTGGCCCGCGACGTCGAATCCTGAAACGACGGATGCCGGTGGATCGACGAGGGCGTCGCCGAGACCTCAGTCCGCGGCTGGCGACCCGCCGTCCGAAGGCCGGGCATCGCCGTCGGGCTCCGCATCCTCGAAGTGCATGATCCCGTCGTCCACGTCTCGATTCAATTCGAGCTGGATCACGCCGTCATCCTCCTGCCGCACGAGGACCTTGCGCTGTCGCGCGAGCTCGAGCACCGCGAGGAAGAGACCGATCATCGCGCCGCGACTGCGGGCCTCGAACGCGTCCTGAAGCGTCAGTCGGAAGTCGGGGGCGTGGTTGATCCGATCCAGGAGATCCTCCTGGTGGAGACTGATCGGCGTGTCGTCGTACTCGACCGCATGCTCGCCGATCCTCGTCGGATCGATCGCCGCCATGATCCGTTCGAACGCGGCGAACAGGTCACCCGCGTGGACGTCGTCGAGCTCGAGGGCCGGTGATTCCGCGTCCTCCTCCTCGGTGGCGTCTCCGACCCGGACCCGGACCGGCCATCGGGCCGCGAACTCCTCCCGACGATCCTCGAGTCGGCCCGCCGCGGCGCGATAGCGCTGGTAGGCGAGCAGCTGCCGCACGAGTTCGTGCCTCGGATCGTGCGCCTCGTCCTCCACCACTTCGGTCTCGCCCTCCTCCTCCGTCCGACGGGGGGCGAGCGTTCTCGACTTGAGTTCCACGAGCGTGGCGGCCATGACGAGGAACTCGCCCGCGGCATCGATGTCGATCCGGTCGTCGTCCCCGAGGGTCGCGATCGCGGTCAGGAACTGATCCGTGATCTCCACGATCGGGATGTCGTGGATGTCCACTTCCGCCCGCCGGATCAGGTAGAGCAGCAGGTCGAGCGGCCCCTCGAAGGAGCTGAGACGCACCGTGTATTCGTCCTGGATCGCCATGGGTCCACTGTACCGCCCAGGGGGACCGGACGAGGCCCGTTTCCCGGGAGCGAAACACGCTCGGGCCGTACAATCGGGGCATGTCCACGAATCCCAATCCTCGCTCCACGACGACCGTCGATCCCACCGCGGAGATCGAATTCGTCGCGGAGGCCCTCCGCGCCGAGCGGGACGCCATCGAGCGGATCGCCGCGAACGCCGACACCTCGGCGGCGGACTGGGCCGCGTCCATCGCCCTCGTCGCCGAGTGCGACGGCCATGTGGTCGTGGCCGGCATGGGCAAGTCGGGACTGGTCGGGGCCAAGATCTCCGCGACGCTCTCGAGCCTCGGCCGCCCTTCGCACATCCTCCACCCCGCCGAAGCGGTGCACGGGGACCTCGGACGAATCCGCCGGGGCGACATCGCCCTGCTGCTGTCCTTCAGCGGGGAGACCGAGGAGGTCGTCGCCCTCGCTTCGATCCTCCGCGCCGACGACGTCCCGTGCATCGGGATCAGTCGCGGTGCCGGAAGCTCGCTCGGACGGGCCTGCGCCGCCCACCTCGCCCTGGGCGACGTCACCGAGGCGTGCCCCCTTCAGTTGGCGCCCACCGCGAGCACCACCGCGATGCTGGCGGTCGGCGACGCCCTCGCCCTCGCCGCCTCGCGTCGACGCGATTTCGACGCGGACGCGTTCCACCGTCATCATCCCGGCGGCATGCTCGGCGCCGGGCTCCGCCCGATCCTCGAAGTGCTGCGGTTCCGCGTCGGTGACAACGTCGTCGTGGTCGCCGAGTCCCACACCGTCCAGGAAGCGCTGGTCGCCGCCGCCGCGGACCGGCGAGCCGGCGCGATCCTGCTGGTCGACGGCCAGGGCCGACTCACCGGCATCTTCACCGACGGCGACCTGCGCCGGCTGGTCCGCACCGAAGGTGCCGACGGGCTGCAACGACCGATCGTCGAAGTGATGACGGTGAACCCACGACGACTCGACGCCCAGTCGCTGGTGCGCGATGCCGTCCGACTCGTGCGCGAGCGACGCGTCGACGAGATTCCGGTGGTCGACGAAGGCGGCGCGCCGGTCGGGATCGTCGATGTCCAGGATCTGATCGCCATGAAGGCGGTTCAGGAATAGCCCCCCCACGGATCGATCGAAACGGAGACGCACGATGGAAGTTCTGCTCGAAGAGATCGACGACGACATCCACGTGCTCCGCGCCGACGGCGGGATCAACGGCGAGAACGCGGAACAGATGGTCGACGACGTCGTCAGGATCATCGACGAAGGCGCCCGGAAGATCATCGTGGACTGCAGCGGACTCGAGGTCATCTCCAGCGCCGGCCTCGCGACGCTCCTGATGCTCCACAGCCGGGGCCGCACCCACGGTGCCGAGGTGAAGGTCGCGGCGGTCAACGGCATCGTCGCCCAGGTGCTTCAGATCACCCGCCTGAACGTCGTCCTCTCCATTCACCCCGACGTGAACCGAGCGAAGCTGGCGTTCCGCGAAGGTTGATCTCCGCCTCGAACCGGTCGCCGGGGGCGATCAGCCGCCCAGCCCGGACCCTGTGATCGACTTTTTTTCGGACAACGACCGACACCACCCGATGTGGTGAATGGTGGAGTCGCACCACCATGGGGTGGGCACGGCTCCACAAGGTCCGAAAAGATCGCGATTCGGACGTGATGGCCGTGGTTATCCGGTCGACCTCGGATGGAGACCGTGCCGAAGACCTCATCTGCCGAAGGGATGGAACGGTGCCGACACGAGCCCCGGCCCGCACCAACCCCCCGACGCAGGATCGCGACCTTTTCCCTTCCCGCACCCCGGAGAGAACCGCCCATGCCCGCCAAGGACCACCTGATCGAGGCCATTCGCGAATACAACGGTTCCGCCCGCCGAGACTGGCTCAGGCAGTTCGACGACGATTCCCTCCGTCGATACCTCGATCACCTGCTCCACGGACAGGAGCCGCGTGGCGGTCAGAGCCGCTGGCGCCGTCCCGACGACAGCCCGGCCATGCTGGTTCGCAACGCCGGGTGATCGAGACTCGATCCACCTCGTGGATCGCCCCCCCCGAATCGAAGACCGCCCCACGTCGCTCGACGACGTGGGGCGGTCTTCATGGGTGGCGTCGGCACGACCGGCTCGGCGTCGCCCTCGTTCAGCCCGTCGACGCGTCCGGCGAATCCTTCAGCAGATCGGCCAGTCGCTTGCGGAGCAGCGTGACGCGGAGGAGGCTCCGGACCCGCGTGATCAGCTCGAGCTTGTTGACCGGCTTCGACAGGAAGTCGTCGGTGCCGCTCTCGACCGCGCGTTCGTAGTCGGGCACCTCGTTGAGGGCCGTGACCATGATGATCGCGGTGTCCCGGGTGTCGGGATTCGACTTGATCTTCTGGCACACCTCGAAGCCGGACATCCGCGGCATCATGACGTCGAGCAGGACCAGGTCCGGACGAGTCCGGGCGACCTGTTCCATCGCTTCGACGCCGTCCATCGCGGTCTCGGTCCGGCAGGGCAGATCGTCGAGATACGCCTGCATGAGTTCGAGATTCTGCTCGTTGTCGTCCACGAGCAGCACCACCGCGTCGTCCAACGGCACGTCGACATCGATGGAGGCGGCATCCGTCGGGTTCTGGGCTTCATTGCTCATGCGATGGATGGTACCGACCCGGAGGTCAGACGACATCGTCCTCGTCGCCCTCGGGGACGGGATCGCCGCCTTCGAAGAGGTCGAGGATGTCCGAGCGGAGCCGTTCCTCCGAGCCGGGCCCGAAACCGGTCCGCACCGAGACGATCCGTCCGTCCGCATCGATGATCACCGTGGTCGGGAGCCCTCGGACGCGGTACGCCTCGGCCACCGAGCCGTCGAGATCGAGCGCGATGTCGAGCCCCGCCACCCTCGGGCCCTGCTCGGCGAGGAACGCCTTGATCCGCGTGCGTCGGGCCTCCAGGGTTCGCGACTGCTCGCTCGTGTTGATCGCCACCACCTCCAGCGGCAGGCCGTTGGCCTCCCCCCACGCCGCGAGTTCGGCGAGTGCCGGCAACGCCGCCCGGCAGGGCCCGCACCAGGTCGCCCAGAAATCGAGGACCACGACCTTGCCGCGGGACGCCTCCAGTTCGAAGCCGAGGCCGTCGACTCCGGGAAGGTCCACGTCCGGCGCGGTCCGTCCGGCGGCGAGCCCGCCGCCTCGGGGCCGATCACCGCCGTCGCGCGGCGCCGCCTTGGCCAGCGCGGCGGCACTGTCCACCCGCTGGCGGGTTCCGATCGGCATCTCGAAGACTTCCGCCTTCGGCTCGACCGGTTCGATCTCGTAGGTGTAGGCGTATTCCAGTTCGATTCCGTCCCGCACGAAGATCCCGTCGTGGATGCGGACGAACGCCTCGATCGGAAGGTTCGTCTTCGGGTCGACGTCGATCCGCATCTCCTCGAAGTCGCTCGCGAGACCGATGCGGCGTCGCGAACGCCCGTCCACCTCCACGGTCTCCACCGACGTGGGCTGGAGCCATGGTGCGCGGGAATGAAGCTGCATGGCGCACTCCTCGGGAATCGGTTCACCGAGCCCCAGCGCCAACGTCGGCCACGGAAGATCGCTGAACGTCGCGAGCAGGCCGTAGTACGGCGAGCCTTCGTCCTTCCGCTCGTGATAGAGGCCGTCGGAGGATTCGTGGACGGTCCGGATCAGCCCGTCGGCGAGTCGGATGCGGAATCCATCGAACGCCGCCATCGCACCCCGCCCGGGCACGATGGTCCAGGTCGCGGTGCGGGGCGCCGCGTCCGCACGACGCTCGCCTTCGACCGTCGAGATGACGACCTGCTCTCGAACCTGGATCGGCGTCGCCCGCATCGCTTCGATGACCGAGCGCAGTGCCTTCGATGCCTCGGGATCCGCGTCCCTCATCTGGGCCGAAGCCGGCCCGGAGACGCCCGCGAGCATGATGAGAAGCATCATCGCTCGGGCGAGGATGCCGTTCCGGCGGACCGTCGAATGAAGGTCGGATCGATTCATGCCGTGGTGCTCCTCGCAGTCGAGGGCTCCGGACGGAGCCGACGACGCCGCCGACCCTCCGGAACTCCACCACCATGGTACGTGCCAAGGACACCGCCCGATCACGAATCTCTTCGCGATCGGGCGGTGCCGGTGAACCTCGGTTCGGGGGCTTCGATCAGCCCTTTTCACCAACCGCGGTCTTCAGTTCGGTCTTCATGGTGTCGACCATCGAGGGATCGAAGCCCTGATGAATGACCTCGACCTTGCCGTCCCGACCGATGATGAAGCTGGTGGGAATGCCGGTGACGCCGTACTTGCCGACCACCGAATCGTCGCCGTCGAAGAGGCTCTGGAACGCGAACTTCTGACCGTCCCAGTACGCCTTCGCACCGGCGAGCCGCGCGGGGGTCTCGCCCTGTTCCCAGGAGTTGACGCCGAAGAACTTGACCGGCAGACCTTCCGTCGCCGCCCACTTGACGACCTCGTTCAGCACCGGCAGACCGCGCTTGCACGGACCGCACCACGTCGCCCAGAAGTCGAGGACCACGACCTGGCCCCGCAGGCTCGAGAGCTTGACGGTCTCGCCGTCGAACGACTTGAGCTCGAAATCGGGCGCTTCGGCACCGACTGCGAGGGGCTGCGGGCCGAGCTGATCGGGCATGTCGACCTTCGTCTTCCCGGTGGTGTCGAACGCGATCGGCGTCGCGAGCTTCTTCTCGACCTTGCTCTTGATCGTGAAGGCGACATCGATGCCCCCGGGCATGCCGGGAGGCATCACCTTGAGATCGATCCGATCGACGAGTCCGGTCTTCGCGTTCATCGAGACGACGGCCTTGCCACCTTCGCCCTCGAGCAGGGCCTGGAAGCCGGGATCCATCTTTCGGAAGCCGGTCAGCTTCGGATCGACGATCGCACCGAGACCGAACATGCCGGGGATCTGCTCCGGCTTCAGCTTCGCCGGATCACCGATCCGGAAGAGGTACGCGGGATCCGGAACGCCCCCGCCGCCGGTCGCCGCCAGGACGGCGGACTCGACGTTCCCGTCGACGATCGCCTGGGACATGTATCGCGACTCGTCCGACGGCATCAGCATGAAGAACGTGTCCTTGGTGGACAGCATGCGCATCTGACCGTCGATCATGATGTCGAACGCGCCGTCCGCACCCCACTTGGAATCGATCAGGGTCTTCTGCCGGCCCATCGGGGCCATGACGTCGATCACGATGTTCTCGACCAGCGCGGGGGCCTTGCGGTACGCCTCACCGGTGCGGGCGAACTGCTTGATGCCGTTCGCGATCGCGTCGGCACTGCGATCCGCGTCGGTGAAGGACGCGGGGTCCGCCTGCGTGAAACCCGCGGCGGGCGACGAGGCCTTCGGCGGCTTCGGCGGATCCTGGGCGACGGCGGGAAGAATGGTGGCGAACACGGCACCGGCGGCGAGCGCGGCGGTCAACTGTCTCATGGGAACCAACTCCGGTGAGGTGACGCGAAAGGCGTCGAGGGGGTGGGGTACGCGGACCCGGGGCCGAGATGCTCGGCCGTCTGTCGTCGGGGCACACGCCACCGAGTTCAGGATCGTACCGGCCTGCACCCGACGAGGTTCCGCGATTACGGTCTCAGGCCGTCGAAACCCCGCCATCACGACCTGAAATCGACGAATCGAACGGTGCCAGATCGGGAAACAACGCTCGAAGCGGCATCACCACGAAGTCCCGGGACCACATTCGCGGATGCGGAAGTTCGAGCCCCGACTCGGCGATCCGCAGATCGCCCACGAACAGGAGGTCCAGATCGAGGGTTCGCGGCCGGCAACCGACGCCCCGGCGTCGACCGAATCCCGATTCGATCGCGAGCAGCCGGGAAAGCACCGCACGCGGATGCAGGTGGGTCTCGCCGCCGAAGACGGTGTTCAGGTAATCGGGGTGCGGCGTGGTCTCCCCGGCCGGAAGCACCGGCGCCGATTCGAGCAACGGTCCACATCGGAGATTCCGGATGCCGGGCGTTCGACCGAGCAGTTCGGACGCCCGATCGATCTGGCCGCGACGATCGCCGAGATTCGAGCCGACCCCCACCGCGAAGGGTCGCCAGACCATCGCGGATTCGGTCACGCGACCGTCGCTCATGACGCGCCCGCCCGCTCCCAGAGGAGCGATGCTTCGACGCCGGTGGCGCGGAACCGGACCATCTGGAGCGCCATGGCCACCGCGCGGGCTCGCACCACGCTCCGGTCCCCCGGAAACCGGAAACACCGGGCCTCGACGCCGTCGGCGTCCGCGATCCCGATCCAGACCGTGCCGACCGGCTTCTCCGCCGATCCTCCATCCGGCCCGGCGATGCCGGAGGTCGCGATGCCGAGATCGGCACCCGAACGCTGCGCGGCACCGGCCGCCATCGCGGTCACCACCGCCTTCGAGACCGCGCCGTCCCGCTCGATGGCGAGCGGGTCGACCCCGAGGTCCTCGACCTTGCGTTGATTCTCGTAGGTGACCCAACCGCCTCGGTACCACGCGCTCGAGCCGGCGACGTCGGTGATCGCGGCACCGATCATCCCGCCGGTGCAGCTTTCCGCGGTGGCCAGGGTCAGGTCGGCCCGCGTGAGTTCCACGCCGACGGTCTCCGCGAGCGTGACGTCGCCACGGCCGAACGTGAAGGGCCGCCACGCCGCCTCGATGGTCGATGCCATCGCCTCCAGTCGGGGACGATCGCCCTCGTCGCGGCCCCGGATCCGGGCGGACAGGATGCCCTGCGAGACGGTGGTCGCGACCGGAAGTTCGTTGTCGCGTTCCATCAACGACTCGATCAACGACGCCGCATCGGATTCGCCGATCCCCGACGCCCGGACCACGATCGCGGGCCGCGGGGTCGCCAGGGCGAGCGACTCGAGCACCCGCTCCAGCATGGGATGCATCTCGCGCGGCGGCCCCGGCAGGACCACGACCTCGGCGTCGTCGAGTCGTCCGCGCAGGCCCGGCGCGGTCCCGTTCGGATTCGCGAGACAGGTCGCGGCCTCGGGCCGCAGCGTCTGCCGAAGGTTGCCGCTCGGCATCGGACGTCGACGACCGGCGTACCAGGCTTCGAGGTCGCGCCGCGCCTCGGCGTCCTCGACCAGCGGGGACTTCATCGCATCGGCCACCGCGTCCCTCGACACGTCGTCGAGCGTCGGGCCGAGCCCACCGGTGACGACCACGAGTCCGGCACGGGCCGCACCATCGCGGATGGCCGCCGCGATCGCCTCGACGTCGTCGCCGGCGACGCGGTGCTCGAGCACGCGACAGCCTCGCGCGGCGAGGGCTTCGGCGAGATGTCGACCGTGCGTGTCGAGGGTCTCGCCCGCGAGCAGTTCGTCCCCGACCGAAATGGTCACCGCGGTGTGGATCACGCGTCCGGCGCTCCTTCGTCCCCCACCCGCAGCACCCCGATCGCATCCGTCGGTCGATCGGAGTCCCGCCCCGAACCATGGACGAACACGCACGCGTCCCCGACGCCGGCCACGCCCGCGGCGAGAGCCTCGCGGACCGCGATGCGAAGAAAGGCGCCGCGGCCGGAGACCGGGGGCACCACCAGTGGACGCACCCCGCGGAGGAGTCGCATCCGCCGCGCGAGTCGAGGCTCGCTCGTGAACACCACGATCGGGATCCGGAAACGTTCCCGGCTGAGCAGCCAGGCCGTGTGTTCATCGTGGGACCACGCGAGCACCGCGACCGCCTCGATCTCGTGGGCGATTCGTCTCGCGCCGGCGGCGATCGCAGGCATCCACGGATCCGCCATCTCCACCATCGAGGCGTCGGGGGCGACGATCCGATCGCGTTCGTCGGCCCAGTCCTCGGTGGCGAGCGAGATCCGCCCGAGCATTCCGACCGCGAGGACGGGGTGCGATCCGATCGCGGTCTCGCCGCTGAGCATGAGCGCATCGGTGCCGTCGAGAATCGCGTTCGCGACGTCGGTCGCCTCGGCCCGGGTGGGCGTCGGCGCGTCGATCATGCTCTGGAGCATCTGCGTCGCGACGATCACCGGCCGTCCCGCGGCCACCGCCGCCGCGACGATCCGCTTCTGGGTCACCGGCACTTCCGCGATGTCCATCTCGACCCCGAGGTCGCCGCGCGCCACCAGCACCGCATCGCTCGCCGCGATCACGTCGCCGATGCCGCGAACCGCCGCGGGTCGCTCGATCTTCGACACGAGCCCCGGCGTCACGCCGTCCTCGTCGAGCACCGCCCGAAGCCGACGCAGGTCGTCGCCGTCGCGCACGAAACTCACCGCGATGTAGTCGACCCCGCTCGCGGCCATCGCCCTCGCCAGTTCGAGATCCCGCGGGGTCACCGCCGGAAGATCGGGATCGCTGTCGGGAAGATTGACGCCCATGCGCGGACGAAGTGCGCCGCCGGCGAGCACGGAACACCGAATGGCCACGCCGACGTCCGACGCATCGACCGCGACGGCTCGAAGCCGGATGTTCCCGTCGTCGAGCAGGACCCGGTCGCCGATCTCGATGCACTCCAGCACGCCGTCCGCGTCGATCGTGATCGATGCGTCCGACGATTCGGAGGAACCCGACGCCTCGTCGGTCCCCCGCATCACCACCTCGGCCCCCGTCACCAGTGCTTCCGCGACGCGGGTCCCCAGCCGGATCTTCGCGCCCGGGAGATCCGCCATGACCGCGATGGGCCGACCAAGGCGGTCTTCGAGCGATCTGATCCGGGAAAGCGTCGACTGATGCGTTTAGAGCGTCCCGTGGCTCAGATTGAGTCGGAGCACGTCGGCCCCGGCGGCGACGATGGCCTCGAG
>JAQWJM010000050.1:0-25000 GCA_029248335.1 Phycisphaerales bacterium
GTTCGCGGGTGGTGTCTGGAAGAGCGGACGAAGCTCGGTCGCCTGCATCTCGAACAGCTGATCCCGCATCAGTCGGGCGGCGATCAGATCGGCGGTCGTGAGTCTTGCTCGGGCCGCATCGGGAACGAGCCAGAAACCGCCTTCCCGGTCTTCGTGGATCCGGACGTCCGGGGCCGTTCTGAGGATGACCCGGACTGGATCTCCAGTGACGACCTCCGCGGCCATCGCCGACGAAGTGGTCAGCGTGCCGAGGGCGAGAATGGCCGGCATCAGTTTCGATCTGCTCATGTCTGCGGCGTCCGACGAGTCTGCATCACACGGCCTGAATCGTCCGGCCAGTGCGTGGGAATGAAGGGTAGCCCGCGATTCAAGCGGCGACGACCCAACATTCTCTTCTCCGCCGGACGACCTCCGGATCGGTTGCATTCGTGAGTTCCGTACCGATTCTCCCATCGACATCTGGTTATCGGTCTTTATCTGAACAACGCCGATCCACGGCTTGCCGGCCTCTCACGCACCGACCCGCACGTGCACGCCCGTTGCAATTCGGTCACACTTCGACCTCGCGTCGCAGGTCTAAAAGAAGTACCCTCCGACCTCAGGAATATCCATTGATCCGATCAATGGATCAATTGCTCGACACTACTTATCGATCAGGCTGAACCAATGACCAACCGCCCGCACTTCTTCACCTCCGAATCCGTCTCGATGGGCCATCCCGACAAGCTCGCGGACCAGATCTCGGATGCCGTGCTCGACGCCATGATCGCCGTCGACCCGAACTGCCGAGTCGCCTGCGAGACGATGGTCACGACCGGCATGGCGGTGGTCGCCGGCGAAGTCACCTGCGACGGCTACGTGGAGATCGCCGAGATCATCCGCAAGACCGCGGAAGAGATCGGCTACGACGATGCGGCGAAGGGACTCGACGGACGCAGCTGTGCGGTCCTCGTCTCGCTCGACCAGCAGAGCCCCGACATCAACCAGGGCGTGGATCGACACAAGGCGGGTGGCGATCCGTCCGAGCAGGGCGCCGGTGACCAGGGGCTGATGTTCGGCTTCGCGTGTCGCGAGACCGACTCGCTGATGCCGCTTCCCATCGACCTCTCCCACAAGCTGGTCGCCCGACAGGCCGAAGTCCGCCAGTCCGAGGCGATCCCCCATCTCCGTCCCGACGCGAAGAGCCAGGTCACCGTCGAATACGACGAAGGCCGCCCGACCGCGGTCCGGACCGTCGTGCTCTCGACGCAGCACGGTCCGGAGTGGAACGGCGAGGCGAAGCAGGCGGAACTGAAGGCCGCCATCATCGAACACGTCATCAAGCCGGTGCTCGGCACCTGGTGGAACGACGACATCGTGGTGCACGTCAATCCGACCGGCAAGTTCGAACTCGGTGGGCCCCACGGCGACTGCGGCCTCACCGGACGGAAGATCATCGTCGACACCTACGGCGGCCGAGGCCGTCACGGCGGCGGCGCGTTCAGCGGCAAGGATCCCTCGAAGGTCGACCGCTCCGCGGCGTACATGGCGCGTTACATCGCGAAGAACATCGTGGCCGCCGAACTCGCCGACGAGTGCGAGGTCCAGCTGAGCTACGCGATCGGCGTCGCTGAACCGACCTCCGTCCTCGTGGACACCAACGGCACCTCGACCATCGACGAAGCCGCCATCGAAGTGATCGTCCGCGAGCACTTCGATCTCACCCCGGCCGGCATCATCCGTGATCTCGACCTGCTCAAGCCGATCTACCGCGCCACGGCCGCCCACGGTCACTTCGGCCGCGAACCCGGCGAGGGCGGCGAAGGCACGTTCACCTGGGAGCGGACCGACAAGGCCGCGGCCCTGAAGTCGGCGGCCGCCGCCGCGACGGTGACCTCCTGACCCCATGAATCAACGACGCCCCTACGGAAACCGCCCCTCCGGTCAGAACGGTGGACGAGGACGTCACCGGGAACATTCTCGAGACGAGCGATCCGCATCGCCTCCCGTCCGGGTCGACGGCCCGCGGGAACGCGTTCACGAGCGACTCATCAAGCTCGTGCAGCGATTCCCGGAACTGCCGCTCGGCAGCGTGGACACCCGCGGCCTCGAACCTCGTGACACGGCGTTCGCCCGGGCGCTCGAGTCCGCGGTGCTCGAACGCTGGATCACCCTCGAGACGATCGTCAGTTCGCAACTCGATCGCGGCTGGCCGACGCTTCAACCCGCGGTTCGCGCGGCCCTGCTGACCGGCGCCGCCGAGATCCTGCTGCTCGACGGCGTCCCGGATCACGCGGCGATCAACGAGGCGGTCGGCCGGGTCCGCCGCAACCTCCACCAGAAGGTGGCGGGACTCGTCAACGCCGTGCTTCGAAAGGTCGCGGCGCTCCGGCTCGAGACCCTCGCCGCGGATGATCCCGAAACCACCGAACTCCGGACCGCGAGGAACGGACTTCCCCTCGGCGATGGCCGGGTGATCCGACTGGCGGAACCCGTGTTCGCCGAGGAGGAGGTCAGTCGACTCGGAGAGCAGACGAGCCATGGCGACGATCTGGTGATCCACTGGATCGCGGCCCACGGCTTCGCCATGACCCGCGAGTTCTGTCTCCATGATCTGGTTCGACCACCGATCTGCGTGACCGCGGACGACCCCGAGACGCTGCGATCGGACGCCGGTCCGGACGGCCCCCTCGTCGCACACGACCGCCCCGGATTCTTCGTGCTCGACCCCGGCAAGGTGAATGTCCGCGAGTTCCTCGCCGGACATCCCGGAAGTCGGATCCAGGATCCCGCGAGCGCGGAGCCGGTCGCCGGCGCCGCCGGGCTCGAACCGACCGTGATCCTCGACTACTGCGCGGGGCGTGGCACCAAGACGAAGCAACTCGCCGGCGCCTTCCCGGAGGCGAGAATCCTGGCCACCGAGGTCGATCCCCTTCGCTTCACCGATCTCGAGCGGGCCTTCGAAGGCCACCCGACCGTGGAAGTGGTCCGCCCCGAAGGACTGAAGGACGTGATCGGACGCGTGGATCTGCTCGCCCTCGACGTCCCCTGCACGAACACCGGCGTCCTTCCTCGGCGCCCCGAGGCGAAGTACCGCTTCAGCCGGGAGTCCCTCGCCTCGATCGCGACCCTGCAGCGGAAGATCGTCCGGGAGACCAAGCCGTTCCTCGCTCCGGGCGGCGCGATCCTGTTCTCGACCTGCAGCCTCGAACCGACCGAGAACCGCCGCATGGTCGCGTGGATGGAGCGACGATTCGGCCTCGAGTCGAAGCACGCCGCCCAGCGATTCCCCGCCGGCCGGCCCGGTGACCCCCTCACCGCGATCCACGACGGCAGTTTCCATGCGGTCCTCGTGGACACCGAACGCCCGGAAAGCACCGACGCGGACGACATGACCGATGCCGAGCTGATGCCCGACGCGACCTGATCCTGAATCAGGCGTCCGTTTTCAGGACAAACGCGAAATCCGTACGGGAGGATGGTACGATCGTCGGATTCCCCCGCGTGGCGTCCGCCGCGCGAGCATCGACCCGGTGGAGTCCTGAACGTGGCCTTCGAACTCTCCTCGATCCTGAAGCCCCAGCTCATCAAGGTCCCGCTCGACGGGGACTCCAAGCGGTCGGCGATCGACGAACTGTGCGACCTCGTCTGCACGTCTTCGTCGGTGACCGATCCGGAGAACTTCCGCAAGGCGGTCTGGGAACGCGAAGGCCAGCGATCGACCGGCATCGGGGAAGGGCTCGCGATCCCTCACGGGAAGTGCCCGGGCGTCCGCGAGATCACGATGAGCATCGGCATCCCCGAGACGCCGCTGGAGTTCGAAGCGATCGACGGCGAGCCCGTTCGAATGATCGTGCTCCTCGCAAGCCCCGCGGATCGCATCGCCGATCACATCCAGGCCCTGGGCCGGATCAGCAAGTTCATGTCGGATCCCACCGTGCGAAGCCGCGCGTACTCGGCCGACTGCGGCGAGGACCTCTATCAGCTGCTCACCGGCCTCGACGCCGCCGCCCGCACCTGAAACGGGCGAACCCGCGACGTACCGTTCGAACCACCGTCCTCTTCCGAGCGCCGTCAGGCCCCCGGCGGGCGCGATGGCCCTTCGACCGGCGTCGGAAGCGCCGGACGGGGGCCGGCCTCCTCGCCACCGGCCGCCTCCCACAGACGAAGTGATTCGGCCAGCGCCGCCTCGGCGGCCGGCATCGAGCGACGCTCGAACAGCAACAGGGCGAACTGGTGACGCAGCTGCCAGTCCGTCGGCACCAGCTCGACGGCCGCCCGCATGGCGACCTCCGCGCTCTCCAGGTCGCCCGACTTCGCCCGCGCCAGCGCGAGCGCGCGAAGCGCGTTGGGGTTCTCCGGTTCGATCAGCAGGGTGCGTTCGGTGATCTCCGCGCTCTCCCGCCACTCCTCGGGACCACCGTGATCCACCAGAAGGACCGCGAGTCGACGGAGCGGAAGAAGCTCGTCGGGCATCGCCTCGACGCCCGCCCGGGCCTCTTCGATCGCCGATTCCGTCGACAACTGCTCGTACCGCCACATCACGCGTTCATCGCGGAGTCGCATCCAGCTCGGATGCTCGTCGAGCACCTCGCCGTACCACCCGTCGACGACCCGGGGATCCTGGACGCGAAGCAGTCGGCTTCGTCCCATCGCGAGATCCTCGGTCATGCCGAGTCGGTCGACGGTGTCGTCGATTTCCGCCGCCGCGTCGTCGAAGCGTCCCATCGCCGAGAGCAGCCACGCCTTTCGAACCGAGATCATCTCGCGATACGCGGGGATCGGCGACCAGCCGCCGTCGCCGACGAAGGCGGCGCGGTCGTACCACTCGAGGCTCGCCTCGGCATCGCTCATCATGTCGGACTCGGGCACCACGTAGCCCTCCGAGAAGACGATCGAGGGCGGGATGATGACGCGGTCGTCGTAGCGGAAGGCCATGGCGGCGGCGATGTTGGCGGTACCCAGCCAGCCGGAGAAGACCAGAAGCAGACCCGCGAACAGCAGCAGGCCCCCGCCCGCCGGCCGCAGTCGACCGTCCCGCTTGAGCGGCGTGCGATGCAGCGATGCATTCCGATCACGAAGCACTCGCCAGGCCTTCCAGACGATCCAGGTCCCGCAGGCCGCGGTGCCGCTCGCGAAGAGCAGCGGCAGCGAGTACGCCCCGCGGATCGAGAGCAGAAGTCCCAGCGCGATGCAGGCGAACACGATCTCCTCGGGCCAGGTCATGTCGAA
Organism: Phycisphaerales bacterium; assembly: GCA_029248335.1. Lineage (GTDB taxonomy): Bacteria > Planctomycetota > Phycisphaerae > Phycisphaerales > SM1A02 > UBA12014. The sequence continues at coordinate 5,212 of JAQWJM010000050.1, forward strand.
TCGAGCGGTCGCGGGCTTCGCGGCACGCTCCTCGGCATCGACCGAGATCGCCGGACGACCCATCCCGACCGACAACGCGTCGTTCGGACAGACGCTGACGCAGTCGAGACACTTCATGCATCCCGGGTCCACCACCATGCCGAACTGCTCGACCTCCTCGTGCACCCGGACGTTGCTGGTGCAGACGGCGGTGCAGTGACCGCAATGCTCGCAGTCGTCGTTGACGCGGATCCGCATCGGCGCAACCTGTTCCGCGGGCGCGAAGAAACCGCCGTACGGACAGGCGTAGGTGCAGTACCCCTTCATTCCGAGCAGATAGACGGTGAGAAAGCCGCAGACCAGCAGGAAGGGAATCCCCATCAGCAGACCCGGGAACGTCGCCCAGTAGTCCTGGGTGACCACCTGCCAGGACCAACCCGGCCACGGCGCGACGCCGCCGACCCAGGGGGCGATCAGGAATCGGTACGCCACCGGCCAGACGAAGAGATACAGGGCGAGTCCCAGCGGCATCCAGAGCAGGAGTCGGGATCGGAACGGCTTCGGCCGGAGCCCGATGCGGGCGAGCAGTCGGCCGCAGAAATCCTGCAGCAGAATGACGTGACAACCCCAGCCGCAGAAGAAACGCCCGAAGATCATCGTCGACCCGATCGCCAGCACGAAGAAGACGAAGCCGACGGTGATCACGCCGTCCCGGACCGTCTGGATCGATTCGCTCGGCTCGATCGGTGCGAGGGTGGTTCCGACCACGAGCCACTGGACGACGTGGACGATCATCAACGCCTGGATCACCAGCAGGACGAGGAACCGACGCCCTTCCATCCGACTCTTGCGAGGCCGGCCGTCACCAGCACCTCCTGAAACGTCGGGAGCCATCACCGTCAGGGACACGTCGCCGTTCTTTGCCATGCCCGGATGCTACCCCGACCGCACCGGCGGGGTCCCCGGGAGGGTCCATCGAGAATCGGCGAGCGACCCGTCCCCGGTCATCTATAATCGGCGACCGCCATGTCCGACCAACGCGACCATTACGACGTCCTCGGTGTGAAGCGAGGCGCGAGCCCGGAAGAGATCCGGAACGCGCACCGGTCACTCGCGCGGAAATACCACCCGGACATGAACAAGTCCGACGACGCCGCGGAGCGTTTCAACGAGGTCCAGCTCGCCTACGACGTGCTGTCCGACACCGAGAAACGGGCTCAGTACGACCGATTCGGCCATGCTGGCCCCAACACGCCCCCATCCGGCGCGGGTGGTGGCGGCAACTGGCAGGATCTCTCCCCCGACGACTTCGAGTCGATCTTCGGCGACTCGTTCGGGCGACGCGGACGCTCGGCCGGCGGTGGTGGTTCCGGATTCGGTGGTTTCGGCGGGTTCGGCGGCTTCGGTGGTGGCGAACCACGAGGCGGGCCGACCAAGGGCCGTGACATCGAACACGAGCTCGAAGTCGGGTTCGCGGCCTCGGTGTTCGGCGGCATGGAGACCATTCGAATGGGGAGCCCCGACGGCGAACCGGTCTCCATCGACGTCCGCATCCCACCCGGGGTCCAGTCCGGAAGCACGCTGCGGGTTCGTGGCAAGGGGCTCGCCGGATCCCACGGGGGCCCGCAGGGCGACCTGCTCCTGCAGGTCAAGGTCGGCCGACATCCCTGGTTCACCCGGGACGGACTCGATCTCAGCGTCATGGTGCCGGTCACGATCGTGGAAGCCGCCCTCGGCGGCGAGGTCACGGTGCCGTTGATGAAGGGCACCGCGACGCTCCGGATCCCCCCCGGCGTGCGAAGCGGCGCGAAGCTCCGCCTCAAGGGCAAGGGCATCGTCGACGCGAAGGAGAAGGCCGGCGATCTCTACGCGGTGCTGGAGATCGTCGCGCCCAAGGCCGACGACCTCGCCGAAGACGACCGCGAGACGCTCGCCTCGATCGGTGAACGGCTTCCGAATCCACGATCCCTCGTCGCCTGGGCGGGCGAGATCCCGAACGACTGAGTCACCGCCCCCGCGCGATCGCGGAATCACCTTCGTACCCCGCTGCAATCGATCTCATCGACCTCCGCTCACGCCCGCTCGCAAGGAATCGACCGATGCCAGACATCATTCCCGATCCCGGACCGGGAGCTCGCCGCCGTACGGCGAACAACACCGGTCGCCGAGGCGTCAACGACCTCAGCGGAAGCGTGGTCGACCGAGGCACGACCCGTGCCGACGATCCGGCCCGTGACGGGGTTCGACTCGCGGTCATCGCGTTCACCACCTTCGCCGCGGGACTCGGCATGCTGGTGCTCGGCTGGATGGCCGAACGCGCCGGGATCGAGGCATGGCTCGGGATGGGTGAATTCGAGCGACCGATCGGCGGCACGGTGGTGACCGGCGCCCGCATGCCGGGCACCATGATCCAGTCGCTCTACGAGGCCGGGGTCGTCGAACCGCTCTTCTTCGCGGCGGCGATGGCCCTCCTCATCCCACCCATCGCGGGCATCGTCGCGGCCCGCCCCCTGCGTCCGGGAGTCGCCGCGCCGGCCGCGGCCGCCCGGATCGCCGCGGGCATCGCCGCCGGCCTCGTGGTGGCCGCCGATGTCGCGATCGTCGCGGTGACCATGTCGACCGTCCGTCCGACCGTCGACGACGTGGTGATCGGCGAGGACGCATGGCTCGACGCGATCCGCAACGTCGCCGCCGCCGACACCGTCGCCGCGATCCTCGCGATCCTGCTCGCGGTGCTCGTGTTTCGAATGCCGCTCGATCGCTGGGCCCGTGGACTCGTCGGTGCGATCGCGATCACCGCCGCGGTCCTCGCGACCGGCACCGCCGCCGGAAGCGCCGGCACCCTCGACTTCCTGCAGTCCGAACGGCCCGTGGTGGTGCCCCGCGGCTGGACGGGTGGAACCTCGCTCGATCTGGGCCGGACGCCGGGGGGCGGCATGGCGACGATCGACCGGAGTCTCGACGCGAAGCCTGTCCTCTCGCGGCGCATCTCCCCCGTCGAACGGATCACCGTTCCGGGCACGATGTCGATCGCGGAGCTCGTCGCCGCCCCGATTCCCGATTGATCAGACGCCGCCGGCTCCGCGGCCGTATCGATCGATCGCCTGCGTGACGGCCTGATGGACCGCGAACGGATCGTCGACCGCCTCCCAGAGGGCGTCGAGGGTCCCCGTGCCCGCGGTGGCGAACGCGATGGTTCCGAGACCGAACAGACGCTCGCGCACCAGTCGGAGCACCGACGTCTGCTGGATCCGGTCGAGTCGCGCCTCGAAGACGTCGACCTGGAAGATTCCGCGACGACGGATCACGCGACGATCGGTGAGCACGTACAGACGATTCATCCAGTCGAGGAACTGCCAGACCAGCCGGATGCCCGCGAGCAGCAGGCCGAGTCCGAAGGCCTGTGACTCCGTCCATCCGGTCCACTCGAACCGGGCCCCCCACGCCAGCGCGAAGACCATGCCGGCGATGACCCCGAGGGCGCCGATGGACCAGAGTCCGACCATCCAGAGGCTGGGGCGGACGACCATGAGCACCGTCTCGCCGTCCGAGAGCAGCGACGCGACCGGCGCGGGCGGCGCCTCGATCGAGATCGACGCCTCCGCCTCGCCCCCGAACGGGATCCGGGCCGGTCGATCCGACGTCGGTCGGTCGACGCTCACTCGACCACCTCGGGCTTGAGGACGCCGATGAACGGAAGGTTCCGGTAGAGCCCGTCGTAATCGAGTCCGTAGCCGACGACGAAGGCGTCGGGAATCTCGAAGCCGATGAGATCCGGTCGGAGATCGACCTCGTACCGGGAGGGCTTGGCGAGGAGCACGCAGATCGTGACGCTCGCGGCGCCGCGTTCCCGCACCAGTCGATCCAGCAGGCTGAGGGTGTTGCCGGTGTCGAAGATGTCGTCGACCAGCACGATGTGCTGTCCTTCGAGATTCTCAGGCACCGCACCCCGGATCCGGGCCCCCCTCGACTCGGTGGTCGCACCGGCGTAGCTCGAGATGGTGACCACGTCGAGTCGCATCTTCTGGGGAAGCTGGCGGATCAGGTCGGCGGTGAACACCAGGCTGCCGGTGAGCACCGGTACGAGCACCACCGGTTCATCCCGCTCGGCGAGCGGCGACAGGCGACGACCGAGTTCGGCGGCGATCTCCTCCACCCGGCTGGCGATCACGTCCGAGGCGAGCAGGATTTCCGAGAGTTCGTCGTGCATGTCGCGTCCCTGCGTTCGAGATCGTGTTCGGGGGTCGGGTCGGTTCCGGCGACGACACCGAAGCCTGTGAATCGCGGATGAATCGGCGGCATCAGCCTCGGAGCAGATCGAAGAGTCGCTTTCGAACGTCCTGCGCGTCGGCCTGTCCGCCCGACGCCTTCATCACCGCACCGACCAGTCGGCCGATCGCGGCATCCTTCCCGTTTCGAACGTCCTCGGCGGCCTGCGGCTGGGCGACCACCGCGTCGGCGAGCCACTGATTGATCGCGGACTCGTCGCGTACCGCCACCAGATCGTTCGCTTCCGCGAGGGACGCGATCGGTTCCGGGGAATCCGCCGCGAGTTCGAGCAGCGGATCGATCGCCTGCGCAGGCAGGGTGCCGTCCCGACGAAGTGCGAGCAGATCGGCGATCTGATTCGCATTGATGCCGAGGTCCGGGACGCCGATACCCTGTTCGTTCGCCCGCTTCGCCATCTGGTTGAGGAGCAGCTTCGCGGCCTCGTGCCCCGCGGCCGAGGCGGGCGGCGGCACGGGCAGCGACGCCTGGGCGTCGACCACGCGTTCGAAGTAGAGACACAGTTCGCGATCCTCGACCAGGGCCGCCGCGTCCTTCTCGGGGAGACCGAAGTCGTCCCGGTACCGCGCCCGTCGGGCGATCGGCAGCTCGGGGATCTCCGCCCGGATCCGATCCTTCCACGCCTCGTCCATCTCGACCGGGAGCAGGTCCGGCTCCGGGAAGTAGCGATAGTCGTGGGCGTCCTCCTTCTCCCGCTGCAGCACGGTGACCAGACGCTCGTCGTCCCAGCCGCGGGTCTGCTTCATCCCCATGCCCATCACCCGCCCGGTCTCGAGGAACTCGTCGATCTGACGCTCCATCTCGTGCCGGATCGCGCCTTCGACCGCGCGGAAGCTGTTGAGGTTCTTGATCTCGATCACCGGCGTCCGGAACTCCCGACCGTCCGTGGTGTCGATGACCAGGTTGATGTTCGGCTCGAACCGCATGTGCCCCTTCTGCATCACGCCCTCGGTGACCCCGAGGAAGCGACAGAGGGTGCGGAGTTCGCGCGCGAAGATCACGACGTCCTCGGGGCAGTCGAAGTCGGGCTCGGTGACGATCTCGAGCAGCGGCGTGCCGGCCCGGTTCAGGTCGACGAGACTTCCCGCGAACCGACCACCACCCGGGAGATCGTGCCCGAGCTTGCCGGTGTCCTCCTCGAGGTGCGCCCGCGTGATCCCGATGCGACGCATGCCGCCGTCGGCATCGGAACTCGACGACGGGATGTCGACCGCCCCGTCGAAGCAGAGCGGCAGGTCGTACTGGCTGATCTGGTAGCCCTTGGGGAGATCCGGGTACGCGTAGTTCTTGCGATCCCACTTCGCATGCTCGGCGATCGAGCAGCCGAGGGCCATCCCGACCTTCGCGGACATCTCGACCGCGTGCCGGTTCATCACCGGCAGGGTGCCCGGCAGGGCCGCGACCAGGGGATCGACGAGGGTGTTCGGTTCCGCGTCCTCGAACTCCGGGCAGGCCGGATTGGCGGCTCGCGTGAACATCTTCGACCGGGTCGAGAGTTCCACGTGGATCTCGAGGCCGACGATGAGTCGGGTCGAGGCGATATCGTCTCTGGTGAGGCCGGTCTTCATGCGATCCGCATTCTACGGTTCAATGGCGACCGCACCAGCATCGTGCCCGATCGACCGGCCACCCGGAGGCGAGAACATGCCAGGACCGAAGAACCAGTTTCCGACCCGATCGATCCTCGCCGGCGTGCTGGCGATCGTCACGCTCGCCACGAGCCCGGACGGCATCGCCGCCGGCCCGACGGCCGCGACCCCGGATGTCGGACGGATGACCATCGACGGAGATCCGCTCCGACCGAACGCCCTCTACAACCGGATCGGACGACCGATTCCGGTGGTGTTGTCACTCCGTGGCCGGACCGAGGTGCCCGAGGACGGGTTCGACCTCGTGCTCCTGGCCCCGGACGGCACCGTCCTCGCCAGCGCGATCGGCGGCGCCGCCGGCGAATTCGATCTGCTGGAAGCCCTTCCCGCCATCGCCGACCTGACCACCACCGCCCGGGTCCAGGTCATCGCGGACGGCATCGCGACGGGGTCGCCGCTGGTGATCCAACCGATGGTCGGTCGAACGCCGGTCCGCACCACCCGCGACTATCGCCCCGGAACCACGGACCAGTACACGCGGATCATCGGCTTCGGCGAGGAACTCCTCGATCCCGACGACGCCTCGGACGTCGCGGTCCTCGAGCGGGCGAAGGCCGCCCCCGACTGGGATCCGGGTGAGCCGCCGGTGCTGACCGGATTCCGGATCTTCCCCGACCGCGACGTGCTGGTCGACACGACCCTCGGTCCGATCCGGGTCGCCCTCGCGCCGGAAGCCGCCCCGAACACCGCGTGGAACTTCCGGCACCTCGCGGAAAACGGTTTCTACGACGACACCACCTTCCACCGAGTGGTCCACTTCGACCGCACCGGTCGACGATTCGTGATCCAGGGCGGCGATCCGAGCGGCACCGGCAACGGCAGCGCGGGTTGGGATCTCCCGATGGAACGATCCACGCTGCCGCACGACCTCGGCGTCATCTCGATGGCCCGGGCCGATCATCCCGACAGTGCGGGCAGCCAGTTCTTCTTCTGCCTCGGACGCCCGGGCACCGCCCGGCTCGACGGTCAGTACTGCGCCTTCGGCTACGCGGTGGAGGGCGACAAGGCGATCGCGGACATCGCGGACGTCGAGATCGAGGACGTCGCCGCGGGAAGACCGACCGAGCCGCCGGAGATCACGCGGATGACCCTCGTCCCCGCGCCGCCGCAGACTCCCGGCGACGATCGCGCCGAACGCCGGATCCAGTCGTGGTGGACGCCCGAAGTCGTCGACGAACCCGAGACGCGTCAGCCGCGATAGAACGCGGGTCGACGGATGATTCCCGTCCCGACCGCGAGGCTCCCGAGACGGAAACCCCGAGTGGGACGGAATCCGATCGTCGCACGCGACTCGCCACCGTCACCACCGGACCTGCGTTCAGTCCGCGGTCTCCCCGTCGCCTTCACCCGAGGACTTCGGCCGCCTCGGGTTGACCACGGTCGGTGAGCCGAGCCCGCCGGTGATGATCGTGGGATTCCCCGGCCCGTCGCTCTCCGCCTTCGCCACGTTGACCGCGGCGTTGGCTTCGAGACTCGCCTTGAGGACCCGCTCCATCTGGGCGGAGTGCTTGTCGTTTCGCTGGCGTTCCTGTTCGAGCTGGCGACGAAGCAGATCCGCGATCTCCTCGCTGTTCCGCCCTTCGACCTTCCAACGTTCCGCCAGCGCCGCGGCGACCGCGGGGCTGGTCTCCGCCGCCATCGCCAGCAACTGGTCGGGCGACATGCCCTTCTGCTTCTCGAGCCGTTCGAGCTCGAGCAGCGCCTCGCTGTCACCGAGGCCGAGCGCGATCTTGGTGGCGGTATCGGCCTCCGCGACCGTCTTCATCCGCTCGCGTTCGAGTTCGACGTCCTGCATCTTCTTCCGGCGACGGGCATCGAGCGTGTCTTCGCGGATCTTCTTCGCGAGTTCCCAGTCCTTGGCGTCCCCGTCGCGGCCGACGTCCCGGGCCTGTTCGTCGGCCTTCGCGGTCTCGATCCTGGCTTCGAGGAACGCGACGAGATCGGCCGCCTCCTCCACCCGCTCGTGCTCCCGCTGCGATTCGTCCAGCGCCTGCTCGTGATCCGACGCCGACTTCTCGCGTCGTTGCTCACTCGTCTGTTCGAACGCCAGCGCGTCGGACTCGAGGCTTGCCTCGAGCCGGGCGAGTTCGTCGCCTCGAAGCGTGTCCTTCAAGCCGAGTTCGTGGGTCGCCTGGTTGATCCGCTCCCTCAGATCGACCTCGTGACTCCGCTTCTCCGCCACCTTCTCGCGGACCCGCCGAAGCACGTCGATCTTGGCTTCCTGGAAGTCCGCCTCGTTCTCGTATCGATCGACGAGCGTCTCCCTGGAACGACGATCACGATCGCGATCGACGGTCTCCAGACTGTTGCCGATCTCGGCGTCGACGCGGCGCCCACGGACTTCGTCATAGCGTTCGGATTTGACGGTCGTCACGCTGACCGCGACGACGTGGAACCCGAAACGCTCGAGGCTCACGGCCAGACGTGACTGCAGCTGCCGCTGCGTCTCGCCTCGAAGCGCGGGATTCCCGTAGAGATCCTCGATCGGATGGATCCCGGTGAATGCGAGCAGCGCGTCGAGAATCTCCGGATGGAGATGCGACTTGAAGTCGTCGAGCAGATACCGCCGGCGATCCTTCATGACGTTCTGGTAGAAGGCCTCCGGCTGGTCGAGTCGGACCACCAGTCGCACGCCCATCTCGAGTTCGATGTGCTCGGCGCTCGCGAGATTCTCGATCTCGAAATCCATCGACACGTCGCCCGCATCGGTCAGGATCAGCGCGGTCGGATCCTTTCCGCGGAGGAACTTCCGAAGCGGACCGTCGACGTCGTGTTCGCCGGCCTCGAGCCGGCCCTGCAGGACGCCGCACTCGAAGATGATGGCCTCCGTGCCCTCGTACACCACGTAGGGCTTGTTGCCCCACACCGTGGCGACGTCCTCGGCTTCGATGCGGATCGCGAGATCGTTCGGTTCACGTTCCCAGCGATCACTCTTCGGCTTGCTGAACCAACCCATGGGGAGCTCCTTCCAGACGCTCAGTGCTTGAGGTTTCTTGACTTCAGGGCGAGCGCGAGTCTGCGCCGGGAGAAGAGGAGTACGACGGCCAGGCCGCAGCCGACCACCGTACCGGAGATCACCGTGGGAACGAACCATGGATCGTCGACCCAGTCCCTTCCCAGTCCCATCGCGAGCGTGGCGGGATCGATCGGGACGGAACCGTCCCCGATGAAGACCGCGGACTCGCCGGTCGTGGGATCCGACGTGGTCACTTCGATCCTCGCCTGCGCCGCCAGTCCGCTCTCGTCGATCCGCGCGTATCGAACCCGCCCCCAGGCGATCACCCCCGGACCGTCCGACGCGACATATTCCAGCACCCGGCTCGCGATCGCCTCGTCGTCATCGACGTCCACCGGATCCGCCCCGCCTCCACTCGTCGATCCGAGGTCGATCCGTCGGATGCTCCGTCGCCCGGACGCCGCGGTCAACGCGGCTTCGAAGGTGACGGTGGTCATGCCCTCGGCATCACCGAAGAGCGGCAACACCGCGACGAGTTCGAGCCCCGCGGGCAGGCCCTGCATGATCTTCCCCGCGACGTCGTCGGCCGCGAGCCGCGTCGCGGATTCGATGGCCTGCCGCGATCCGGGCGGACCGTCGACGACCGGGGTCTGACCGGCGTTCGCCGAGGCCCCGACCAGAAGCAGCAGCGCGAAGACCGTTCGAATCCCTGCATCGAGTCGCTTCATCGTGAATCTCCCTCGTTCGTCGGTACCGGCGACGCCTGTCGTCTGCCGGCATCCCAGGCTGATTTCCGGATCGGCGCCCCGGTATCGATCGCATAGCCGCCGATGTCCAGCGCACTCATGATCCGCTCGCCGGTCACGCAACATCGGACCTCCTGAAGCGGGACCAGGGGGCGGCCGATCTCGGAAGCGACCGCCTGCTTCGTCGAATCGAAATACGCCTCGAGATCGGTCCGGCTGACCCGGTAGACCCGACCGACCTTCCCGGCGGCGAGATCACCCTTGCGGACCAGGCGGTAGACCGTCTTGTAATCGACGCCGAGGATCTCCGCTGTTTCTTCGAGACTGAGCAGTTGTTGCATGAAAGGGCTCCTGCGAGAATCCCATCAACTTGAGGCTCTCGTACCCTTGTTTGGACTCTCTTGCCCCCGCTTTCATCCTTTCGACCGAAATCCGGCCGACGCGGGCGATCAGGGGCCGGAACGCCGAGAATGGGGTTTGAACACCGATCGATGCAGGCACCGGGACGACCGTTCCCACCCATATCATCCCGAATCGAGACAGGTCTCCACGAATGAAAGAGTTCGAGTCCCCGATAGAAATCACGTTCGACGTGAGCCGGATCTACAAGGAACGGCTCGCGGACGTCGCGTCGTTCCGGTTTCGAAATCGGGCCGATGAGCGTTTTCATCTCGTCGTCAATCTGAGAAGTCGGATCTTCTCCCGCCCGGTCGAAGTCGATCTCAAGCTCGGACCGGCGCAGGTCCGGACGCATCGAATCCCGCTGGAGCTGCCGTGCCGCGAGACGTGCTCCGAAGGCCGGGGCAGTTCGGGCCGCCATCCCATCCAGATCATGCTCCTGATCTCCGAGGGAGACACGCCGAACGACGAACGACACGCCTTCACCGGCGAGAAGATGACCATGGTCCTGGAGGACGACGCCAGTCCCCGGACCATCGTGAACCACATCAACGTGAAGATCGAGCAGCATGGCGACAAGGCCGGCTGGGGCGCGATCAACGAGATCAACATGCCGGCGGCCGAGATCCAGGACGATCCTGAATCGAACAACGATTTCCTTGAACGACTGAGCACGCTTCCTCCCGCGTTCGAGCCGATCCCGCTCGACTACGAAGGCGTGATGGACGCGTCCCGGACCGCGATTCCCTCGATCGTCGACCGCAGTCCCTCGACGCCGACGCTCGATCGATGCGCCATCGACCGACCACGAAGCCGCTCGCGGATCCTCGCCCTGACCGGGCGTTCCATCAACTTCGGCAAACGGCGGAAGGACGTCGACGTCACCACCTGGCACCTGCCGCGGACGAGTTCCAACGACGAACGAACGAAGCGGATCTCCGGGGTGCAGTGTCGACTGGAGATGACCGGTGAGGGCATCTGCCTCGAGCATCTTTCCGCCACCAACCAGACCCGCCTCGACGATGTCTCCGTGAAGCAGAGAACGCCGATCGACCTCCATGGAATCTCGAACCTGCATCTGCCCGGGGGCTTCCAGCTCGAGTTGATCCCGCAACACGTTCCTGCCACCTTCGCGCAACACGCCACCGCCTGGCGTCGCCTCGGTGACGCCACCTTCCAGGAGGCGTGCCGCTGGTCCGAGAGGACCCACATCGGCGGCCTCCTGATCCGACGCACCGATGCCCTCCGCTCGGTCGAGGAGTATCTCTGGATCCTTTCCGCGATCGCGGCGCCGCGATGCGGAGACGACCTGCCTCCGTTCACGCTCGCCGCCATCGAGGGCCTCCACGTCTTCGCGATCGGCTCGGGCAACGGCGCCACCATTCGAAACGCGGACGACGACGCCCCGATGCTCGAGAACGCCGCCTGTCGACTGGCGATCGACGACTCGGTCGCCTGGGACGACGGACGGCTCGAATTCAACGAATGGCGACAGTCCGGCCTCGACGACGACTGACCGGACCGCGACCGGAACCCGTGTGCTCGACGCGGATGGAGCGTCACAGGCGAGCTTCGCAAGACGTGATGATCTTCTCATCGTCGGGCTCCGCGGGTCGCGGTCGGGAGAAGGGGTGTCGATCCACCGAAGTGCCCGCACCCCGGATGGACGATGCTCGCCCTAGGAGCCGTCGCCCGCCGATGCGACGTTCACCTTCGATTCGAAACCGGCATTCGCCGTCTCCGAGGACCGACCGGGATCGGCACTCGATCCGGGCTCGGTCTCGTCACCGCGAGCGACCGTGGAGATCCTCACGCGGAGGCCTTCGGGCGGCGTGCACTGGCCGGACGGATTGGACCCCCAGCCGACGACCGAGCCGTCCGACAGGAGAGCGATCGTGTGGTCGCCGCCCGCGGCCACGCTCGCCACCGGATTCTCCGGCGTGCCGATCCCCGGAGGGACGTCGCACTGACCGTAGTTGTTCCCGCCCCAACACGCGACCGAGCCGTTCGCGAGCACGGCCACGGTGTGGTTGTCTCCCGCCGACACGGTCGCGACGGGGTTCTCCGGCGTGCCGATCCCGTCCGGAACATCGCACTGACCGGGTCCGTTGTAACCCCAGCAGACGATCGAGCCGTTCAACAGCACGGCGACGGTGTGGGAACTTCCGGCCGCCACGTTCGAGACCGGATTCTCCGGAGTCCCGATTCCGCTCGGGACGTCGCACTGGCCGATGAGGTTGTTCCCCCAGCAGACGACGGAACCGTCCGCCAGCAGCGCGACGGTGTGGCGGGTACCCACGGCGACTCGATCCACGGGATTCTCAGACGTGCCGACCCCCTCCGGAACGTCGCACTGGCCGGAGCCGTTGAAGCCCCAGCAGACCACCGAACCGTCCGCAAGCAACGCGACGGTGTGGAAGTAGCCCGCGGCCGCGCTCGCGACCGGGTTCTTCGCCGTGCCGACCTGGATCGGCACGTCGCACTGGCCGTCGTTGTTGCCGCCCCAGCAGGTGACCGAACCGTCCGCGGACACCGCCACGGAATGGGAGCCGCCCGCCGCCACCTTCATCACGGCGTTGTCGTTCGAGCCGATTCCTTCGGGGACGTCGCACTGGCCGTCCTGGTTGCCGCCCCAGCACGCGATCGTGCCGTCTTCGACGACGGTCACGGTGTGCACGCCACCGGCGGAGATCCGACCGATGTTGGCGGTGATCCGTTCGTGGCCGGCATCGAGACGGGCCGCTTCGATCTTGGCCGCTTCGAAACGCCGATCCAGCACGATCTTCGTCAACGCCGCCCGGCGATCATCGAGATTCGTCTTCGCGGCGAGTCGCGCGACGTCGGCGAGCTCGAACTTCAATCGCGAAAGGTCGCACTGTCCCTCGTTGTTACCGCCCCAGCTGGAGACCGAGCCGTCGGCCAGCACCGCGATGGTGTGGGCACCACCGGCGATGACGCTCGCCACCGGACGATCCGGCGTGCCGATCTCGACCGGAATCGTGCACTGGCCCGAGTTGTCTCGTCCCCACGCCGCGAGCGAGCCGTCCATGAGCAGGGCGACGGTGTGATCGTCACCCGCGGTCACGCTCGCGACCGGATTCTTCGCGGTGCCGACCTTCGTCGGGACGTCGCACTGGCCGTGCTCGTTGTCACCCCAGCAGACGACCGAACCGTCCGCGAGGACCGCGACCGAGTGCTCCGCGCCCGCGATCACGTTCGCGACGGGATTTCGAGGCGTGCCGATGTCGACCGGCACATCGCACTGCCGAGCCGTGTTGCGTCCCCAGCAGGCCACCGAACCATCCGCGAGCACCGCGATGGTGTGGTCATCGCCCGCGGCCACGCTCGCGACCGTGTTCTCCCCCACTCCGATTCCTTCCGGAACGTCGCACTGTCCATCGACGTTCTGCCCCCAGCAGGCGACGGAACCGTCCTTGAGCATCGCCACGGTGTGATAGCGGCCGGGAACCACGCTTGCGACCGGATTCTCCAGCGTGCCGATTCCCTCCGGCACCTCGCACTGGCCGTGGTCGTTGTATCCCCAGCAGGCCACCGAGCCGTCCGCGAGCAGGGCGACGGTGTGATGGCGGCCCGGTTCGACGCTCAAGACGGGATTCTCCGGCGTCCCGATTCCGCGTGGAATCTTTCGTTCGCCGAAGTAGTTGAAGCCCCAGCAGCCCTTCGGACCGAGCGAGCCGTCGGAAAGAACCGCGACCGTGATATCCCCGCCGGCGGCGATCGACCGCACGGGAAGCGGCATGAACCACCAGAACGCGAACGTACCGATCGCCGCGAGCGTGGTGACGAAGGCGACCGATCGGCCGACACGACGCCGCCTCAGCGCCGCGACGTGGCGGGCGTTCCCGACGGTCCGGCGATGCGCTTCCAGCGCCTGCGACCATCGCTTGCGATTCGTCAACGCGATCTTGCGCAGTTCGATCGCGCCCGCCCGCGCTTCCTCCCACGCCAGCGCCGTCACGTGCAGATCGACCTGATCCATGAGGTCCGATTGCCGCGTCATTCCGTCGCTCAGGGCCGGGTTCCGTTCGCCACCGGAACCGATCTCCTTGATCAATCCCCTGGTATCGGCGACGATCACGTCGATCTCCGGACGCAGTCCCAGGTACTCCTGCCGCGCCTTCGAGGTCTTCCGAATCCAGGCGCAGTGCTTGTCCACGAGGCCGCGAACGGATCTCGTCGTGGACAGCACGCCCATCCAGTCACCTGCTTGCGTCTGAGCTTTCACCCGGGCGTCGAGGCTGATCCGCTTCGCCCGGAACTCCTCGAACCGCGATCGGCCGCCCAGCGCGGTCTCCGTCTCGCAGGAGATCAGTTCCTCGTCGAGATGGGCGATCTGCGCACGGACCTTCATGACCTTCCGATGGACGGTGAGCACGCCCTCGGACCAGGCGACGTGTGATTCGATCAGATCACGCAACGTCGACAGCGTCGCTTCCGCCTTTATCCACTCGCCCTCGCCGATCTGACGCGAGAGATCCTCGTCCAGCTTCGCTCGCCCGGAACGGAACTCCCGGGTCTTGGCCACTTCGCTCAGATCGACTCGAAGATCGATCTCCGCGATTCGGGCGTCGCATTCCTTGATCTCTTCGCGAAGCGTCTCGGTTCGCTGTCGAATGTCCGAGATCTGTCTCAGACGCGACCGTTGTGCTTCGGCCTGGGTGTGGAGATCACTGGCGGTGGCTCGTGCCTCGAGCCACGCCTGCGAGGTCATCTCCGTCTCCAGTCGATCCTTCAATTCAACGCGATTCGACCGATACGCCACGATCTTCGGATCGGAATCGTGATCCGACTCGCTCTCGAGCGAACCGAGGTCACCATCGATCCGATCGACGTCGGCGATGAAACGAATCACTTCCTCGCGGGCCGTGCGCAGCGAACGCACCCACTTCCGATGCGTCGACACCGGCTCGATGATGGCCTTTGCGGTCTGACACGCGGACGACCAGTCCAGGGCACCGACTTCCTTCTCGAGACGTCGATCGAGCTCCGTACGATTCGTCTTGTAGGCCTGCGAACGAGGCAGTTCATGCAGATCAAGTCCCACGCGATCCGCATTCAGCCCCTTGTCGATCTCCAGAATGTCCGCCCGCAGTCGCCGGAAGGCGTCATAGGGCGCGCGTGCCGACTGGATCTCTTCGTAGAGTCCGCACGCCCGCTCGAGAATCGCCGCCGCATCCGACCAGAGCCGGCCGAGCTTGTTCTCCTTCGCCGACTCGAGAAAATGACCAGCTCGCTCGAATTTCGCCATATAGGCCTGCGGAAGCGGCTCGCCTTCCTCCAGGACCCGCTTCGCCTCGCGACCCAGGATCCGCACCCGACTCTCGAGATCCACGAGATCGGCGGCGCTGCGAGGCGACCCATCCGAAGGCTGGGGCGAGGCGCTGCGGGCGGTCTTCGGCCGGGGAGCGGCGGCGCTTCCCTCGAACTGGAAGAACGCCTTGCACGACCTCGGTCGATCGGCGGGATCCTTCGAGAGGCCATTCATCAGGAGTTCCGAGATCTCCAGCCCCTCGAGCTCGCGAGGCATGTCCGGAATCTCCTCGAGGATCTGGTGCCGAAGGTCGCCACGACTGAACGGTGGCTCGCCCGAGAGGCACTCCCACATCGTCGCCGCGAGGCTGTAGATGTCCTGCGCCGCGGCGGGTTTTCGTCCCCGAAGCTGTTCCGGCGACATGTAGGGCAGCGTCCCGGAGTTCGACTCCCGGCCCGTCAACAACGTCGAAGTCTCCTTCGCCTCTCGCGCGATTCCGAAATCCATGATGAGCGGCGTGCCGTCGTCACGGATCATGATGTTCGAGGGCTTCACGTCGCGATGGATCACACCGCGACGGTGCGCGTAGTCGAGCGCCTCGCCGATCGGGCCGAAGACCCGGACCACTTCGGATTCGTCCATCCGGTCGCGGTCCACGAGGATCTCCTCGATCGACTGCCCGTCGACGTGATCCATGACGAGGAAAGGCTGGCCTGAATCCATCTCCTCGAAGCCACGCACCGTCACGACGTTCGGGTGCGAGAGCTCCATGGCGTGGAGCGCTTCTCGCTTCAATCCGGCGATCGCCCGCTTGTTCGCCGCGAGAAACGAGGGAAGCAGTTTCACCGCGAACAGACGGTCGTCGAGCTTGAGATCCTCGACCAGATGCACTTCGCCCATTCCGCCGGCGCCGAGACGGCGGACCACGCGATACCGACCGGCAAGCAACGGGTGCTTGCCTTCGGGAATCGTCTGGCCGAACTGGTCGGGAGCGGGGGCGGACATCAACAGACTCTTACGAAGGAACGTGTGCGAATTCCAGCAGTTCCCCCGAACCACAAACACTGCGCCCCTCGATCTTAACGACAGAAACGTGCGAAAGCCTCATGGAAAAACAAACCGCCAAACACCGCCATAAACCGCCAGTGACCGCAAGTCGTCGGCGTGACTTTTGCGCTTCAAAGCATCATCCGTTTATTCGGACTCCACGCTCGCGCGCATGCATCGCGGCACGACGCCGCCGCCATCACGTTGATGACGCATGAAGAACGCACCACCCCCTCGATCGACATGCGACCGAGGGGGTGGTGTTTCAAATCCTGCGCAGAACGAGTCGAGTCCGCTCAGGCGGTCTCGACGGCCTTGATGCCACCGGTCATGCGAGGCATCTCGCCTTCGGGGAAACCGTTGCCGTCCTTCTTGACGCCCGCGATCGCCTCGACCACGTCCATGCCGTCGATCACCTTGCCGAAGGCGGTGTACTCACCGTCGAGGTGCTGGCAGCCGCCGCGGCTCAGGCAGATGAAGAACTGGCTGCCCGCGCTGTTGGGATCCGCGGAGCGGGCCATCGACAGGACGCCTTCCTCGTGCTGCTTGTCGTTGAACTCGGCGTTGACGTTGTAGCCGGGGCCGCCGGTGCCGGGCATCCCGTTCGCGCCTTCCTTGGTGTTCGGGCATCCGCCCTGGATCACGAAGTTGTCGAGGATCCGGTGGAAACCGAGACCGTCGTAGAAGCCCTTCGCACCGAGGTCGAGCATGTTCTTGACGTGATTGGGCGCCACGTCGTCCCACAGCTCGACGGTGATGGTGCCCTTGTCGGTTTCGATGATTGCCTGGGGGTAGGCCACGGCGGTCTCCAGATACGGGTTTGAAAATGCGAGCGGAAAGGATATCAGGACGGACGAGCCGTCCGGCGGCGGATGAAGGGGAATCCCTCCAGACCCCGTCAGGGACCGATGCTTCGGCCTTCGGTCGGCGTGCGAACCGCGGTCGGAAGCAGGTAGTTGCGGCCCTGATACATGGTGACGACCCCGCTCAGGAGCACCGCGGAGCCGACGCCGGCCTGCCGGGTCCGGCGGATCAGCCGTTCGAGTTCGAGACAAGGCAGCAACTGGACGCTCGATCCACCGCCCTGACGACCGGTGCCCTCCAGCACGAATCTCCAGATCCCGCTCGCCGGGTCGCGAACCACCCGGCCTCGTCGCTGCACGAAACGCGTCCCCGCCTTCAACGCGGCGGGCTCGGTGGGCGGCGCCGCCAGCACGTCGAGGCTTCGAGGAACCGCACCGATCCGCGACTCCAGTCGCGACTCGATCTCCGAAGCGTAATCACGCTCCTCGAGCGGATCCGAACCATCGGGATCGGTCGCGGTCTCCGACGTCGCCGCGGCTGGAACGGTCTGATCGACCGGTTCGTTCCCGGTCGCATCCTCGTCGGTTCGACGGACCGGCACGATCGCGCCGGGAAGCAGGAAGTTCCTGCCTTGGAAGACGAGGACCTTCCCGGTCACCTCGTAGATCCCGGCGGTGGGATTGCCGCGCGCCGAAGCCGGCTGAACCGACTCCAACCGAACCAGGTCGTCGAGGCCTCGACTCGGGAGAAGAATCAACTCGCGACGGATGCCGCCGGTCGCGGTGGCGAGCGGTCGATAGACGTGGACGCCGAGCTCCGCGTCGCGTTCGATCTCCCCTTCGACCTTGACCAGAAACCCACCCTCCCGAAGGAGTGGCGGCCGTCCGCCCCGGTCGACGTCATCGGGAATGACCACGCGCCTCGTGGGTGCGGTGATCCTCGAGTCGTCGGAGGGGGGCGTGGCGTCGGGATCCTGTCCCACGACGGGTGTCGCGAGACCGCATGCGAGCAGGGCCGGCAACGCGGCCGCGAGGAGTCCGAAGGGTCGAGACTGAGGAGATCGCATCGTGCTCATGCGATGAATGCTACGCCGAATCGACTCCGCCCAGCACCGCTCCGGGCCCGGTTCGCTTCCCGGAGAACGCCAGGACGCTCTTTCGGCGAAATCGAAGATTTGAAAGAGGCGATCGGCGACCCGCCACCCGATATATACTCTCGAGCCCTGGCCGAGTACCCAAGTGGACTAAGGGAACGGATTGCAAATCCGTGATTCGTGGGTTCGAATCCCACCTCGGCCTTTGAACGACGCCCGCCTGCCCCGGCGGGCGTCGCTCATTTCATGGCCGAATGCCTGGTGCAGTCACTTCGAACGTCTGCAATGGCACGTCGCGGCGAGCGTCACTGAACGATGCCCCAGCTTGCCAGCAGCAGGCCGAGGTCGCTTCCGTTCACCACGCCATTCCGGTCGAGATCACCGTCGCAGTCCCCGCAGGGGCCCCAGTCGCCGATCTGAAGACCGAGGTCCGCGCCGTTCACGATTCCGTCACCGTTGATGTCCGCGGGCCTGGCCGGCTTCGGCCCCCACTCGACGATCAATCTCGGCAAGAGGGTCACTGCGGGATTCTCACGACTCGTGATCTTGCAGGCGGTCTTTTCGACGGATTCGTCCCCGATCAGGATCCAGCCATGGTTGGGCTCGCCTTCGATCCAGGACTGGACGTCGGCCGCGAGCCCCGGACCTTCGATGAAGTACGGCCCGGTTTCGGCGATCGCCGCCGACCCGCTCGCGTCGTCGACGTAATCCCCCCCGGGCGTCGTCCATGATTCGGTGGGGAAGAATCGATAGCCCCAGGTCGCATCACCCGTCGCCGCCGGGGCGCCACGTCCTCCGGGGGAGAACGACGAAGACTCACCCCAGTCGGCAAGGCTCCGATGGAAAGAGATCGGGGCGGGAAACACGCCATCCTGGGGACGCTGGATCACCTGGATCCGGACCTTGGCGGAGATCACGGCCGCGTCGGCCGGAATGCCGGACACGTCGAATCGGATCAATGAACGCAGGAACGTGTTCGCCTGGACCGGGTCCCCCGGATCGGTGCGTCGGCCGATGAAGAGGGCCGTTCCGGCGCCGGACGAGAGGTCGTCGGCGATCGGGCCGAACATCGCGGTGTCCCGATCCGGGACCACCTCATACGTCTCGGCGACCGCGGGGGACGCCAAGGCGAGCGTGACCGAAACGGCCAGGGGAACGAAGTCGGTTTTCATCGGTCGAGGCTCCGGGTGGTCTTCATCTCTCGGTCTTGGTCTTGGTCTTGGACGAGACCACCACCCGAATTCAAGGGAAAGGCTCGGCTCGGCATGAATGTGGGGAGCGTTTCGGGCGCATCCCGGAACTGGAGTCGCCGCACGCCGGAGAAAGATTCAAATGACCCACGGAGGGCCCGGGACGGAGAACGCCTGACCGGGCGTCGCTCAGGGGGTCCATTGCCCCAGCAGGACCCCGAGGTCGAGACCCGCCACGATGCCGTTCCCGTCGAAGTCGGCGTCGCAGCCGGCGCAGTCACCCCAGGAAGCGAGCAGGATTCCGAGATCGGCCGCGGTCACCCGATCGTCGCCGTTCAGGTCGGCATCGGGCACCGGCATCGGCGCG
>JAQWJM010000055.1:0-4256 GCA_029248335.1 Phycisphaerales bacterium
TCGGTCATCACCCGCGCGTTTCCGCAGATGGCGTCGATCTTCCCACGGTGCCGGATCACGCCCGGACGATCGAGCACGTCGAGCCGGTCCCGGTCGGTCCAGTGGGCGAGTCGTCGGGGATCGAAGCCGTCGAAGGCGGCGCGGAGATCCTCGCGACGTCGGAGGATGGTCAGCCAGCTCAGGCCGCACTGCAGCCCTTCGAGGCACAGTTTCTCGAAGAGCGCGTCCCCGTCCCGCTGCGGCACGCCCCATTCCTCGTCGTGATATCGCTGGTAGAGCGGATCGTCTCCACACCAGTCGCATCGGACGATCGCCGCGTCCGCGGTCACCGGGCGGCGCCGTGTCGCCAGGCGGTCGCGGTGGGGAGGTCCCGGGGTGCGACGACCACCGGCGCGTCGTCGGGGAGGCGGGTGTTGATCGCCTCCATGACCGCGGTGCGAGGGAGCACCCCTTCGCCCAGGGGCACCGGGATCATCGGTGGTTCCTCGTCGTCGTCGGCCGCTTCGCCGGGCATCGCGTCCGTGAGGAAGAGGAGATCCGCCTTCGGGACCATGAACTCGAGGATCCTCGCGTAGTGGTCCTCGGCGTCGGCGAGCATCGACGGAAGCAGCAGGTCGACGGGGGAGAGGGCGAGCCCGAACGGTTCACCTTCGCGGCGGCGGAGGAAGTCGAGCGTCCCCTGCGCATCGCTCAGGACGTGCCGCGCGTGCGGGCGGATGCAGAGCTTCCGACCCGCGGCGACCAGCGTGTCGCGGATGTCGTCGCAGAACGTCTCGAACCGTTCGTGCCCGCCGGCCATCCAGGTCCTCGGATCGTCCGCGAAGAGATCGTCCGCGAGGGTTCCACTCCACGCGACCAGAAGATCTCCGGGGAGGTCGACGAGACCGATCCAGTCGTCGGCGAGCGGATTTCCGGGCAGGATCGAGGCGATGGCGTCGATCGGCGCTCCGTGTGGAACGACGAGATCGCAGACCGCGTCGGGAATGCCGACCGACCGCGCGGTACTGGTGTCGAGAATGGTGCAGAGCCGCATGTCGGGGGCGTCCTGAGGGGGTGGCACGGGCCGTCGGGCGCGGGTCGCCGCCCTCAGGTTCCGCGGTAGCAGCACGAACTGGTGCAGGTCTCCTGCACCTGGATCTCGTGCAGCAGGGGGAGTTCGCCGACCAGTCGGTCCCAGATCCACTTCGCGAGCATCTCGCTCGTCGGATTCTCGAGTCCTTCGATGTCGTTGAGGCAGCGGTGGTCGAGGGCGTCCTCGATGGGGCCGATCGCCGCCTTGATGGTGCCGAAGTCCATGAGAACCCCCGACTCCTCGGGCACCTCCCCCTCCACGACGACGTGGATGTGGAAGGAGTGCCCGTGGAGCCGGCGGCACTTGTGACCTTCAGGGAAGGTCGGCAGCCAGTGTGCCGCTTCGAAGCGGAACGACTTGCTCAGTGATACCCGCATGAGTGGTTCGGCCTCAGCCTTCGTTGACCCACTTCAGGCCGCGGCGGCGGTCGCGAAGACGGCGAGCCTTGCCGATGCGGTCGCGGAGGTAGTAGAGCTTGGCGCGGCGAGCGTCACCGTGTCGGACGACCTCGATCTTCGCGATGCGGGGGCTGTGCAGCGGGAAGATCCGCTCCACGCCTTCGTTCGCGACGATGCGGCGGACGGTGATGGTCCGGTTGACGCCCCGGCCCTTGTCGCCGATGAGGACGCCCTGGAAGACCTGGACGCGTTCCTTCTCGCCCTCGACGATGAGGTAGTGGACGTCGAGCGTGTCGCCGACCGAGAAGCTGGGGAGGGCGTCGTCGGCCTTGAGCTGGCCGGCGACCGCCGATTCGATGGTTTCCGTGCGGTTCATGAGTCCGAATCTCCCGGGCCGTCGCCCGAATGTTCCCCTCGAGCGGACTCGCCGCCGTCGGGTTGCCGCGACATGGATCGTTCGACGTCCAGGGGTCGCGGTGTAGGGTCGAGAAGGTCGGGGCGGCGCCGTCGCGTCCGCTCGACCGATTGTTCACGTCGCCAGTCGGCGATCGCACCGTGATCGCCGCTGAGCAGCACGTCGGGGACTTCCCGATCGTGCCAGTTGCGGGGCCGGGTGAAGTGTGGGCAGTCCAGAAGCGGACGGCCCGATTCATCCCGGGTCGAGAAGGAGTCCTCGGCCGCGGAGTCCGCGTGCCCGAGCACCCCGGGAAGCAGTCGAACGAGGGCGTCGATCAGCACCATCGCCGGCAGTTCACCGCCGGAGACGACGTAGTCGCCGATCGAGATCTCGAGCGGATCGAGTTCGTCGATCACCCGCTCGTCGATCCCCTCGTAGTGTCCGGCGATGAGGAGCAGCCGCGGTTCGGCGGCCAGTTCCTCGACCCGGGCCTGGGTGAGTGGTTCGCCCTGGGGCGTGAGGAGCACGCGACGGGCGGGCGACGTCTCCGACGCCTCCACCGCGTTCACCGCATCCCACAGGGGTTCGCACATCATCACCATGCCGGGGCCTCCGCCGAACGGTCGATCGTCCACGGTGCGATGTCGGTCCGTCGTCCATTCACGAAGGTCGTGGAGGTGGTACTCCGCGGCTCCGCTGGACGCCGCTCTTCCGGGCATGCTGGTCGCGAGGACTTCGCGAAACATGTCGGGAAAGAGCGTGAGGACGTCGATGCGCATCGAATTCCGATCGCCGAGGCTTCACGCCGGCCGAGGAGTGGTCACTCCGCGGCCGACTCCATGGAAACGGGCTTGTCCGAGTCCACGAGTTCCGCGTGATGCGGACCGGGCTTCGGGTCGATGCCGTTCTTCTTGAAGAGGGCGGCCACGGTCTCGCTCGGCTGGGCGCCGACCGAGAGCCAGTAGTGGATGCGACCGGCCTTCAGGTTGATGGTCTTTTCGGGATCGGTGGTGATCGGGTCGAACCACCCGAGCGCCTCGATGACTCGACCGTCTCTGGGGGATCGCTTGTCCATCGCACTGATGCGATAGAACGGACGGCGGATGCGACCCATCCGCTTCATGCGCAAGACAACCATGGTTGATTCCTCGCTGGCGTGGTCCTCGTCTCCCCCGCATCACGTGATGCGGGTCGTTGGAGATCGGGCGGCTCGTTGGGGACCCGGACGGGTTCCGTGCGAGACAACCTTTGGCCCACGGGGGCGAATCGGAGATTGTAGTGGAACCGGGCCCGGGGTCAACGTCCGGTCGGGAATCGGCGATTCAGGGGCCGTATCGGGGTCAGCTCCCCGAGGCGGCCATGATGATGCCCTGGACGATGCCCACCCAGAGCAATGCGGCGTTCTCGATGAAGCCGTAGGCGACCCGTCCGATGGGGGTGATCCAGAAGACGATCACGAAGAAGGCGAGGCCGAACATGCCTGCGTTCGGGTGGTTGAGGATACGTCGGTAAGGGTTCGAGACCGTGGCCAGGATCCGCGAGCCGTCGAGCGGCGGAATCGGGAGGAGGTTCAAGGCGAGCAGGACCAGATTGAGCCAGCCGCCCGTGTAACAGAACTCGAACGTCCGCAACGCCCACTCCGGCTTCACTTCGGTCCCGAGGGTGGTGGCGCTGACCACGCCCGCGATGGTGAGCAGAATGAAGGCGAGGACAAGGTTCACCGCCGGGCCGGCCACCGCGACGATCGCGTCGCCCCAGCGCCGGTGCCGGAAGTTGCCGGGATTGACGGGCATCAAGCCCCACGCGAATCCGAGGAGCAGGAAGGCCATGATGCTGTAGCCGCCCATGTGCACCATCGGATTGATGGTCATGTGGCCGGTCCGTCGGGGGGTGTCATCACCCTCCCAGATCGCCGCCCAGCCGTGACCGAGTTCGTGGAGGCAGATCGAGACGATCACCCAGAAGATCCACGACGCGAGTTGGACGACCTGTCCCTGGTTCCAGAGATCCGCGATCCACCATCCACTCATGAGACTGGTTCCTTTCGCTTCTCGATCAATCGGACGTCGTCGATTCGAAGATCCGAGTCGACGCCCTTGACCATGTCCCAGAGGGTCAGCAATGCGACCGAGACGCCGGTGAGCGCCTCCATCTCCACGCCGGTCCGGGCGGTGATGGTCGTCGTCGCGGTCACTTGAAGTCGATCGGATGCGGATCGTTCGAAGTCGATCGACACCGCATCGAGCGGCAGCGTGTGGCAGAGGGGGATCAGGGCGTCACAACGCTTCGCGGCCTGGATGCCCGCGACGCGGGCCACCGCCAGCGCCTCGCCCTTCGGCAGGTCGCCCGCGACCAGTCGATCGAGCGTGGCCGCCGCGGCGACGAGGGT
>JAQWJM010000064.1:0-8063 GCA_029248335.1 Phycisphaerales bacterium
TCTCGACGCTGCCGACCACGAGGCGGGCGATGCCCGATTCGATCAAGGCGTCCACGCACGGCGGGGTCCGGCCGTGATGGTTGCAGGGTTCGAGCGTCGTCCAGGCGACGCCGCCGCGGGCCGCGGTTCCAGCCTGTCGCAGCGCGACGATCTCGCCGTGCGGACCGCCGGGTGGCCGGGTCCTTCCCTCGCCGACCACCCGTCCCTCGGCGTCGGCGATCACGCAGCCGACGGAAGGATTCGGTTCCGCCTCGCCGTGGCCGCGGAGGGCGATGCGGACCGCGCGTTCGAGCATCGCTCGATCTTGATCCGGGGGTTCGGTGGTCATGGAGCCACGCCCGGGGAGACGCGGGGAATCGCCGCGGCGTCGTCCGATGCGGATTCGTTGGTGACCACGCCCGCGAGTCGGGAGATGGTCGCCACGAGGATGTCGTCCTCGTTCTGACCGGTCTGGAACGACTCCGCGACCCGCACCAGGTGCGTGGTCCATCGTTTCGGATTCTGGGGGACGTCCATCGCCCGTTCGAGTCCGTCGATTCCGAGCATCTTGCCGCGGCGGTCGCGGCTTTCGGTGCATCCGTCGGTGTAGAGGACGACCACGTCACCGGGTTCGAAGTGCTCGCGGGTCTCGCCGCAGACGTACTCGTCGAGGGGTACGGCGCCGAGCAGCATCGCGGTCGGAGCGAGCTGGCGGGACGGACGCTTGTTGGGCTTCAGGAACGCGGGGGGGTGTCCCGCGTTCGCGTAGCGGAGCACGCCGTGCGCGGGATCCACCTCGGCCACCACCGCGGTCGCGAAGATCGAGTGCTGGCTGAGCAGGAGTTCGGTGTAGTGGTTGAGGCACTGGAGCAGGGCGGCGGGGCCGATGTCCGGCTGCTCCGCGATGATCCGTTCGATCTCGCCGGAGAGGCGGGTGACCGTCATCGCGGCCGCGAGGCCGTGTCCGGTCACGTCGAGAAGCAGGACGCGGAGCCGACCGTCGGGCGTTCGCGAGGCGTGGATGAAGTCGCCGCCGAGATCGCGCATCGGCTTGAACTCGAAGTCGAAGTCGAGCAGTTCGTCGCGTTCGGGGCGGGGGAAGAGCGACTCGTGGATCGTCCGGGCCTGCGACATCTCGCGGCGCAGGCTGAGAAAACCCCGGGTGACCGCTTCCGAGCGGAACCGCCGGCTCCATCGTCGCACGCGGAAGTGGGCGATGGCCATGCCGGGCAGCAGGACGAGCGGGCTCAGGCCCAGCGCCAGCACGGTTCCGAGCGGATTCTCGGGGACGCCGATCACCGCTTCGATCACCACCCACACGAGGTAGAGCGGACCGACGGCGTAGAGCGACTCGCGGGGCGTCCACGGCAGCAGCACGGTCGACGCCACGTGCATCGCGAACACCCAGGCCAGGAACCCGCCGGTCGAGATCGATTCGCCCTCGATCAGCCCGAGCACGCCGAGATCGATCACCCCGAGCAGGAGGATCAGGAGGTTCGCCGCGAAGATCAGGTCCCGACGGCGCTCCAGTCGGGGACGGACGTTCCAGAGCATCAGGCCGACGAGGACCGCGGACACCGTCGGCGCGATGAAGGAGAGTCCCGAACCGGTCGACGTGAATCGTTCGGGGGCGAGGAATCGGGCGACGATCCCGGTGATCGCCACGACGCTCTCGAGGGCGAAGAAGAAGATGCAGAAGAACGTGAAACGCCGACGGAGCCACGACTCCATCGCGACTTCGTAGTCGTCGCGGAACTCCTCTCGAGGATCGACCTGCTGCGGCGTGTTCATGGCGTGACGAAGATACCGAGTCGGTCGGCGGCGGGGTCGTGGATCACGGTGGGCATCCACCCCCGATCCACGAAAAAGGCCGCTCGCGATCGAGATCGCGAGCGGCCCTGGATTCCGGAGGAAGCCGTGATCAGACGTCGGCGAGGACCGCGTCCTTGAGGCTTTCGGGCATGACCCGGTACTCGGCGGGTTCCATCGAACTGGTCGCCCGACCCTGGGTCATCGATCGCAGCACGGTGGTGTAGCCGAACATCTCGGAGAGCGGGACTTCGGCGGTGATCACGCGGACCACCCCACGAAGCTCGGAGTCCACGATGTGGCCCCGGCGACTCGCGATGTCACCGCTGACCGTGCCGAAGTACTCGTCGGGGGTCGTCACGGAGAGCTTCATGATCGGTTCGAGGAGGGCGGGGCCGGCCTTGGTGACCGCCTGCCGGAACGCGAGGGCGCCGGCCTGCTCGAAGGCGACCTGGCTGGAGTCGACGTCATGGTAGGAACCGAAGATCAGTTCGATCTTGACGTTGATCAGGGGATAACCGCCGATGACGCCGCTGCCGGCCGCGGCGCGGGCGCCGGTCTCGACCGAAGGGATGTACTCGCGGGGGATCACGCCACCGCTGATCTTGTCCTCGAAGACGACGCCGTTCTTCATCTTCAGTTCCTGCTCCTCGGCCTCGGCTTCGGTGATCGGTCGCACGTTGATGACCGCATCGCCGAACTGACCACGACCACCGGTCTGCTTCTTGAACAGGCCGCGAACGTCCTCGGCCGCGTTCAGGATCGTCTCTCGGTAGGAGACGCGGGGGCGGCCGACGGTGACGCCGACCTTCATGTCGCGGACCAGCTTGTTCTTGATGATCTCGAGGTGGAGTTCGCCCATGCCCGAGATGATCGTCTCGCCGGTCTCGTCGTTGTACTGCGAGCGGAAGGAGGGGTCTTCGCGACGAATGGTCACGAGGGCGTCGCCCAGCTTCTTCTTGTCGTCGGCGGTGTTGGGCTCGATGGACATCGAGATCACCGGCTCGGGGAAGGTCATCCGTTCGAGGACCACCGGGTTGTCGGGGTCGCAGATGGTGTCACCGGTGAAGGAGTTCTTCAGGCCGATGAGGGCGACGATCTGGCCGGCGCCGACGGAGTCGAGCGCATCCCGGTCCTTCGCGTGCATTTCGAAGATCCGCGACACGTTCTCCTTCTTGTTGTTGCCGGGGTTCAGGATCCGGCTGCCCTTCGGAAGGTTGCCCGAGTAGACGCGGCAGTAGGTGAGGTCGCCGTGGGTGTCGTTGACCACCTTGAAGACGAGGGCGGCGAACGGGGCGTCCTCGGTCGGCGGACGCTCCAGCTTGATGTCGGGATCACGGGGATCGGTACCGGAGATCGCCGGGACCTCGGTCGGATTCGGGAGGAAGTGGATGACCGCGTCGATGAGTCGCTGGACACCGATGTTCTTCAGGGCGGAGCCGCAGAGGACGGGGTTGCACTCGAGGCTGATGGTGCCCTTGCGGATCGCGGCCCGGATCTGATCGTTGGTGACGGCGTCGGGGTCGTCGAGGTAGGCCTCCATCAGGACGTCGTCGAGCTCCGCGGCCTTCTCGACCATGTCGCTGCGCCACATCTCGGCTTCGTCCCGGAGTTCGTCGGGAATGTCGCGTTCCTCGACCTTGGCGCCGAGCTCGTTGGCGTCGAAGTAGAACGCCCGCATCTCGATGAGGTCGATGATTCCCTGGAGGTCGTCACCGGCCCCGATCGGAATCTGGAGGGCGATCGGGTTGGCACCGAGTCGCTCCTTGATGGTCTTGAAGCTGTATTCGAAGTCCGCACCGAGCTTGTCCATCTTGTTGACGAAGCACATGCGGGGGACTTCGTAGCGATCGGCCTGTCGCCAGACGGTCTCGGACTGGGCTTCGACGCCCTCCTTGCCGTCGAACACCGCGACCGCACCGTCGAGCACCCGGAGCGAACGTTCGACTTCGATGGTGAAGTCGACGTGGCCCGGGGTGTCGATCAGGTTGATCTTGTATTCCTCGTCCTGGAAGGTCCAGGGGCAGGTGGTCGCCGCGGACTGGATGGTGATGCCGCGTTCCTGCTCCTCTTGGAGGAAGTCCATGGTCGCGGTGCCTTCATGCACCTCGCCGAGCTTGTAGTTCATTCCCGTGTAGAACAGGATTCGTTCGGTCACGGTGGTCTTGCCTGCGTCGATATGGGCGCAGATGCCGATGTTGCGGACGCGTGAGAGGTCGATGGACATCGTTGGTTCCTGGAACTGTCGCTCGGCCTGGACGAGCCACCGGGCTCTTCTGGGGGATCACATCCGATCGCAGGCCTCGATCGGGGCGAGTGGACTCCGGAAACGTTCCGAAAGACCGTGTTGAAATGTAAAACTTCAAGTCCGCTGCCAGCGGGGGGAACGGGGGTGCTTGTCAGCAGCCGCCGTCATCGTCGTTGTCGGTATCACCTGGCATCGGAGGCACTCCGGGTCCGCCATCACCCGCGGGGCGATGAGCGTCGGGAAGTGAAGAATCCGTCATTCTAGGGAAACGGTCGGTCGAATCAAGCCACCTGGTTGAATACGAGGCGGGATTCGGAGGAGTTCCGGGCGGGTCCCCGGCTCCCGAGCGGTTCCGGGCGGGCTCCGTGGTGGTGGGAACCCGGATCACAGGCGACACCGGGGGATCCGGTCCGGGGGGGTCTGGATCAGGAGGTTCGGATGAACTCGGCCCGGTCGATGCCCACGGTCTCGATCACCGGGGTGATCTCGCCGACGAAGCGTCGGCCGTCCTGGACGTACCCCGCCGTGGGCTTCAGGTCCGGCACGTGCGATTTGAAGAACCGGTTCATCCGGATCATCGCGAGCTCCCGCAGGTACTTCGCGGTCATCGACGCCAGCGCGATCGGCAGGTGCCGGTCTTCGGACCCGGTCTCGAAGCCGATCACGAAGCCCCCGGCGGGATCGTCGAGTCGGTATCGGCTGATCGAGTCGGTCTCGCCGAGGATCCGAATCGAGGCGTCGGGGAAGCAGCCCTGCAGCCATTCGCGGTAGTGGGATCGACCGCCCTGGCGATCGCAGACGATCCGAGGGACGGCGTCCGCGTCGGCCGCCCGGCTCGCCCGCCGGACGTCGGCGACATGGCGGGCGACGGCGTCGAGATTGATCGACGCCTTGTTCGACCCTGCCGAGAGTCGCCGATTGAACTCGCCGGCGTCGATCGCCTCGCATCGGAGTTCGAGCAATCGCACCCCGGCGGCGGACATGCCGCGGTCGAGTCGGGCCGCGTCGATCGCGAGGGCATCCGCGTCGTGGGCGACCGGAAGCGACGTGTTCGACTGGTACCAGGGCGTTGCGACGGTGGTCGGGAGGTCCGTCCCGGTCAGGGCGAAGAGCGCATCGTCGGTCGCGGGTGGGGCATGTCCGCGGTCACCCGGTTCGTCGCCGGTTCGGGTGGACAGGAAGGACAGCACGCCGCGTTCGAGATGACGCAGCGGGTGGGCTTTGGCCTGATTGGAGCCCTTGAGCTTCTTGCTGTCGTCGACGGCGATGCGGCGGCGAGCATCGCGGGCCCCACGGGTCACCACGTCATCGAGGCGTTCCCAGAGGTTGGGTGGACCGTCCGCGGGATCCGCATCGTCGATCGCGAAGACCGAGCATCCCACGCACAGCGGCCCCAGCATGGGGCCGTAACCAGCTTCGTCGATGCCCGCGTAGATCAGCACGACACTGTTGTGCCACGGCCCTGCTCCGACCGGGGTCAGCCGACAGAAAATGCACACGGGCGTCGGGTCATGAATCGCGAGCGGTCGCTACGCGGCCCGGAGCGGATCCACCACGTCGAGCATCGGGAACCGGTGGAAGGCCGTATCCCGGGTCACGATGCGCCGGACTCCGTGTTCCAGCATCGTGGCGGCGATCTGGGTCTCGTGCATCTGGCTGCCGCGGAGGTCGGGAAGATCGACGAGCAGTCGATCGAGGATCTCCTGATGCCGTTCGCCGGCGCTGATCATCGACAGCGAGGGGGCGGCGAGAACCGCCTCGACGTAATTCCACGCGGCCTCGACGGTCCACGGCTGCCGGTAGATCGACGGGTGGGTCGTCAGGGTCAGGAACTCGAAGACGATCGGCCAGGTGAGGTACCACGGGCCGGGCTGCGTTCGCCAGGCATCCAGTTGCAGGCGACAGGCCTCGTGGCCGGGATCGGTTCGATCGGCGGCGATGGCGAGCACGTTGGCGTCGACGACGAACATCTCTAGCGGCCTTCCCTGGCACGCCAGAGATGTTCGCGGTCGGCGATGTCGACGGTGGTGCCACCACCGTCGAACGAGGGGAGGGAGGGCAGTTCCCTTGCCCCGGTACCCCTCGTCAGAAGAAGACGCAATGCCGACTCGACAAGCTCGCTCATGGTCCGACCAGAGCTCGCCGCCTCCGTTTTGAGCCGGGTGAAAACCGTGTCATCGATGTTCAGCGTTGTCTTCATCTGATATGGATAACCATATCATGCATATGGAAATATGGCAACAAATTCGTCGGCGACGCCGCCCGCGGGCATCGCGGCAGGGCGATCCGAGGCCGGGCCCGACCGAAGACCAGCCGAGGGCCATCTGTGGACCATGTGGCGTCCCGGCGGGTGGGAGCACACGCGTCGGGGGGGCGGATTGGGATATCGATGGGCGAGGGGCGTCGTGGCAGACGCGATCAGGGGGCGTCGGGCCGTCGGACGCCATCTGGATGGAACCACCGTCGGATGAACGGGCGTCTGGATTCCTCGGTCGTCCGGAGCGGACGATTCACCGTGCCCGACCACCAGCGGGTGAATGTCGCCGGATCGCCGCCCTGGTTCACGACCGAGGCGAGCGCGAGTCGCGCGAGTTCCTCGTCGCCTCGGATCCGCATGAACCAGCGGGAGCCGGGCGTGGGATCGAAGGCGCGGTGCAGGGCGTCGCCGTCCTCCTCGGAGATGCCCCAGCGTGATCGCCAGTAGCCGTTCGGCCCCGGACCGCCCGGCAGCCAGATCCGCGATCGACGGTGGACCGATTCCGCGCCGTCCGGCGCGACTTCGACGAGCTCGACGACGAGTCCGAAGAGCACGTCCTTGAACAACTTCTCCGCCGCCTGCTGGACGTCGAATCGGATTGCGAACGGTCGCCGGGTTCCATCCCATCGCCGCAGTCCCGGTGCGAAGATCCGTCGGACCGCGTCTGCGACGACCTCGTCGCCGGTCCACGCGGTGATCGAAGGCAACGGGAGATCGAGCGGGCGGGCCGCCTCGGTGATCGCGAGCGTGGCCGGCATGGAGTCGAAGGGCGGCGGGGGCACGAGTTCGGTGATCGCCTCGACGTCTTCCGGAAGGTCGATGCCGTCCTCCGCGAGTCGGAGTCGCTCGGAGTCGACGAATCGCGGCCGAACCGTGGCTTCGAGGACTGCGGGCTCGGGCCAGGTGTTCGCGGGTGGAAGCTCGAAACCATGCGGACGACCGACGGAGGCGCGGTTTCGAAATCCGATCCTGACCAGCGGCGGTTCGGTGATGGCATCGTCACCCTGCCATCGCAGTTCGACCATCGCCTCGGTGCCGATCGGCCACCAGTCCTCGAAATCGAGTTCCGCGGGGACGGCGCGGGTGGTCGGCCAGCTTGCGGGAACCTCGACTTCGAGTCGGGGCGGGATCGACAGCAGGACCTTGGCTTCAGGATCGCCGGGACGGACGAACCTCGATCGCCAGGCATCGACGAGGCCGCCGTATCGAGCCCGCCACGCCTCGGACCCGGGCGGAGCGCCGTCGTCCCCGGAGGCGATCCGCGCGAAGAGCGACTCGACCTCGGACTCGTCGAGTTCCTCCGCCATGAGACGGCGGCGGAGTTCATCGGCGATCGGCCCGATCTCCGTGCCGCCGGCGGTGGGGTCGATCGGAAGCAACGCGATCATGAGCCGGTCGGGGACGACCAGCAGCGGATTGCCGCCCGCGGCGTGAAGCCGGATCAGGCCCGCGGCGAGGACGAGCAGGGTGACGCCGACGATCGCCTTGAACCAGTGCCGCCGGGTTCGCAGGAGATCCGCCGGTGTCCGCGCGGTCCAGCCGCATTCGGGGCAGGTCAGGCCTTCCACGCCCTCGAAGTCGTAGCCGCATCGATGGCATCTCGGACGGCCTCGGGCGCGGTCTGAGAACAGGGCGCGGGCGATGAATCCGGCGACGAGCACCGCGATCACGCCGCCGACGGCCCATGGTTCCCACTGCGCCCAGTCGCTCATCCCGTCAGCCTCGGAGTGGTCACGTCTGCCGGATCCAGCGAAGGAGTTCCAGCGGCGA
>JAQWJM010000087.1:0-15056 GCA_029248335.1 Phycisphaerales bacterium
GTGCTTCCGACCCGCGAGATCGTCGAGATGGCGAAGTCGCACGGCGTCGAGACGATCGTCGACGGCGCCCACGCGCCGGGGATGCTCGATCGACCGGTGGCGGACATCGGCGACCCCGTCGCCTGGACCGGCAACCTTCACAAGTGGCCGTGCGCACTTCGCGGCACGGCGGTTCTCGTGGTCCGGTCGGATTTCGAGGATCGGATCAAGCCGACGGTGATCAGTCATCATCTCGACCAGGCGTTCACGGCGGAATTCGACTGGCAGGGAACCTTCGATCCCGTGCCGTGGATCCTCGCGAAGGACGCGATCGGCTTCATGGACCGCTTCGGCGGCTGGGCCGAGGTGCGGCGTCGCAATCGCGAACTCACGATCGCGGCGCACGCGATGCTCGTCGAACGCCTCGGGGTGAAACCCATCTCCCCGCTCGACGGTTCATCGCTCGGCTTCATGGCGACGTTGCCGCTGCCCGATCGGCTCCAGCCCGACGGGGGTGGACCGCCGCTGCCGTCGGCCGAGCCGAAAACCGGTCCACTCGAAGTTCCGGTCGATCCCGTGCAGGCCCGCCTGCTGGAAGAACACCGGATCGAGATTCCGGTCATGTATCACGGGGGCCGGCGATTCGTGCGATTCAGCGTCCACGTCTACAACGAGTTCGATGAATACGAACGGCTGGCGGACGCGATCGATTCCTGTTGAGCCCGCCGTTTCTCACGGGCTCGGCGACGGATGTCGATCGAGTCCCGCCTCGCATCGCGTGAGGCCGAGATCGATGCTCCGCTGGAGGCGGGCGAGACTCTCGGGCACGTGATCGCGCGGGAGCTCCGGATGGTCGAGGTGGTACACGAGCGCCCGGCCGTGCACCATCCTGCGTTCGACGCCCAGGTTGTAGAGGCGGACGCACAGGTCGGAATCCTCACCGATCCCCCAGCCTTCGAAGGCCTCGTCGAACCCGTTGATTCGAACGACGTCGTCCCGCCACATCGCGAGATTGCATCCGAGCAGTCCGTAGAGATCGTGGTCTCGACGAATTCGCGGCACCGGAAGCCGGACCGCCTTGAAGATCCCGGAAAGACGACCGCGTCGGAGCAGCTTCGGGATCGTGGTCCGGCCGTCGAGCACCGCCTCCACGAAACGCTCTGGAATGAACGCACGGCGTCCCTGGACGAAGGCACCGGGCTCCGCGAGCCGGAGATGGTCCTCCAGCCACCGGGGATGTGGCAGGCAGTCGCCGTCGAGGAAGACGAGGTAGGCGCCGGTCGCGTGGGCGACGCTTTCGTTGAGGATGCGGGTCTTTCGAAAGCCTTCGTCCGCATGCCAGCAGTGCTTGATCAGCGTCCCCGCGGGTGGTTCGAACGATCGGATCATCGCCGCGGTGGCGTCGGTGGAACCGTCGTCGGCGACGACGATCTCCTCCGGGCGGCGACTGCCGGCGCAGAGTCGTTGCAGGATCGCTTCGAGGGACCGGGGGGCGTTGTAGGTGCTCACGATCACGCTCGCGGCGGGCGTACCGGCCTCGCCGCTCACGAACCGCTCCGGTCCGACTCGCGTCGAAGCGGCGGTGAGCTCGGCGGCGGAGTCGGCCGTCGTTCGCACCACGCCTTCGCGTGCTTGTAGAACGCGCCTTCGGCGTTGCCGAACGCGATCACGAATCCCGCCCAGCCGTCGAGCACGCCGAGTTTGAACACGTAGTGCTTGACGAACTCGATGAAGCCTCGGGCCACGGCGCCCGCCATCGATCGGCCGCCGCCCCGGGCGAGCACCTTCTGCGATCCGAGCGTCGAGTAGCGATTGGCCTTGTGCTGCAGTTCCCCGAGATTCTTGAACGGGATCTGCCAGATGTCGGCGGGAAGGACCGCGACCTCCGCGCCTTCGGCGGGGATCCAGCCCTCGTGCACCGGGAGCTGGTCGTAGTGCATGCGACCGTTGCGGAACAACTGCGGTTGCCGGAAGTTCGGGTACCAGCCGCTGTGTCGGATCCACCGTCCCATGAACCAGTTCCGGCGTGGAACCCGCCAGATGTCGACGGCGTCCGGATCGGCGACCACCGCGAGGATGGCGTCCCGGGCCTCCGGCGTGCACCGCTCGTCGGAGTCGAGCGAGAAGATCCAGTCGCCCCGGCAGGCCGCGATGGCCTTGTTGCGAAGCGGGCCGAAGCCCTCGAAGTCGATCTGCACCACCCGGGCGCCGAGCCGTTCCGCGATCTCGATCGTGCCGTCCGTCGAATGGGAATCGGCGAGGACGATCTCGTCGGCCCAGAGGACGCTGGAGATCGCCGCTTCGATCTTCTCGGCTTCGTTGTAGGCGATGACGTAGGCGGTGACGGAAGGGGTGCCGTCCTCGCGTCGGATCCGGGGTGGGGTCTCGTCGGACATCCCACGCAGAATACCGGAGCCCGGCGTCTCGTGAATCACTCCTCGCCCGCGGCGGCATCCCGTCGTCGTCGTTCCGCCTCGGCGTACCGGGCGGCGTCGGAGGCGTCCGCGGCATCCGCGGCGCGTTCCGAGGCGGTGGCGAGGAACTCGTCGTTGTACCAGTCCCGCCAGGCGGTGAAACTCCATCCGTTGCCGCTGGTGTCGGCCCCGGTGGCCCGGCTGGTGATGCCGATGAGCGAGCGATGCACCTCGGTGCGATAGATCACCACGACGGCATCCATGACCCGCATCACGAAGCCTTCGAGAATCTGGCCGATCACCGGCTGGAACGCCCCGGAGCCGTCGCCGGTGACGGGAATGAGATTCTGCACGTAGGATCGCTGGGTCCCGATGGCGATCCACGCGAGATCGCTCTTGCGTCGAACGCGATCGGCCGAGTACTGCGTCGCGACGAGGTGGGGGATCGCGGGCCAGGCATCCATCACGCCGGCGATGCGACCGGCCCGGTCGATCGTCTCGTGGTTCCCGCCGCGAAGCGCGGTCTGGAGCACCGCGAGCGTTTCGGCGGCGGCGGGGCCTCGCAGCGAGGCGAGGCAGGCCTCGCGCATGTTCGACTTCGAGCCGTGGATCGCGGTCCACGCGAGGGCGGCCTGACCGGAGGGACCGGACGCGGCGAGGTGCTCGACCACGGTGCGGCGGACGTCCTCCGCTTCGCCGGCGAAGACTTCGGGCATGGCGTAGAGGAAGCCGGGATCGTCGAGGGCTCGAAGTCGTTCGAGGCCGAGGGCCCGGGTCTCGGTCTTCCGCATCCGACCCAGGTTGGTTCCTCCGATCTCCTCCAGCAGTCGTCGAACGCCGGGGTTCCGTGATGCCGCGAGATTGGCCCGCGCCCGTGCCGAGGTTCGCGCGTCGACCATCGGCGGCAGCACGCCTTCGTTCGCGATCGGGGTCGGGGACAGGACGCCTTCGGTCCATCCCGACCCATCGCCGGTCCACGGCGGCGCGGCGTGCGTCGGCGCCGGGAGGGCGGCGATCGTGACGAGCGCGAAGACGATGGGAATGATCGGCAGGGGCATCGGAATCGCTCCGGGGCGTTCGGGCCGGCGACCGGTTCGCCGCCGTTCCGAGTATATGGACGGCCTGTCCGGTTCCGCGGGGAAACCCCGAGGTTCCGGCCTCAACGCCCGATCGGGACGACCATCGCGTCGGTCCGGTCGAGTCGCCGGAGGGCCCGGCCGGCGGCGGCTCGGTCCCGGAAGACCCCGGCCTGAACCTTCCAACCGTCGTCTTCGGATCGAACCCGCACGTCGCCGATGCCGCGACGGGCGACCTCGCGGCTCACCGCCGCCGCCTGTCGCGTCGCGTTGTCCCGACTCGAAAAACTCCCGAACTGGATCGCGTAGCCGGTCTCGGCGAGTCGGGTGCGTGCGGTGTCGGCGGTGTCGTTGGAGAGCCCGGCGGCTCGGTCGAGGCAGCGCCGGGCGGTGGTGCGTCGGCCCGCCGCCTCGTAATCCTCGGCGGCGAGCAGCAGGGCGCGGCCGGCTTCATCGGGTCCGAGGCGGTCGGCGGCTCGCTCGAAGGATTCCGCGGCCTCGAGCCGTCGGCCTTCCCGGCGTTCGAGCACGCCCTGTTGGACCATGGCTCGTCCGGCGACGCGGGCATCGCTCGAGGTCGCGGCGATCTTCAGGTACCGGCGGGCGTCCGCGGTGGCACCCACCCGCGTGGCGGCGACGCCGGCGACCAGGGCGGCGTCGCAGCGGAGGGACGGATCCGAGGAACTCACGACCCGGCGGGATTCCGCCAACGCGGTCTCGTTTCGACCGTCGCGGAGGGCGAGCACGGCGTCGTCGTAGCGGCGTTGCTGCCCCTCGCCGCAGCCCGGCATCCAGGGGACGACGAGCACCATGGCCCAGATCAGGAGGATGGTCGAGCGGCGGGGAGCCATGAGCCCGTATGGTACGAAGTCATGAAGCTCCACGACCGAATCCGAGGAATGCTGATCCGCCACCCCCTTCGCGAGGTCGCCGTCGACGACCAGCGCCGGTGGCGGGGGGCCACCATGCTCTACGTCGCCGCGCATCTCGCCAAGGCGATCGAGGCGACCACCGACAAGCCGAGGATCGGGGTGATGCTGCCGACCTCCGGGCTCTTTCCGGCGGCGTTGCTTGCGGCGTGGCGACTCGGACGGACCGTGGTGCCGCTGAACTACCTTCTCTCGCCCGAGGACCTCGCCTTCGTGATCGAGGACGCCGGACTCGACGCGGTGGTGACGGTCGGACCGATGCTGAACTTCACCGGTCAGCTTCCCGACGGCGTGACCGCCATCAAGATGGAGCAGCTCGAGGTCAAGGGGCTGCCGCCGCGGACGAAGCGGCGGCCGATGGCCGACGACGAGCCGGCGGTCATCCTCTACACCTCCGGAACCTCCGGTCGTCCGAAGGGCGTCATCCTCACTTCGGGAAATCTCTCCTCGAACATCGATCAGATCGTCGAGTGGGTGAAGTTCGACCGGCGCGACGTGATGCTCGGCGTGCTTCCGCAGTTCCACTCCTTCGGTCTGACGGTGCTGACCCTTCTGCCGCTGGCCGTCGGGTGCCGCTCCGTCTACGCGGCGCGGTTCATGCCCAAGCGGGTCCTGCAGCTCGCCCGAACGCACCGGCCCACCGTGCTGGTCGGCATTCCGTCGATGTTCAATGCGCTCCGGCTCGCGAAGTCGGCGACTCGCGACGATCTCTCGAGTCTTCGATTCACGGTCGCCGGCGGCGAGCCGCTGCCCGACGCGGTGAGCGACGGGTTCTTCGAGACCTTCGGCATCCGGATCTGCGAGGGCTACGGGCTCACCGAGACGGCGCCGTGCACCAACTGGTGTCGACCCGACGAGTATCGGGCGCACAAGGTCGGCATGGCGATGCCGGGCATCGAGGAGCGGATCGTCGGCGAGAACGGTGAGATCCTCGGGCCCGAACAGGACGGTGAAGTCCGCATCAAGGGACCGAACGTCATGCCGGGCTACTACAACCGCCCCGAGGAGACGGCCGCCGCGTTCGACCAGGACGGCTTCTTCCGGACCGGCGACATGGGGAGGATGGACGCCGACGGCTTCCTCTCGATCACCGGACGCATCAAGGAGATGCTGATCATCGGGGGCGAGAACGTCTTCCCCCGGGAGATCGAGGAGGTGCTCGACGCGCATCCTTCGGTTCGCGCTTCGGCGGTGATCGGTGCCCCCGACGAATCCCGCGGTGAGGTGGCCCTCGCCTTCGTGGAGCTGGTCGATGACGCGACCTTCGACGTCACGTCGCTGCGTTCGCACTGTCGGGACCGGCTTCCGCAGTTCAAGGTCCCGCGGGAGATCCGTCGCCTCGAGGAACTCCCGAGGAATCCGACCGGCAAGATCATGCGGCGGGCGCTCGGGGCGGACACGGCGGGCATCGACTGAGACCCGATCGGTCCGCTGGCCGACCGTCCCGCACCGTCCGGCTCAGCAGTCGCCCCACGTGGCGAGCAGGAGTCCGATGTCCGCGCCGTCCACGACGCCGTTCCCGTCGAGATCCCCGGGACAGT
This sequence comes from Phycisphaerales bacterium, assembly GCA_029248335.1. Classification (GTDB taxonomy): domain Bacteria; phylum Planctomycetota; class Phycisphaerae; order Phycisphaerales; family SM1A02; genus UBA12014. Next base: position 5,940 of record JAQWJM010000087.1, read on the forward strand.
CGCCCTTCTTCGGACATGAGCCGAAACCGGACAGCAGCAGTCCGAAGTCGGCGCCGTCGACGATTCCGTCGCCGTTCAGATCTCCGGTGCAGGGGCAGTCGCCACCGAAGCAGGAGATCTGGATGCCCGCGGTGCCCGTTCCGCCGTCGACCCCGCTGATCCTGATCCAGAGCGTCTCGCCACAGACGGCGTCGGGCACCAGGGCCACGCTGGATCCGAGACTGCAGAATCCGTCGTCATCGTTGCAGGCGACGGGGACGAGATCGGTGCAGTCACCCCGGTAGACGTCGACCAGGGTGTTGAAGTCGGAGAAGTTGCAGGTGCCGATCAGCAGTTCACCGTCGCAGACCACGCGATGACGGAACCAGACGTCGCCGCCTCGAAGGGCCGGTTCGACGCAGTCGGAATCCGGTCCGTCCACGCCTGCGAGGAGCTGTCGGAAGGAGGGAATGCCCTCCGGCCCGATCTCGATGGCGTCGTCGCAGAGATCGTTGGGCGGAGGGTCGCCGCCGCAGTTGGTCGCCGCGCTCACCGTGCAGAAACTGTCCCAGGTCCACTCGCAGCAGAGCGGGTCGATCTTGCAGACGAGGTCGCAGCACGTGGGATCCTCGCAGCCCGGCGACTCGTGCGGCACGAGGCAGTCCGCGGGGTTGTCGCACGGTTCGCCGCAGAAGTCGATGACCTCGATTCGGATCGCGTACACGGGCTCCTCGCAGCCGGAGGCGGTCGGTCCGGGCGTGACGACGAATTCGGTCGGGATCGCCGGCACGCAGGTGATCAGCGTCGAGTTCTGGCAGCCGGTCGACGCGACGGTGGCGATCGGATCGAGGTCGCAGCCCACGCCTCGGACCGCGAGCATGGCGTCGGCGGCGCCCATGGTGATCCGGAGCCGGACCTCGCCGTCGAGGTCCTCGTCGAAGCCGGTGAGGTCGAGGTCGTAGACGTCGACGTCCCCGCCCAGTCGGAAGGTTCCACCGAACTGCCGTCCGGCGACGATGGTCTCCGGCGTGCCGCCGTCACAGGGGTCGTTGGTCTCCGTCTCGCATCCCTCCGCCTCGACCTGGTCGTTTCCATCGAGCACGACCACGCAGGTGCCGCCACAGAGCGTCTCGCCGAGGGCGGCGCAGACGAAGTCCCAGACCACCTCGCAGCAGGTCGGATCCGACACGCACACCACCTCGCAGCATTCCTCGTCTTCGCAGGCCGGGGTGCTGCCGGGTTGGTCGCAGGGGCCGCTATCGGGGTCGCCGCACTCGCCGCCGCCCGTCGAACAGAGGCTCCCGGCGAGGAAGGCGCAGCTGACGTCCCATGCCGTCTCGCAGCAGAAAGGGTCGATCACGCAGACGGTCTGGCAGCACTCGACGTCATCGCAGGAAGGCGTGGCGCCCCCGACGAAGCACCCGCCGCTGGCCATCGCCCCACAGAGGCCGACGCAGGTCGCGTCCGCGAGCTCGACGCAGTTGGAGTCCCACTCCTCGCAGCAGAACGGGTCCGCCTGGCAGACGCTCTGGCAGCATGCTTCGTCACTGCATCCACCCGCTTCGTGGACGACGAGGCAGCCCTCGTCGCCGGGGCAGACCTGACCGTGGGCCCTGCCGGTGCCGAAGAGCAGGCAGGACATCGCGGTGATCGAAACGAGCAACGTGGAAATCTGGGATCTCATGGTGTCGGCGGGGTCTCGAGGGGAGGCAAGCGGACGGATGGCTTGTACGCCGGGAGACCGCCTTGGTTCCCGAACTTCAACTATAGGACGGGTCGACGTCGGAGCCAGTGCGGAACTTCATGATCCGTCGAATGAAACGCCCCCCGGCCGAAGCCGGGGGGCGGAGTGATGCAGTCGAATCCCGCCGAGGCGGGCGTCGATCAGGGGCAGACGCCCCATTCGACGAGCAGGAGGCCCACGTCGGCGCCATCGACGTCGCCGTCGCCGTTGAGGTCCTCGGCGCATCCTTCGCAGGGACCCCAGGCGACCAGCAACGAACCGAAGTCGGCACCATCCACCATGCCGTCGTCGTTGAAGTCGGCGTTGCAGCCGCCTCCGCCGCCACAGGACTCGCCGCTGGCGGTGATGTCGAGCGTGCCGATGCCGAAGCCGGCGGCGGAGTAGCTGCCGATCCGGATCAGGTAGCTTTCGCCACAGACCGTGGGGAAGGCGATCTCCGAAGAGAGCCCGCAGGTGTCATCGTTGCAGGCGAGCGGGTTGCTGTCCTTGCAGCCCGGGAAGTAGGCCGCAAGACGGGTGTCGAACGTCACGTCGCCCACGGGGCAGAAGGAGACGACGGCGGTGCCGTCGGTGGTGGCCTCGTAGAGGTACCAGACGTCGTTGAAGATCTCGGCGTTGCCGAACTTCGCGCACTCCTCGGGAAGCGTCGGGCCATCCGTGGTGGACGCGACCGTCGAGATCGAGGTCTGGCCGTCGGTGATGTCGATCGCACCGCTGCAGTCGTCGTTCTCGGGAGGCGTCGGGCCGCCACTGCCGGTGCCGATGGAGAGGACACCGCTGCCGGAGACGCCGTCGCCCCAGGCTCCGAGCTGGATGATGACCTCTTCACCCGCGGTCAGCCCGCCGAGCGAAAGCAGCGACGTGAAGCCACCGCAGTTGGGGTCGTCGTCGTTGCAGCCGAGGAACGCACCGTCGCAACCCGAGTAGGCCGCGAGTCTGGTGTCGAAGGTGGCCTGGTTGCAGGTCGAGAAGAACCAGTCGCCGTCGGCCGGTGCCGTCCACGACAGGAAGATGTCGTTGAAGATGGTGACCGAGCCGAAACTGTCGCAGCTCACCGGGAGGTCGGCACCGTTGGTGGAGGCGCAGTCCGTGGTGAAATCGACGTCGCCCTCGAAGTCGCCGAGGGCGATCGCCTCCTCGCAGGTGTCGCCTTCCACGGTCGCGGGCTCGGTGGTGAGCGTCGCACGGTAGGTGTTCAGGGGACCGGAGCCGCACGGCACGCCGTCGAAACCGCCGGGGGCGACGAAGACGCGGTAGGTGCCCGCGTCGACGCAGCCGGTGTGGATGGCGGGGCAGTCGTCGTAGCCGTCGCCGATCTGGATGGCCGGCGGGCATTCCGCGCTCAGCAGGAAGAGCGTGGTGGGGATGTTGGCTTCGACGGTCCAGGAGACCCGGGACCGCTCGGTCAGGGTGAATTCGTACCAGTCGGTGTCACGGGTGCCGCCGAAGGCGAACATCGTGCCGCAGACGGTGTCGCCGACGTTGATCTGCTGGACCGGGCCGTTGCCCGAGGCGTCGTTGCAGCCACCGTTGGTGTCGCCACCGCAACCTTCGGTTTCGGGGACGTCGCTCTTCTCGCAGGAAGCCACGCAGCCGGCGAGGCAGGCGTCGCCTTCGCAGATGGTGAGGTTGCCGGTGCCCGAAGCGGGCGGGTTGAAGCCGCCGATCTGGATGATGTAGGTCGTGCCGGCCACGACTTCTGCGATCAGTTCCGACGTGAAGCCGGCGCAGCCGAGACCGTCGTCGTTGCAGGCCTCGAAGACGAGGTTCTCGCAGTCGCCGCTGTAGAGGGCGAGGCGGGTGTCGAAGTCGGCGTCGTTGCACGTCGAGATCACGATGATCTCGTTGGTGCTGGCGGTCCAGGTGTACCAGATGTCGCCTCGGATGATGACTTCACCGAAGCTCTCGCATTCCGCGGGAAGATCGGGGCCGCTGGTGTTCGCACCAAGGGTGCTGAACGCGGTGACCGAGTCGCCGGTGCCGAGGTCGATCGCGTCGACGCACTCGTCGTTCTCGGGGGTCGGGCCGTCGTAGCAGAGGGTGACCGATTCGCCGGCGCAGATGCCGTCCCACGCGGTATCGCAGCAGTAGGGGTCGACGGCGCAGACGTCGGTGCAGCATTCGAGGTCGTCGCAGCCGGGGGTGCCGTTCGCGACGTCGCACGCACCCGCGTCGGGATCGCCGCAGTTGCCGCCACCGCCACCGCCGTCGCAGAGCTCGGCCGCGAAGTCGGCGCAGCTCTGGTCCCAGACTTCCTTGCAGCAGAAGAGATCGAGTTCGCACACCGCGAGGCAGCACGCCTCGTCGGCACAACCCGGGGAGCCGTTGTCGGTGTTGCAGTCGCCGGATTCCGGGAGTCCGCACGAGGACAGATCGTCGGCGTGGGCGCCGGGGGCGGCGAGCAGAAGGGCCGTCGCCGCAGCGACGCCGGTGAACAATGTCGTGAATCGCATCTCTTTGGATTCTCCTTTGCCGGGTCGAGCGGCCCCGGGATCAGCCGGCGGTCGCTCGCGGAACTAACGGGCGGTCTTGGAATCCTGGAGCATCCGGATTCCCGCGGGAATGCTCGAAGATACCCCTTGATCAACGGTTTACCAGCCCTCAGGGCCCATGAAACGGCGAATCGCAGCACCTTTTCGGGACGAACCTACCGGTAAGATTGCGTTTCCGAGGTCCTGAAGCCGGGTAGCCCCCCGGAACGCGCCTCAGCACACTCCTTTCGGAGATCGACATGTCTCTCGCCATCGGTGACCCCGCACCCCCGTTCAGCCTCCAGGAAGCCCCCGGCGTGATTGCAGACGTCGGAGCCTGCTTCGGGAACGAGCCGGTCGTGATCCTCTTCTTCCCGCTGGCGTTCAGCGGCGTGTGCACCGAGGAGTTCTGCGCGATCCGGGACGACTGGGCCGCATGGAGCGAGCTTGGCGCCCGGGTTTTCGGTGTGTCGGTGGATAATCCGTTCGTTTCCGCGAAGTTCCGCGAAAGCGAGAATCTGCCTTTTCCGCTCCTCAGCGACTTCAACAAGACCGTCACGACCGAGTGGGGCTGCCTCTGCGAGGACCTCATGGGGCTGAAAGGCGTCGCGAAGCGGGCGGCGTTCGTGGTCGGCGCCGATGGTCGGATTCGCTACGCCTGGGTTTCCGAAGATGCGGGGGTCCAGCCCGACCTCGAGGCGGTCAAGGCTGCCGTCGCCGCGGATTCCTGAACCGCTCATCCGCTTTTTCTGAACGATCGTTGATGGCTTCGCTCGGTCGATCCGGGAACCAACCTCCCGCTCGATCGTCCAATCACCGCCTACGATTCGGTTCTCGTTCAACACCAAGATGCAGAAGGATCACTCATGAAGAATCTCATCGCCGGACTGCTCGCCGGAGCCGTCGTCACCTCGCTGATCGCAGCGCCGCCATCCGTCAAGGATGCGAACGTCCGAAACGGCGTGCGAAATGCCGCGCCCGTCGCCGACCTGGTCCCCGAGCCGGCCTGGCGTGATTTCGACCGCGTCCCGAACCGGGTCTTCGCGAAGTTCCGCCCGACCGTGGGCGAAGCGGCGTTCGATGCGGTCCTCGCGGACATGGACGCGGTGATCTCGAGCACTTACCGACTCGTCCCGGGTCTCTTCTGCCTGGAGACCGCCGGCGACGAAGCCGCGGTGATCGAAGCGTTCTCCAACCGCGGCGACGTGCTCGAGTTCATCGAGCCGGTCTTCACGATGGAGTTCTTCGACAACGTCCCGAACGATCCGAGCTATCCGCAGATGTACGGGCTCGAGCGGATCAACGCCGCCCAGGCGTGGGACGAGCACGTCGGGTTGCAGGAATTCGCGATCGCGGTCATCGACTCCGGTTCCGACATCACCCACCCCGATCTCGTGGAGAACCTCTGGGTCAACGTCGACGAGGTGCCGGGTAACGGCATCGATGACGACAACAACGGCGAAATCGACGACATCCACGGGTTCGACTACTTCGACAACGACCCGAACCCCTCCGACCAGAACGGACACGGCACGCACACCGCCGGCACCATCGGCGCCCGCGGTAACAACGGCATCGGCATCGTCGGCGTCAACTGGACCTGCAGCCTCATGCCGCTTCGTGTCGGGAACCAGTCGCTCTCCAGCCAGGCGATCCTCGATTCGCTCGAGTACGCCTGCGTGAACGGCGCCAAGGTCTCCAACAACAGCTACGGCGGCGGTGGATTCAGCGGTGCGTTCAACGGCCTCATCCAGAGCGCCGGCACCAACTACAACCACATCTTCTGTGCCGCGGCCGGCAACGGCGGATCGAACGGGGCGAGCTACCCCGCCGCCTACGACCAGCCGAACATCCTGTCGGTCGCCGCGACCGACTCGAACGACAACCTCGCGAGTTTCAGCCAGTACGGCTCGAACGTCGACCTCGCCGCCCCCGGCGTCTCGGTCCTGAGCACCACACCCAACAACGGTTACAGCTCCTTCAGTGGGACCTCGATGGCGACCCCGCACGTCGCCGGCGGCGTGGCCCTCGTCTACTCGGTGCTCGGAAACGCGAACTACCAGGACGTCATCGACATCATCCTGACCACCGTGCGTCCGGTCTCCGGTCTCAGCGGCGTGGTGGTGACCGGTGGCGTGCTCGACGTGAAGGCCGCGCTCGACGCCTCCTTCCTCGGGCCGGTGATCGACGTCCGGACCGCGATTCCCGAATTCATCGCAGCGGGCGAGTCGCTGGTGGTCCGGGTCGAGATGGACGCCCGGGAAGACGTGGTCGTCGCCGGATCCCGGCAGATGAAGCTCCGCACCGGCGGGGGGCTCTACGACTCGATCCCGATGCAGCTCGTCTCCGGCGAGGTCTACGAGGCGACGATCCCGGCCGCGGTCTGCGGTGAGGATCCCTCCTTCTACTTCGAACTCCAGGCGGAGACGATGGGCACCGTCCAGTTCCCCGCGAACGGCGGCCTGAGTCCCCTCTCGATGAAGGTCGGCACGCAGGTGATCGAGCTCGAGGACGATCTTGAAGTCGACAGCGGCTGGGCCGTGGGCGTGGCCGGTGACAATGCGACCACGGGCATCTGGACCCGCGTCAATCCGATCGGCACCGGCGCCCAGCCCGAGAACGCCGCCAGCGGCAACATCTGCTTCGTCACCGGCCAGGGTTCGCCCGGTGGCAGCCTCGGCGAGAACGACATCGACGGTGGCACCACCACGCTCCTGAGTCCGACCTTCGACGGCACCGCCATCGACGGCGGTACGGTCTCCTACATCCGCTGGTATTCGAACGACGCCGGCGCTGCGCCGAACGCCGACTCGATGTTCGTCCGCATCTCCAACGACGGCGGTGTCTCCTGGACCCTCGTCGAGGAAGTCACCGAGAACGCCGGGAGCTGGGTCACCGTCTCCCTCGAGATCGACGACTTCCTTCCGCCGACCTCCGAAATGCGACTGCGTTTCGAGGCCAGCGACCTCGGTGAAGGCTCGCTGGTCGAAGCCGGCGTCGACCTGCTGGTCTACGGCGGCGTCGAGTGCGAGGACGTGGACGTCTGCGTCGCCGACCTGAATGGAGACGCCGTGGTCAACGGTGGGGACATCGGTCTCCTGCTCGCCCAGTTCGGCGAGGCCGGCTCCGCCGACTTCAACGGCGACGGTGCGGTCACCGGTGCCGACCTCGGATTCATGCTCGCCGCGTGGGGCTTCTGCCCCTGATCGCGGGCCGACTGGTACCGCTCGAATTCAAATTCGCACGCCCGGCCGTTCTCGGCCGGGCGTGCTTTTCTTGGGTCGCTACGCCAACCGGCACTCGAGTGAACCCGATTCGGACGCTTGGGTGAAAAATCGATCGGTGCGGGCATCACCGTTTGGAACGACTTGCAGCTGGAACGATTCCAAGGTGAAGTGATTCGCAGTTGGAACGATTCACAGTTGCAACGATTCACAGCGACTCGGTCCAGACGCGATTCGTCTGATGGGGAATCGCCGCCTCGGGGTTGCCGGGGTTCGCGAAGATGATTTTTGAAACTAAACGCTTGATGACCCGGTCTCGCATTCGCGAACATAATCTCCATGCGGTTGCGACGAGGAACACGCGAAAAAGAATGAAAACACCGGTCCCCACGCCGACCCAGGCGTCAATCGCTCGTTCGAATCACGTTGAAGCCCCGGATCGAGTTGAAGCCCCGGATCAAGTTGAAGCCCCGGATCAAAGAGAAAGAAACATCCATGCACCGAACCTCGGCCATCACTGAGATGACCTGGGTTCCGTAGTTCCCATTTGAAATCCGAAACAGAGAAAGAAAGACACTAGAACATGACTGGTCGTGTACTCGCATTGATTGCCGTGGTCGCCCTTCATCCCGTCGCCTCGCCGGCCTTCGGCGACGATCGTCTCGACGACTTCATCCTCACGGTGTGCGCCGACGGCTGCGAATTCACCTCGATCAACGATGCCATCGCACTGGTTCCCGAGGGCGGTGGTATCGCCGACTATGACATCGAGATCCACGATGCGGTGCATCGCGAGGGTGCCGAGATTCGGACCGATGGAAAGAACTTCACGATTGTCGCGCTTGGAGACCCGGTGAAGGGCGACCGAGCGGTGATCGACGGTCAATCCGCCCACCGGATCATGCGGGTCGAGAGCGGGTCGCAGGTCGGTGTGCTCGGGCTCGCCTTCGAAAACGGCGTGGGGAGCACCAATGGCGGGGCGATACTCGTCACTGGGAGTTCGTTGCTGGCCTGTTCTCGCTCTGACTTTCGTAACAATTCGGGCGACCCCACCATCAGCAACTCGAGGGGTGGTGCGATCTACGTCAACAACAGCAGTGCGAGCTGCAGTTTCAGTAATTGCCTCTTCGAGTACAACGCGGCCGCTCGAGGAGGCGGCATCTATGGAAACGCATTCGATTTCTTCGAAATCAGTCAATCCGAGTTCGTCGGTAACGAGTCCACGGACACGTCCTATGCGGACTCGATCGTCAACGCCATTGCCTCCAATGTCCTTCTGAGTAAGACGACGCTGTGTGGGAACGGAAGACAGATCGAGGGGCAGTTCTCTTTTAAAACATCAGGCGCCGTCACCATCGCCAACTCGTGCGACACCTCCAGCGGCATCCCCGGCGACCTCGACGACGACGGTGACTACGACGAGGACGACGCCCGAATCGCGATGGCGGACTTCGGCATCACCGAGGGTACTCCCGGTGACATGGACGGCGACGACGATGCCGATGTCGCGGACTTCGCCCTGCTGCGGAACCAGATCGGCGTGGACAACCTCGGTTGCACGGGCTCGGACATCAACGGCGACGGCACGGTCGACGGCGCGGACCTGGCCTACATCCTGAGCTTCTGGGGCGCCACCTGCCCCTGATCGCGGGCCGACCGGTACCGCCCACTTTCGAATTCGCACGCCCGGCCGTTCTCG
>JAQWJM010000093.1:0-14096 GCA_029248335.1 Phycisphaerales bacterium
CGCGACGCCGGGCTGGTTGGTCGGGATTCACCACGTGTACCGGACCCCCGCGAAGAGTCCCTGGAGACCGCCGTTGAAGGAGGTCTCCTCGCGCACCAGGTCGAAGTCGGTCAGTCGGTACCCGAGGATGATCGCGAGGTCGCGGGTGACGTGGAAAGCCGCGTCGACCCGGACCATGAAGATGGAGTTCCCACCGTCGAACGCAGGACCCCAGCCGCCCGTGACGTCGAACGCGATTCGATCGAGGAATCCGATGGTGTCCTTCGACACCCAGTCGATCTCCAGCCCGACCCCGAGATACGGCGAGACCCAGGCGTTGTTGGTTCGAACCGTGCCCACGCCCGCGAGGTCGTACTCCTGTTCGAGATTGAGCACCCGGGTGCCGACCAGGGCCTCCACCCGGAGATCGATGATCGGCCGTCCATCCGCCGTCCGATTCCCGGTGGTGCGATCGATCGGGGCCGACCACGGGAAGCGCCGGTCCCGGAACGGCGTGAAGACCTCGTAGGCGATCTCGCCGGTGATCGACCAGACGTCGACGTCGCTCGCGACCGCGGTGCCGGCCGGCGCGAGGAGTCCGCCGATGCGGGCCGCCTGCGACAGTGTCGCCTGCCCGTCCGCTTCGAGGACGTATCCGCCGATCAGAAACTCCCATCGCCCCGCCTGGACCCGGGCCTCGCCGTTGAAGATCGCCTGCGAATCGTCGAGCGAGAGGTCGTCCCCCACGTCGAGCGGCGTCCCGTCGGGACCGATGTCGACGGTCCCTTCGAGCCTCGGAAACCAGATTCCCAGCGTGACGTCGAGCACCGGCCGATCGGCGACCGCCGCGAGGGCGTCGACGTCGGGCAGCTCGGGCGTCGGGGGCGTGGGGGGCGTCGGGGGCGTGGGTTCATCGGTTCCAGCCGTGACCGGGGTCGCGACGGCGAGCGCCCCGGCGACGAACAGGCCGCCCAGGCCACGCGGAAGCGGAAGGAGCGAAACGGATTGGAGGTGAGCGCAGGGCATGCCGATTCCACGAGGGTGCGGGTCGGGACAGGGTACCCCGACGCGTACCATGCACGTGGAGGATTCCCACCATGAACGGGTCGAACGGGTCGAACGGGTCGAACGAATCACGATCGAGCCGCGCTGATCACCGACCGGCGGATGATGCGGATCGACCCGTGAAGCGGGAGCGACCCGAAAACGCGATCCGGCTCGGCAACGGCGCCTGGTGCATGCCCGAGGACCTGAAGTGGTCGTTCGCGCGCAGCGGCGGGCCCGGGGGCCAGAACGTCAACAAGGTCTCGACCAAGGCCGAGCTCCGCATGGCCTTGTCCTCGATCCGGCGGTTCGGGCCCGATGCCCGGGTGCGGCTGGAGACGACCGCCGGCAGGTTCCTCACCGCGGCGGGCGACGTCCTGGTGACCGCGGACGACACCCGCAGCCAGGCCGACAATCGGGAACTGTGCCTCGCCCGACTCGTCTCGATCATCACCGCCGCGACCACCCGGCCGAAGAAACGCAAGAAGACCAAGCCGTCCCGCGGGTCGAAGGAACGACGCCTCAAGGCCAAGCGGGTCGCCAGCGACAAGAAGCAACGACGCAACTGGAAGTCGGGCGACTGATCGAACGTGATCCCTCGACGCCCGGTTCTTCGACGGCTGGTTCGTCGATGACTGATTGACCGACGACTCACAGGCGGACAAGAAGCACGCCCGCCCCGGAGAGACCGGGGAGGGCGTGCAGGTCGTGCAGGTCATCGATCGAAGCGGCGTGTGCCGCCGCGATTCAGCCGGCCATCCGCTGGCGTCGGCCGCGGAGGCCTGCCGCGCCGACCGCGAGCGCCGCGAGACCGCCGAGTCCGGGCACCGCCTGTGAGCCGCCCGTGTCGCCCGCGGCGAGCGGTCCGTCGGAGGTATACGCCCAGTGGCCGATCGCCACCGACCAGTCGTTCGCGTCGGTGATGTTCCAGTCGAGTTGGATCCAACCGTAGGTGAACGCTCCGCCATCCTCAATGCGGAAATTGAGGTACTTCGTGCCGTTGGCGTCGGGGTTCGTCCACGTGTCACTGCTGAGATAGGAAATCGGGTACGTAAAGAAAATCTGATTTAACGCGGTCGAGTACATGGAAGCGATATTCCCGTTCCAGACCTGGCCGGCACCCACCTGCGGAGCAACATTCACATAGGTGCTGCCATAAGAAGTGAAGATTGCTTCAGTGTTCACGACAAATTGAGCCATGGCGTTTGTGCTGGAAACATTCATCAAGAATCGAGCGTCCGCAATTTGGGTATCCTGAAGCGCACTCATATTCATGCGCAAGTCGCCCATGACGACACTCGACAATGTGGCAATTATCCCGTTGCCGGAATCAAAGCCATTGAAGAAGTTGGTCCCACTGGTTCGGCCGAAGGAGATGGAAAAGCTGCCGGATGTCACATCGGCATGGACGGTGAGGTCCGCCATGCCGGTCGCCGCTGCGGCGGTGGCGGCGAGTGAGTAACGAGCGATTCTCGAGGCACGAATGGATTCGCTGGACATGTCTATCTCTTTTCCGAATTGTGTTTCAAAAACCAGCGTCGCGCATCGCGTCGCGTCAAAGAACAACTTAACAGTCGAGACGCGGGCAGTCGAGAGTATTTTCGCCCCGCACGTCTGACCTCCGACCATGACCGGACGTTCGCCGGTTCTGTAAGTGAAGCGGAACAAGCGACTTGAGTCCGGCCTCCTGCCGTCGCGACCACGCGAACCGGAAAATACAAAGAGACCAGGCCCTCCCGAGGGTCGAAGGAACGACGCCTCAAAAGGCCAAGCGGGTCGCCAGCGACAAGAAGCAACGACGCAACTGGAAGTCGGGCGACTGATCGAACCTGATCCCTCGACGTCCGGTTCTTCGACGGCTGGTTCTTAGACGGCTGGTTCGGCGCCCGACCCCCCGTCAGCGGCGGGAACGCGATGACGTTCCAGCACGCACCTACCAGCGGGCTCGCCGCGATGGCCTGAATGCCCGCCTTCGCGAAAGATTGCTTGAAAAGCAACCCGCGATCCGACTTGTTCAGCGATATCGAACGTCGCCCGAACCGCTGGTGATCTCGCCCATCCGGAACACCGTCTCGCCGGACTTCTCGAGCTTTCGGGCCACCGCGTCCGCGAACGTCGGGCGGACCACCAGGCAGTAGCCGACGCCCATGTTGAAGACACGATCCATCTCGTCGTCGGCGACGCCACCGTGCTTCTGCAGGAAGCCGAAGAGCGGCGGGACGGTCCACGAGTCGCGATCGACCAGGGCGTCGACATCGGAAGGCAGCGCCCGGTTGAGGTTTCCGGGCAGGCCCCCACCGGTGATGTGGGCCATGCCGGTGACGACCTTCTTCACGGTGTAACCGCGGAGCAGCGAGACGATCGACTTCGCATAGATCCGGGTCGGCTCGAGCAGCAGCTCGCCGAGGGTTCGCTCCGATTCGAGTTCCGGATAGGTGGCGGCGAGATCGAGCCCCTTCTCGGCGATGATCTTTCGAACCAGCGTGTAGCCGTTCGAGTGCACGCCGCTGGAGGCGAGCCCGAGCACCACGTCGCCGGATTCGATCCGGGTGGAATCGGTCGCCCGCTTCAATTCCACCACGCCGACCGCGAAACCGGCGACGTCGAAGTCGCCGGGCTTGTAGATGTCGGGCATCTCGGCGCACTCGCCGCCGATCAGGGCGCAACCGGAGATCTCGCAACCTTCCGCGACGCTCGCGATGATGTCCGCGGTCTTCGCCGGATCCACGCTCGAGAGCCCGAGGTAGTCGAGAAAGAAGAGCGGCTCCGCACCCTGCACGATGAGGTCGTTGACGTTCATCGCCACGCAGTCGATGCCGATCGTGTCGAGCCGGTCCATCTCGATCGCGAGCATGACCTTGGTGCCGACGCCGTCGGTGCAGGCGACGAGCACCGGATCCTTGTAGTTCCGCTTGAAGAGGCTCTCGTTGTAATCGAGCCGGAACATTCCCGCGAAGGCCCCGTGGAGCCCCATGACTCGAGGACCGTGGGTGCGTTTCAGGACCGGCTTGATGCGATCGACGACCGCGTCACCCGCCTCGATGTCGACCCCCGCGGCGGCGTAGGTCATGCCCGAGGGCTTGGGAGCAGCGGCGTCGATTCCGTCTGAAGAAGGCATTCTCGAATTCTAGGGGGGCCGCCGACCTGCTGGAGCCGGACGACGGTTCGTCCCGAGTCGCCGAGCCGGATCGAAGTCCGGAGGCCGGGATCCGCTCACCACCCGCTGGAGCCGCCGAGCCCCGGATCGATTCCCACGATGACGGAATCCCGGACTTCGGGCTCGGATGAGTCGCCGGAATCCGCTATCCTGCCCGGACTATGGCCATTCTCGTCGACGGAAACACGAAAGTTCTCTGCCAAGGCATCACCGGTTCGACCGGCGCCTTCCACACCAAGGGCTGCCTCGACTACGGCACCCAGATGGTGGGTGGCGTCACGCCCGGCAAGGGCGGAACCAAGGACGCCCACGGGCTGCCGATCTACGACACCGTCCGCGAGGCGGTCGACCAGACCGGCGCCGCGGCGACGATGATCTTCGTGCCACCCCCGTTCGCCGCGGACGCGATCCTGGAAGCCGCCGAAGCCGGCGTCCACGTGATCTGCGCGATCACCGAGGGCATCCCCGTCCAGGACATGGTTCGGGTGAAGGCGATGCTGCGGGATCGACCGGGCTCGGTCCTCATCGGCCCCAACTGCCCCGGCATCATCACCCCGGGGCGACGCGTCTCGGGTGAAGGTCCCGACTCCGTCTTCGAAGGCGGCTGCAAGATCGGCATCATGCCCGGCTACATCCACACCGCCAAGGCGGACGCCTCGACCGGCAAGGCGATCGGCGTGATCAGTCGTTCCGGCACCCTGACCTACGAAGCGGTGTGGCAGACCTCGGTGCTCGGCATCGGCCAGACCACCTGCGTCGGCATCGGCGGCGATCCGGTCCGCGGCACGGGATTCATCGAACTGCTCGAACGCTTCGAAGACGATCCCGAGACCGACGGCATGATCATGATCGGCGAGATCGGCGGCACCGACGAGATCGAGGCCGGCCACTGGATCAAGGAAAACGTGAAGAAGCCCGTCGCCGCCTTCATCGCGGGACGGACCGCCCCTCCCGGCAAGCGAATGGGCCACGCGGGCGCGATCATCGGCGGCGCCGAAGACACCGCGGACGCGAAGATCGCGGCCCTGAACGCATGTGGTATCGCGGTGGCGGAGAGCCCCGCGGACCTCGGAACCACGATGGCGGCCGCCCTCGGCCTTGAAGTGACCGCCTGAGGCGGGATCCGCTTCGAGCGTGATCGCTCGCCATCCCGACGATCGAAGAACCGGGCGTGCATCGCCCGGGATTTCGCACGGAGAACGTCGAATGAAGATCGGAATCCTCCTTCGAATCGCCCTCGTCGCGTCGATGCTCGTCGGTGCGTCGGCGATCTTCGCCGAACCGCCCCAGTCGCCGGATTCGGCCGCGCTGGAAGCGTCCAACCCGGATCCGATCGACCGGATCGCCGCCATCGGCGCGAGCGCGTCGGCAGGCTTCGGCGTCTTCTATCGGGACGCCGAGGATCCTGAACGAGCGCCCCGAGGAATCTCCCTCGCGAAGCTCTACCGGGCCGCCAGCGGCGACTCCACCGTGGTCATCGACCTCGGCACCGCCGCCTTCTTCTCGAACCCCTCCGGCATCGGCACCCGCGTGGTCGATCGGACCATCCGGGCCAGGCCCGATCTCACCTTCGCGATCGACTACCTGTTCTGGTTCACCTACGGCACCATCGGCGTCGAGAGCCGACGCATCCGGACCGACGAGGATCGATTCGCCCTGCTCGAAGTCGGGCTGGAGCAGCTGGACCGGATCGAGGGTCCGGTGCTGGTCGGCGACATCCCCGACATGTCGAGCGCCGCGGGCGGCGTGATGATGAAGAGCCAGGTCGCCCCGGAAAACGTCCGGCTCCGCGCGAACGAGCGGATCCGCGAATGGGCGTCGAGCCGTCCGAACGTGCGGGTCTTTCCACTCGCCGATCTGATCGAGCGGCTTCGCAGCGGCGAGGCCTTCAACATCGGCCCGCACGCGTGGACCGCGGCCGAAGCAGGCACCCTCATTCTCGGGGACCGACTGCATCCGTCGCTCGACGGACTCATCGCGCTGGTCATCGCGATCGACGATCTGCTCGCGAACGATCCCGAACTCGCGACGATCCGACCGGAAGTCGACACGAATCGCGCCCGATTGAAGCAGCGGCTCACGGGCGCGAAGGCCGAGACGGCCACCACCGACTGAACCCCGCTCATCCGCGGATCAGCAGCTTCTGCAGACCCCTGCGCGCGTTCGATTTCGTCTCGGAATCCATCCGGCGTTGCACCGCCGCGCGTCCTGCCCCGGCCCCGAGCACCCGATCGAGATGGGGCATCAGTCGCCCGAGATCGACCGACGGCATCGGTCCGCGGACCTCCGCGGACAATGTCGCGAACACGTTCGGCTCGGACAGCCCGGCCAGTCTCGGATTCGCGAGGTGCCAGAGCATGTCCCGGGCGTCGTTGGTGCGGCGTTCGCGCGGGATGACCGCGTAGGCGGTGAAGAAGTCGTCCCAGTCCCGCGCCCGGAAGAGCGGTCCCATCGCCTCCACCGCCGCGTCGGCCATCGCGGCGCGATCCCCGGTCTTCTCGATGATCTCCCAGACCTGACGGGCGATCTCGTCCCGGCCGAGCAGGGTCAGCAGCCGGATCGCCTCCGCGCCGCGAGCGGGATCGTCACGGGTCGCCACCATCTCCACTTTGGCGAGTTCGAGGAGATCCACCGCGCCCATCAGTTCGGGCGGATCCTCCAGCGGCCGAATCCGCCGCATCGCCGGCGGCACCGCCTGCATGAACGGATCCCCGATCGCGGTCAGTTTCCAGACGCCGGACATCGGTCCGCCGTCGGGCCAGTACCGACCCGCGAGCAGGAACGGGACGCCCGCGGCAAGTCGCTCGACCATCAGCGCCGGCGGAATGAACGCCCCGAGATACGGCTCGTCGACGCTGCCCAGATACGCGTAGACCCCGCGACGGAGGAAGCGCCCCCCCACCGTGAGACCGTCGGCCGGTCGCTTCAGGGAGAACGAATGGATCATGTGCAGGGCCATCGGACGCGTCAGGAACGGCACGTCCTGCGGAAACGCCTGCTCGTCCTCGAAGAGATGGAAGACCGTCGGTGAACCGTGGGAATTCAGGAAGAGCACGTCCGGCGGGATCGCACCGCGGACGAGTCGGAACCAGCCGGCGAGTCCCGCGGCGTCCTCCTCGAAGAACATCGAGGCGTAGCCCAGTTCGGCGAGGCGGGCCGCCGGCTTCGAGACCTCGTAGACGTTCCACTGGCCGCTCTTGGCGTACCCGGAGCACAACCAGATGTTGCGACGATCAAGGAAGATCGAGCTCATCGCCATGCCGGCGGCATGACCGGCGTCGCCCCAGATCCAACCCGCGTATCCCCAGCGACGCCCGTCGTCGTTCCGGCACAGCGCGTCCATCGTCGCGTACGGCCCGCTCCCCGGATCACGCCCCTGGAGTCGGACCTTCGCAGGCTCGGGCACCGACATCCGGCACCGTCCGGCGAGATCGCGGCAGACCGCGACCGCGTCGAGGTCGTCGCCGAGCCCCTCCCACGAATATCCGCTCGCGGTCGCCGCGGCCCGCAGTTCCGCTTCGAAGTCGCGCAGTCGCCCCGCCGACAGTTCGCCGTTGGGATCGCCGAAGTCGCCGTCGACGAACGCCAGCGGCACGCCTCGGGCCGCGGAGATCGCGACCGCGGCGGTCCAGGCGGAATCGTCCATCGACGTGACCACGAACCCGGGCGGCCGCCAGCCGAACTTCGAATACACCTCGCCATAGGCGACGTTGGGATCGGTCGCACCGAAGGAGATCTTCGTGACGATGGCCGCGAGCTTTCGACGCGCGTCCGTCTCCTTCGGCAGGACGCGTTCGGTCGCGGGCACCCGCACGACCTCGTCGGGCGCGAACGCCCGGATGAACCGAGGCGTTCCGGGGTCGTCCTCGAAGAGCACCGGCCACTGACCCGCCGGAGACCACTTCGAGATCTGTTCGAGATAGGTCGACTCGTCGGGAACGAGCACCACCCGGGACGCGACCGGACGGTTCTGCTCGCAGAGCATCACCTTCGCGCCGAGGATCACCGGCCAGGGCGGCGCCTGCCGCGTGGCCGGCGCCGTCGGTGCCGTCTGCTTCGCGGGCGGTGTCTGTCCCGCCGCGACCGACGCGGGCAGCCCCAGTCCGATCGCCGACAGGAGCAAGGACGGAAGCAACGGCAGGATGCCGCCGGATCCTCGGCGGATCATGGAGCGATCGTTCCTTCCAGGCACGGTGCGTCCCGTCTCAAGCAAGTCGATACCCGCCGGCGAGGTTGGTGAAGGCCGCGACCTGTGCCGCCTGCCAGGATTCGTCGCGTCCGAGCTCCGCCGCCAGGATGGCCGCGGCGCGTGGTGCGGCTTCGATCGCCGCGGAGGCGTCCAACAGGAGCGACCGGGTTCGTCTCGCCAGTGCATCGTCGAGATCGAGGGCCATCTCCTCCCGGGCGGCCCAGGCGATTTCGGCTCCGGTGTACGGAAGATCCGCGTGCAGCGGCTTCGCGAGTTCGGGATCCGCGGCGGCGATCTCGAGGATGCCGGCCGCGTCGCTTCCGTACATGCGATGCGGATCGTGCGCCGGCAACGCCGGATCGTCGCGTTCGAGCGCACCGTGGACCTTCAGCGTCTCGGTGATGCACGGACGCTCATCGAGGCCACCGATCGCCGTCGCGTGCTTCAGCGTGTCTTCGGCCATCTTGCGATAGGTCGTCCACTTGCCGCCCACGATCGTGACGACGCCCGCGGTGCTCACGAAGACCTCGTGATTGCGGGAGATCGACTTCGAATTCCCGGTGTTTCCGCCGGGGTGGACGAGCGGCCGCTGGCCGGCGAACACCGACTTCACGTCGGCATGCTGGGGATCGCGGGCGAGATAGCGGTTGGCGTTTCGAAGAATGAACTCGATCTCGTCGGGAAGCGCCCGTGGTTCGAGGTCCGCGGCGGGCATCGGGGTGTCGGTGGTGCCGACCACGACGCGTCCGTGCCAGGGGATGACGAAGAGCACCCGGCCGTCGTCGGTGTGCGGAACCATGATCGCGGTGTCGGACGGCTGGAAGCTCCGGTCCAGCACGAGGTGCACCCCCTGCGCGGGTTCGATCACGGAATCGCATTCGGGCTCGTCCATCCGACGGACCTCGTCGGCGAAGATTCCGCAGGCGTTGATGACGACCTTCGCCCGGATCTCGAATTCGGTGCCGCCACCCGGTCCCTCGAGGTCCACCGCTCGGACGCCGACGCAGTGATCCCCCTCCTTCAGAAGGCCGACCACCCGACATCGGTTCGCGACCGCCGCGCCATGATCCACCGCGGTCATCGCGAGGGCCGTCGCCATCCGTGCGTCGTCGAACTGGCCGTCGTGATAGCGGACCCCGCCCTTCAGATCCTTCTTCTCCACGTTCGGAATCTCGGCGATCGTCTCCTCGGCGTCGAGCATGCGACTCGGCGCGAGGTTCAGCTTCCCGGCGAGCAGGTCGTACGCCTTCAGGCCCGCACCGTAGAACGGACCTTCCCACCACTTGTATCGAGGGACGATGAACGGAAGATCGCGGACGATGTGCGGTGCGTTTCGATAGAAGATGCCCCGTTCGCGCAGCGCCTCCGTCACCAGCGAGATGTCCATCTGTTCGAGGTACCGGACGCCGCCGTGCACCAGCTTGGTGCTGCGACTGCTGGTGGCCTTCGCGAAGTCCTCCGCTTCGAGCAGCGCGGTTCGGTAGCCTCGGCTCGCCGCATCGACCGCGACGCCGAGCCCGGTCGCGCCGCCACCGACCACGAGGATCTCGAAGTCCTCACCCTGCAGCCGTTCGATCATCGAGTCGCGATTCATTCGTCATCCTCCATCCAGTCGAGCGTCCGCTCGACGGCTTTCTTCCACCAGTGCATGAGCTTGTCACGCTCCCCCGCCTCCATGGCCGGTTCGAAGACGCGATCGATCTCGCGATGCGATTCGAGCTCCGCGATGTCCTTCCAGACGCCGGTCGCCAGTCCCGCCATGTATGCCGCACCCGCGGCGGTCGATTCGGTCACGACCGGTCGCTCGACCGGCACGCCGAGCAGATCCGCCTGGAACTGCATCAGGAGGTCGCTCGCGCACGCCCCGCCGTCGACCCGCATGCGTTCGATCGGAATGCCGCTGTCCGCGGTCATGCAGTCGAGGATCTCGTTCGAGCGATAGGCGAGGCTCCGCAGGGTGGCGAGCGCCACGTGGGCGTCGGTCGATCCCCGGGTCAGGCCCAGCACGGCGCCGCGGGCGTTCGGATTCCAGTACGGCGCACCGAGGCCGGCGAACGCCGGAACCACCATCACGCCGCCGGTGTCCGCGACCGAGGCCGCGAGTTCGTTGATCGCAGGTGCGGAACCGATGATCTTCAGTCCGTCCCGCAACCACTGGATCGCCGCACCGGCGATGAAGACGCTTCCCTCGAGCGCGTATTCCATCGGTCCGTCACCGATCCGCCAGGCGACGGTGGTGAGCATCCGGGAGGGACTCGGCTTCGCGACGGTCCCGGTGTGCATGAGCATGAAGCAGCCGGTGCCGTAGGTGTTCTTGACCATCCCGTCGTGCGTGCAGAGCTGACCGAAGAGCGCGGCCTGCTGGTCGCCCACGATCCCCGCGATGGGGATCGACGCGCCAAGCAGATCCGGGGTCGACGCGCCCGCCTCGCCGCTCGAGGCGACGACGTCGGGGAGAATCTCCCGCGGCACGTCGAACAGCGTCAACAGCGTCTCGTCCCATTCGCCTTCGTGGATGTTCCAGAGCAGGGTCCGGCACGCGTTGCTGGGATCGGTCGCGTGCACCGCACCGCCGGTGAGTTTCCAGAGAAGCCAGCAATCGATGGTGCCGGCGGCGAGTTCACCGCGATTCGCCCGGTCGCGGGCGCCCGGGACCTCGTCGAGGATCCACTTCAACTTGCTCCCGGAGAAGTAGGGATCGAGGACCAGGCCGGTCCGGGCCCGGACGTCGTCCTCGTGGCCCGCCGCCCGCAGCGACTCCGTGAAATCGCTGGTCCGCCGGTCCTGCCAGACGATCGCCCGGTGAATCGGTTCACCGGTCGCGCGATCCCAGACCACGATCGTCTCCCGCTGGTTCGTGATCCCGATCGCCGCGATCTCGCCGACATCGATGCCCGCCTTCGAGATCGCCTCACGGGCGGTGCCGAGCTGCTTCTCCCAGATCTCGTTCGCGTCGTGTTCGACGAGTCCGGGTCGCGGGAAGTGCTGGGTGAATTCGGTCTGGGCGACCCCCTTCATCCCACCACTCGAGTCGAAGACGATCGACCGACAACTGCTGGTTCCTTCGTCGAGGGCGAGTACGTATCTTCCGGGCATCGGTGGCTCCTCCGGCCCCCATCCTACGCACTTCCCACGAGCATGCTCCTCGCGGTCTCCCGGACGAGCCGCGACGTGGCCCGGATCGAATCACCCGTTCGCGTCGATTCGGCGACGCTGTTCCTCGGACAGCGTCGAGCGCACTCGCTTGCGCAGCCGCTCACGCAACTCGTCGCGTTGGAAGACCAGCTTCCCGAGTTCCTGCTGGACCGCCTGCTCGCCGTCGTACCGGGTGCTCACGCCGCCGTCGATCTCCACGATCTCCGGCAAACGCGACGACTCGAGCCGGAAGGTTCGGGCCCGAGCCACCAGATCCAGTTCACGCTCGAGATGCTCGCGAAGAATCGTGGCGAGCGTGTCGATCTGCTCGGGTTCGAGATCCGGGAGCCGCAGGGCGCGCCGCACGACGCCCGTCGTCCGGTCGCCGCCACGGGCATACATTCCCCGGTCAGCCACCTCGAACTCCAGTTCGATCGACGACCGCGATTCGAGCGCCGGTACGACGGCTTCGAGCATCGCGGCCTCGATTCGCGTTCGTCGACGTTCGCGGTCACCGAGAATCCTCAGGGCCCGCCGGTTCACCGACGTCGTGAAATCCACGTAGTCGATCTTCTTCTCGTCGAACGCCACCGAATCGAGGATGTCCTGTCGAGCGACATCGATTCGATCCGCGTCGACGCCGGAATAGACCTCGAGGAGGCCGGGAACCTCCGGAAGCAACGCGGCGATCGCGTTCGCACGGGTCGTCGGATCGAAGTCCATCCCATCGATGATCTCGAACGGGCTCGCCTCCGGAGCACTGGTGGCGAACCGCCCCGTCGCGGAGAGCGGCTCGACGTCGACCGCCCGATCGAAGATCCGCTGGAGCCGAACCGCCTGGGGCCCCTCGGGCGTGATCGACGTCCCCAAGGCCGCCGCGAAGTCGTCGAAGAGCCGCTCGTCGAGCCGACGCGTCGCCTGGACGGCGGCGAGGTACTCGTCGTTCTGGAGCAGGGCCTCCTTGCCGAACGCGTCGCCGTCGTCGTACGGGGTCCGGGCCGCCGCGACCTCGAGGATCGGCGCCACCTCGCCGGTCCACGCGTCGAGGTAGTCGACGTGCAACGATCGAGCCACGTCCCGATCGACGGCTTCGAGGGCGAGGATGTCGAGCATGAATTCCAGTTCGTCGGCCGTGACGGGGTTCACGATCCGGAAGGTCGATCCGCCCGGCCCTGCTTCCAGACCCGCGTCATCGATCCCGACGCCAACCCCGGCGACCCCGGCACGACTTCCGTCCCGCTCCGCGTCACCCAGGGCCTCCCGGCCGGCGAGATCGGACATCACCGCCTCCCGTGACGCCTCGGGAAGCAACGCGATCAACGACTCGTTCGTCTTCACTTGCAAGGCCTGTCGGGAGCGCGCCGCGGCCTCGAGCTCGTCTTCGAGCGCCAGGCCGTTCTGCATGCCCGCCTGTTCGAAGAGCACCCGCATGATGTCGCGTCCCAGAACGATCATCTGATCCGTCAACCGGTCGTCGTTCCGGTACCAGACCGACAAAATCTCGTCGACGATCACGCGGTCCCTCGAATTCTCGGGCAGCAGCGCCCGCACCTCCGCTGCGAGTTTCTCCACGCCCGGACCATCGCCCCCGATCCCGAAATCGATGCGGGCCTCGGGGAAGGACCTCGTCGCCCAGCGGCGCTTGATCTTCCTCCATCGTGCCGGTTCGAGCCGATCGCGGAACAATCGGGCGGCCGCGATCTCTCGATCCATGAGCTTCACCCGGGCGTCGTAGATCTCCGACATCGCGCCGGCGTAGGCTTCCGAGACCGCCGCCATGATCTCCCGACCGCGGTCGCCATCGTTCATGTCCGCCTCGGTGACGCCGCCGTATCCCGCCCGGTCCAGTCGGCGGGCGACCTCGAGGATCGACTCGACGGTCCCCACCGCGACCGCCCTGACCAGTCGGGGCGTCGAGGATTCGAGCCCCCGCAGGACGTCGTCGACCGCGGCGACCTCCTCCGCCGCCGGCGTCATCGACCAGAACACATCGTCGAGCGAAGTGTCGCGGAGCGAAAGCCCCCCCATGACCGAGGCGGCGTCGGCCTGCCGCCGGCGCACGAGCCGCGCCCGTTCCACGCCCTCGACGGCTTCCTCCCCCAGGGTCGCCGTCACGGACGCGAAGAATCGCTCGTCGAGTCGATGCACGCTGCCGACCACGGACCTCCACCCGTCGAAGTAGCCTTCAAGCTGCTTCAGCGAGGGCATCATTCCGGTGTTGGAGGCCCGAAGCTCGCGACCGACCTTGAGAAAGTCGGCGATCGGCCCGTTCCGAAGCGTCTCGAAGTCCGCGAGGTAATCGTCGTGAATCGCCTCGATCAGCAGCCAGTCCGAGTCCTCCAGCTCGAGGTAGCGATCGAAAAGCTCCCCCGTCGCCCGGAGTCCGAGGGGGTCCGGAACCTCTCCGGAAGCCCCCTGCCCGAAGGCTGCGGTCCGGATCCCGAGCAGCGCGACCGCGATCACGAGCAGACGCGGGAGACTGGTCATCGAGTGGTGCTGCATGCCGGGGTTCCTGGAGGTGAGCGGACCGCTTCGAACATGAAAACGCTCCGAGGACCTTACTGGCCCTCGGAGCGTGGTGATTTCAAAGCC
>JAQWJM010000010.1:0-5406 GCA_029248335.1 Phycisphaerales bacterium
AGGGCGCGGGCGATGAATCCGGCGACGAGCACCGCGATCACGCCGCCGACGGCCCATGGTTCCCACTGCGCCCAGTCGCTCATCCCGTCAGCCTCGGAGTGGTCACGTCTGCCGGATCCAGCGAAGGAGTTCCAGCGGCGAAGGTGGCTTGCCCCGCATCAGGATGCCCACGCGGAAGACCCGCGAGGCGCCCCACACCAGCACCGCGACCGTGGCGAGGCCGAGCCCGGTGGAGAGCAGCATCTGCCAGATCGGGATCGGTTCGGTCGCGGATCCGATCCGCATGACCATCGCGAAGGGGAGGATCGGTGGCAGCATGCTGCTGACCACCGCCAGCGTTCCGTCCGGATTCTCGGCGATCGGAGCCCAGAGAAGCATCGGCAGGATCATCACGATCATCACCGGGGCCATGAACGTCTGCGCCTCGCTGAGTTCATTGACCGCGCTGCCGATCGCGGCCATCAGGGCGGCGATGGTGAAGTAGGCGATCAGAAAGAAGATGACCGCCCACGCGAGGGTGCTCCAGGCGAGAAGATCGGTGGCGGCGAGCGCGGTGAGGGCGGCGATCGCGAGTCCACCGTAAGTGAACAGGATCACCAGCGAGACCAGGGCGAGGCCGAGGATCTTGCCCCACAGCAGTTGCAGCGGTCCGACGGCGCTGAGCACCACTTCGATCACCTTGTTCGATTTCTCCTCGATCGTCGAGGTCAGCAGGAAGTTGCCGGCGGTGAAAGTCGCGATCCAGAGCAGCATCATGAAACCGAAGGGGACGATCATCCGCAGCTTCGACTCCTCGGCGTCGGCGGCGCCGTCCTCGCCGAATCGCCGGACGTCGATCGACGGCCGATCGAGCATCGTCTGGACCTGTTCGAAGTCCTCGCCGGCGGCGATGAACCGGGTCCGGACCGTCGCCGAGCGGACGAGGCCTTCGAGGTCGTTGGTATGTCCGGGAGAGGTGGAGCGGGGGAGGAAGAGCTCGATGTCCGGAAGGTCCTCGTCGGACGTCGGTGCGGATTCGATCTGTCGGGCGGGCACGACCGCGACGGCGAGCCAGTCACCGTCCCGGGCCTCGGCCTTCAGTCGCTCGATCGTCTCCTCGTCGTTCGAGGTGAAGCCGGTCGCCGAGACCTCGCCGTAGGGACTCTCGCCGGCCTGCGCGAGGCCCTGGCTGATGAAGCCCGTCCTGTCGTCGATCCCCAGCCGCTTCATGACGTCCTTCGCTTCCTCGGAGCCGTCGCGTTCCTGCCGTTCGATCACCAGGGCGTCGAAGGTCGGCGCGAATCGTCCGGTCGGGTCGACCACCGCGATCGTTCCCTCGAGCGGCTCGGACTGGCTCGCGAGGAGCAACGGGAACAGCAGGAGGCCCGCCCCCATCAGGAGCGGAAGCGCGACCGCGCCGAAGAGGAACGACTTGGTCAACGCGGTGTGCCGGAACTCCCGCCACGCGATGGTCGCGATCTTCCCGAGGTTCCCGTCAAGCATGGATCGGCTCCGTCGTCTCGCCGGCGGCGCCGGATTCCTCGGGTCGTTCGACGAGCCCGATGAAGACTTCGTCGAGGGTGGTCTTGGCGCGGCCCACGCTTCGGAGCGGGCCGTGTTCGATCGCGCGGGCCATGATCCGGTCCGCGTCGGCGAGGTCCCGCAGTCGGGCGTGCAGCCGGTCTTCGGCATCGATCGTCACGGATTCCACTTCGGGCGTCGCACGCAGCATCGACTCGAGCGTGGTCGGATCACCGAGTGGTTCGACGACGACGGTCCGAGGGTCGAACCGTTCCCGAATGCGGTCGAGTCGGTCGTCGAGGACCTTGCGACCCCGGTCGATCATGACGATGCGATCGCACATCCGCTCGGCCTGGTGCAGGACGTGGGTCGAGAACAGGATGGTCCGGCCCTGGTCGTGCAACTCCCGGATCAGGTCGTTGAGCAGCATGGCGTTGACGGGGTCGAGTCCCGAGAACGGTTCGTCGAGGATGATCAGTTCGGGCTCGTGGATGATCGCGGCGAGGAACTGCACCTTCTGCTGCATGCCCTTGCTGAGTTCCTCGCATCGTTTTCGGGCGACGCCGGGCAGTTCGATGCGTTCCAGCGCATCGTCGATGATCTTCGGCAGGCGGGCGGATTCGACCCCCTTCAAGCGGCCGATGTACCGCAGATAGTCGCCGACCTTCATCTTGCGATAGACGCCGCGCTCCTCGGGGAGATAGCCGATCCGGTCCTTGTGATCGAGGGCGTCGCCGTCGAGGACCCGGAGCGAGCCGACGTCCGGCCGGATGATCGACATGATCATCCGGATGGTCGTGCTCTTGCCGGCGCCGTTGGGCCCGAGGAAGCCGCAGAGCGAGCCCGAAGGCACCTGCAGGTCGAGGTCGCGAACCGCTTCGGTTCGACCGAAGCGCTTCGCGACCCCTGAGAGATCGATGCAGTTCGAACTCATTCGCCGGCGGCGCCGGGATCGGACGTCGGGGTGGCGGGCGCCTCGGCCGCACCATCCTTGGCCTCCTCTTCGGCTTCGCGGGCCTTCTTGTCCACGACCAGCGCCTTGATCGCGGGCGGGAAGGCGAACGCGGTGGCGGGGATCGCCGCGAAGTCCATCTTGTCGACCTCGATGACCTGCTTCTGGCCCATCATCGCCATGCTCATGCGGACCGGGATGTTCAGGCCGTCGAAATCCTTCCAGGCCTCGATGGTCGTGACGATCGGGATCTCGCCCATCGGCGAGGACTGCACGGTTCGACTCGCGATCATGCGGCCCGTCTTCTCGTCGACCAGCCGGACCTCGCGATCCTTGCCCTTCTCGAGTTCGAGCACGAAGCAGTCGGTGTCGGCGAATCGCTCGCGGCCGGTGACCTTGACCGAATCCCACATCTTGAAGAGATCGAGATCGCCACGGCTGTTGGCCTGTCGCTTCATCGAATCGAGCATCGAGCCTTCGAGCAGCTGCGCGCCCGAGGCGGGGTCGATCGACCAGGCCACGCCGTCGTGGAAACCCTGAAGCGACTTGCCGAAGCCGGCGATGTCGATCTCGATGAGCATGCTTCCCTTGGAGGTCTTGATGCTCATCGGTCCGCCCATGCCCATCGCGGGCATCGAGAACTTGCCGGTCATCGACGCGGTCGGGTGCTTGGCCAGGGCCTCTTCGCCGCCCTGTGCCTTGATCATCATCGCGACGACCTCCTTGGCGGTCGGCAGGGGGGCGGTCTTCGCTTCGTCCTGGGCCGGGATCGTGGCGGCACGGGCTTCGAGCCCGAGGCCGCCGGCGAGGCAGGTCATGGTGGCGGCGAGGACGGTGGTGATGGCGGTTCTTCGCATCGGATACGGCTCCTGTTCAGGCGTGTGTTCGCGGATTCTCAAGTGATCTGGTGAATGGCTGGGACGATCCGGGCGTTCGGTGCGTCGCAGCGTCGTGAATTCAGTGGATCGAGGCTTCTTGGGAGGATCCGGCGGGACATTTCAGGGGCCGGGTCCTGTGGGTTTCGAAATCGGAAGGTCAGGATTCGGTTCGTTCCTCGTCGAGGATCCATTCGACGGCGGTGGCGAGGTCGGGATCGCCGACCTCGAGGAGTTCGTCCCGGGTCAGCGCGACCTCGAGATCGGGCTTCACGCCGCCACCTTCGATGCTCTCGCCTCCCGGACCGGTGAAATTCGCCATCGCGAACATGAACCGGTCGTCATTCGGAAGGTTGATCACGAGCGCGGGCAGGGCGGCGCCGGCGGAATTGCGTCCGACGACCGTGGCTCGATCGAGCTGCTGGAGGCCGGCAGCGAAGATCTCGGAGGTGCTCGCGGACGCGTTGTCGATGATGATCGCCAACGGGCCGGCGTAGGGCTTCACGAGCCGGCCGTCCGGCGTCGACCGCTGCGGATTGACCCGGAAGTGCATCGTGGTGTCCCGGGTGATCATGTCGCCGAGGCTGGCGGCCTCGTCGATGAACTGTCCCGCGATGCCCATGGAAAGCCCACCCACGCCCCCGGGGTTCCCCCGGAGGTCGATGATGAAGCCGTCCGCGTCACGGTTCTCGTCGACCGCGGCCGCGATCGGCTGCATGATCGGGAACATCCAGACGTTGAACGTCAGCAGGACGATTCGCGGTGTCGGCTCGCCGTCGACGAGATCCGCCCCGAACGCCTCGAGTTCCTCTCTGGAGAGGACGCGGGAGGTGCATCGGGTGGTCATCGCGGGAAGGTTGCCGAACTTCACGGCGACGCCGGGCTCGCCGGCGAACCCGAGTTCGACCTCGGTCGACTCGTCATCTCCGTCGAGGAAGGTGAACGTCCGCGTGTCGCCGACCGATCCCATCATCGCGGCGTTCAGCATCTGCACCGCTTCGAAGTTCGCGATCGCGGAATCGGCTTCCTTGGCGGCCTCCCTCACCGTGGCGATTCGATCGGAGGGGTCACGCCCATCGATCTTCCGCAGGCGCCAGCCGGGGCGGATGCCGGCCTGATCGCCGGTGCTACCCTCGCGAACGAAGGCGACGGTCGGGACCTCATCAGCCCAGTCGAGCCGGATCCCGGTGTTGCCGAGGTCGCCCTCGGGCGCGTCATCCTCCGGCGTCTCTTCGGCCAAGTCGGATTGGATCCCGGTGTTGCCGGGATCGCCCTCGGTCGTCGATTCCGCGGTCTTCTCGGGGGCGGGAATGATCACGAAGTGCGACTGTCCGAGCTCGTTGAGCATCCGGGAAAGAACGACTCTCACTTCGTCCTCGGTCCTGGTGTCTTCGACCATGGGTCGGTATTCGAGACGGACGGCATCCCAGTCCACCCCGTTGTGATCGGGATCGAAGTGCTTCTCTTCGATCGTCTCCCAGACCACGTCGAAGGTCTCGTAGGCCTTCGGCGGCGGTGAGCCGGGACGAGCGCCGGACGCGGTGGCCGTTCCACTGGAGGTCGTCGCCGCTGGATCGGATTCCGTGGGTTGTCCCGGCTGGCAGCCCAGAAGGCCGCCGGCCAGCAACAAGGGGGCGATCACGCGTCCGGAGGTCCGGACATCAAACAGCATCATGGAACGGCTCCCAGGCCTGAGGGTGGCGATCACGTCCCCGGACGATCACGCATCGAATTTCGAGTTCGTCATGGTACCTGACCCGCGAATCGACGGCTCAACGCATCGGCCTCTCGGCAGCCCATTCATCCATTCATCCGGATGAACGGTTGAAGGTCGTCTCGAAACCGTTTAGCCTGTTCGGTGCCCGATTTGAATCGTCCACGCCGCCACAGGTGGCGGAGAGGAGCCGAAACATGGCCACCAGTCCGTTGCTTGAAGCGCTGACCCGCCGAGTCCTCGTTCTGGACGGGGCGATGGGAACGAGCTTGCAGTCGTGCCCGGACTGCCGGATGGACGACTGGCTCGGCCGCGAGAACTGCTCGGAGATCCTGACCAAGTCCCGTCCGGACATGATCCAGCGC
>JAQWJM010000113.1:0-5528 GCA_029248335.1 Phycisphaerales bacterium
GTCGACAAGCAGCTGGGGAACTTCGGGCTGCTCGGTCTCGTCGCGATGCTGTTCCCGAAGGCGCGGATCATTCACTGTCGTCGGCATCCCCTGGATGCCGGGCTTTCCTGCTGGACCCGGAAGTTCGCGCCCGGCACCAACGGGTGGGCGAACACGATGGAGGGCATCGCCGAGTTTCACCGGGAGTCCGAGGCCTGGATGGACCACTGGCGCGAGGTACTCCCGCTCCCCGTGCTCGAAGTCCGCTACGAGCACCTCGTCGCGGACCTCGACGGCGAGGCGCGTCGGATCATCGACTTCTGCGGCCTCGACTGGGACGATCGCTGTCTTCGCTTCTGGGAGACCGGCCGTACCGTCCTGACCTTGAGCGCGGATCAGGTCCGGCAGCCGTTGTACGACCGGTCGGTCGGACGTCACGCCCGATGGGAAGGACTGCTTGATCCACTGCGGACGGGGCTGGCCGGCGCCGTCGAGCGGTACGAGGCCGGCGACGCGGTGTGACGCCGACGAATCCTGCCGAGGTGCCACGGCGGAAGAAGAACCCCGCATGCACCGGATGGTGCATGCGGGGTTTGTTCTTCGTCGACTTCGAATTCGACGTCGAGTCGAGGTTCGATCACTCCGGGTAGGCGATGGTCGTGACGCCGAGTTCACCTTCGAACTCGAAGGGCGCCTTGTCGAAGTACTCGGTCGAGACGGGTGAACCCCAGTCAACGCCGATGTCGAGGCAGTCGTTGGCGGTGAAGAACAGTGGGGCGGTCCGCGGCACGGTGCCGCTCATGACCTCCTTGCCGTTCACGGTCACCACGACGTCGAGCGGGGAGATCGGCCGGGCTTCCTTCAGCCGCGACTTCACTTCGATCACCGCGTCGCCTGCGGGAATCTTCGACGCGCTTCGCATGCGGGTCCGCTCGACTTCGAAGAGGTTGTACTCGTAGTAGAGGTGGCCGTCGATCATGAACAGCGACAGACCGCCGGAGAATCCACCGAGGGCGTAGAGCACGCCATTGGCGTCCTTCGGAACGTTCGCCTCGATCACGACATCGGTGTCGATCTTCCCGAGCTTGGGAGCCGCGAACTCGGGCATCCGCTCCATTCGGCCGCGGAAGGTCCAGTTTCGATACGGCGTGGACGGAGCGCTCGCGGGGTCGAAGAGCACGGTCCAGAGCGCGCCGCCGATCGGGAGGTTGTTGTTCTTCGCCGACTCGACCAGGAAGAGATCCTTCATCTCGTTGACCTTCTCGGGCATCTCCGCCGCGAGATCGTTCGCCTGGGTCCAGTCCTCTTCGAGGTTGTAGAGTTCCCAGACGTCGTTCGCGGGGTTCCACTCCATGATTCCGGGAGGGGCGCCGGGCGTCCACGGCTCACGTGGCCCGAAGGTCCCCGCGAACCAGCCGTCGTGATAGATGCCCCGGCTGCCCATGATGTCGAAGAACTGCGTGGTGCGACGTCCTTCGGCCTCCGGATCGTCGAAGGTGTAGAGCATGCTGGTGCCGTCGATGGAATCCTGCGGGACCCCGTTCACCATCCGCGGTGGCGTGATGTCGAGGATCTCGTAGAGCGTCGGCGCGATGTCGATGACGTGGTGGAACTGGGGGCGGGGCGTGTCATCCTGCTTCAACTTCGCGGGCCAGGCGACGGCCATCGGCTGGCGGGTGCCACCGAAGTGGGCGCCGATCAGCTTGGTCGACTTGTAGGGCGAACTGCCCGCCCACGCCCAGCCGGCGTGGTACATGTTGTCGGTCTTCGCGGAGCCGAGGGCGTCGAGGCCGCCGAGCTCCTCCAGCGTGCGAAGGTGGTCGTCGATCGTGGTGGGGATGCTGTTCTGGGCGAGGAGTTCGCTGATCGTGCCGCGCTGGCCCTCGGCCGAGGAGCCGTTGTCGCCCCAGATGTAGATGACGATGGTGTTGTCGAGCCGGCCTTCCGCCTCGATCTCGTCGAGAATCCGGCCGACCTGATGATCGGTGTGCTCGACGAAGCCGGCGAAGACCTCCATGAGTCGTCGCTGGAAGGGCTTCTCCTTCTCGGGGATCGAGTCCCAGGAGGGCAGGCTTTCCGGACGCGCGGTGAGCTCGGCGTCCTGTGGAATGAACCCGAGTTCCTTCGCCCGGGCGTGGGCGCGTACCCGATAGGCGTCCCAGCCATCGTCGAACTTGCCCTTGTACTTGTCCGCCCATTCCCGCGGCACGTGGTGCGGGCCATGTGCGGCGCCGGTCGAGAAGTACATGAGGAAGGGCTTGTCGGGCGCGAAGGACTCCTGTTCGCGAAGCCAGCGAATGGCGTCGTCGGCGAGGTCCTCGGTGACGTGGTAGTCCTCGCGATGAAGTTCGCGGGGATCGACGATCGTCGTGTTGCGGACCAGGTGCGGCTCGTACTGGGAGGCCTCGCCGGCGAGGAATCCGTAGAAGTATTCGAAGCCGTAGCCGGTGGGCCAGCGATCGAAGGGACCCTTGGAGGTCGTCTCTTCGGCCGGCGTGTTGTGCCACTTGCCCCACGCGGCGGTGTTGTACCCGTAGTTCTTCAGAACCTCCGGGAAGGTGGCCGAGGTCATCGGGATCGCGCCGCTGAAGCCGTCCCAGTCGTTGGCGAGTTCGCAGATCTGGCCGTTCCCGACCCGGGTGTGGTTCCGACCGGTCAACAGGGCCGACCGGGTGGGCGAGCACATGGCGGTCGAGTGGAATCGGTTGAACGAGATGCCGGCACCCGCGACGCGGCTCAGGTTCGGTGTCGCGATCTCACCGCCGTAGGTGTCGGCGGTCGCCGGGCCCACGTCGTCGATGAGGACGACCAGGATGTTCGGGGCGTCCTCGGCGATCCTTCGAGGTTCGACGCGCTTCTGGTGGGTGGAGCCCTGGATGGTGAGGCCGGGCTTCGAGGCGGACGGCGTCCGCGGGAACGGAAGGGATTCCTGGGCCGAGGCCGGGACGAGCAGGCATGCTGCGGCCACCATGGCCAGTCCTGACTGAATAAGCATCACGCAATCTCCGGGGGGGTTGTCAGCGTGTGAGAACGGAAGAATCGGCGGAGCATGACGCAATGCTGACACCGTGTCAACAGGTTTCTGGAGGCGTGAGGGCTGGTCGGAGTGGGGTGGACACCCCAATCATGCCTGATCCTGCGGTTTTGGGGCGGCAGCGTGGAATCTGGTTCGTCGGCCTTGTAGCCTGCCGTGCTCACACCGGGGGTTCGCCCAATCCGCTCGATCGAGGGGATCGGCGGTCGTCCCGGCCGGGAAGGTCCCGGGGTGAGCCGCTGGGTCCGCTTGATCCACCAGACGACGGTGGCATGGACCAGCCTTTCACGATGCCGCCTGCGGCGTCACACATCATGAAGGCCGCCCATTCCGGGGGGCCGTATTCCGGGGATTCAATTCGATGAATTTGATGAACGGCTCCGCCCAGAAGGCAGGAGCGCTCTTGGTGGTCGCTTCGGTGACCATTACCGTCCCGTCGCTTGCCGGCGTCACCTACTCGACGATCTCAGTCGGTCCCGACACGCCGGGTTGGTACAACCAGGCCGGCCTGACGTCGACGATCGCCGGTGGATTCGACGGCACCCAGAGCAGCCTCGCCGCCTCGGGAACCGGCAAGAACCAGTTCTACATCACCGGTGCGGACCTGTTCGGTGGCTCGTCGCTCACGCTCGGCGACATCGCCTCGATCACCTACTCGACGAAGAAGTCGGCGGACGCTGGTTCGCCCGACTGGTTCATCCAGATCTACACCGATCCCTACACGGGCAGTCCCGGCTCGAGCTGGTACGGCAACCGGATTCAGGCCGAGCCGTATTTCGCTTCGAACATCGACGCGCCCGCCGGTGAGTGGAACGAGTGGACGACCGCCAGCGGGATCAACTCCCTCAACTGGGGCGATTCATCCGAAAACGATTTCGGAGCGAACATCGGCGGTTGGGACGCCCTGAAGTCGAGTTCGGTTCTCGGGGGTTCCGGCACCTACGGTGAGGCCGGCGTCCAGCTCTTCACCTTCGGGACCGGAAGCGGTTGGGCGGACGGATTCGAGGGCGAAATCGGTCCGATCACCGTGACCTTCAACAACGGTACGGGCACCATCATCGATTTCGCGGCCTCGACACCGGTCCCGGGCCCCGCGGGGCTGGCCGGACTCGTCGGGCTCGCGGTCGTCGGACGACGTCGTCGGCGCTGATGCCTCCGGCTCGCGAAGCATCCGCGGATCGCGCGTCGGCTTCAACTCGCTGTTCGTAGACACGCCGGGTGGTGCTTCGCACCACCCGGCGTTTTTCGAGCGGGCGTCGGGACGGAGTCGGTCACCGCTGGGCAGGGCCGCATCTGGGTTTCGGTGCATATCTCCTGCATTCATCGAAGGCGAAAGGAAACCGCACTCGGCCAGGCCCCGAGGCTGATCGCGTGAACCGTCACCAACACGACCACTTTCCGCCGGCGATTGCCAGCGGCCGGTTGGGTTCGGTCATCCGAGTCGATTTCGACTCGACTTCGAGTCGGGTGCGAGGTCTGGGCGATCAGCTCGCGACGGCTCGCTGGCGTCGGCCACGCCGGCCGCCGGCATTCGGTCGCGGGAGGGCGACCACAGCGGACGATTGATCACCGCCTCCGCGGTGCGAGGGGGAATGAACGCGGCACAGGCCACGAGCAGGTACCCGAGCGTCTCGAACGCCTCTTCCCACGGGTTCGAAGGCAGGTCGAGAAGTATTCCGCGGTCGTACAGACCTGCGAATACGACGACGCAACCGCCGGCGATGCAGGCTCGTCCCCACCAGTCGCCGAGCAGGAGTCGCGGTAGCGCTCTCGGCTCGCGAAACGTCGCCCGGAGTCCGTAGAGGCTCACCGGG
The DNA here is from genome assembly GCA_029248335.1 of Phycisphaerales bacterium. Lineage (GTDB taxonomy): Bacteria > Planctomycetota > Phycisphaerae > Phycisphaerales > SM1A02 > UBA12014. The sequence continues at coordinate 4,828 of JAQWJM010000113.1, forward strand.
ATCGCGATCACGCCCGCCAGGATCCGGCCCGGTCCCCGAAGAAGCCGATCGGCCCATCCGAGGTCACCGTTCGGATCGAACTCCACTTCGCGAAGGATGCAGGCGAGGGTGATCATCGCGGCACCGGCGAAGATCGCACGGAGCACCGCCGCGTGTCGCGTGACCAGGAAGAGGTATCGGGCCAGCATCACGAGAAGAATGACCACCTGCAGCGTCTCGAAGATTCCATTCTCCGAGAACCAGGGCCATCCCTGGGCGGGGGGACCGGCGTCCCCTTCGGCTTGCATCGCCCGGGCGGTCGTGGACGCGATCGAGGATGGAAACAGAAGGTGATCGATGATGCACGAAGGGTACCGGAATGAACGTAGGGGCTTGCGGCGGAACGCTCACCCGGACGAACACGGGCCGCCGGCGATTGCCGGCGGCCCGTGGGGTTCGATCGTTGGAGTCGGGTGCGAGTTCGGTGCGATCAGCTCGCGGTGGCTCGCTGGCGTCGGCCACGCAGGCCGCCGGCGCCGATGGCGAGGGCGGCGAGTCCGCCGAGTCCGGGCACCGCGGTCGAGCCGGCGGTCTGGCCGGCCGCGATGGTGGAGCCGGCGTCGTCCCAGCCCCATCCGGTGATCGTGATGTAGGAATTCGTGGTGCCATCCGCGTAGGCGTCGAAGGACAGCCAGCCGTAGTTGCCCTCGTAGCCGTCGGAG
>JAQWJM010000103.1:0-16940 GCA_029248335.1 Phycisphaerales bacterium
CGGCGTCCGCGCCTTCGACTCGAGCTGTGGCGGTCTCGGTGGATGTCCGTTCGCGCCGGGGGCCAGCGGCAATCTCGCGACCGGAGCCCTGCTCGAGCTGCTCGAGCGGGAGGGCTGGACGACCGGGATCGACCGGGCCGCGGTCGAACGAGCGGCCGTCATCGCGAATCGGATCACCGGAAGGGACTGAGGCGACGATGGCTTCAGGCGACGTCGGCGAGGTCGTCGGGCATGGCGGCATGCAGTTCGGCGCGGGTGGCGGTGGAACGGGGGTCGTGGTGGACGACCGTCGTGCAGAGTCGCCATCCGTTTCGCTTCACGATCCGGTGCACGTGGAGTCCGCGCTCGTCGATGAGCACGCCGAGGGCCGGTCCGGGGATGCCGAAGGCACCGGTGTTGATCACGTCCCGTGATCCGATCCTTCGGATTCCGGCGCGGTGCGAGTGGCCGACGAGGACCACGCGGCTCTTCGGGGCGAATCGATCCGCGAAGGCGTTCATCCGTCGGGGGTTCTGCACCCAGTAGCGGGTGATCGCGGCGAGCTTTCGAGGCTTGCGGAGCGTGTCGAGAATCGAGGTCGGCTTGCCGAGGTCGCCGTGCACCTCCCACTCCGCTTCCGCGGCCTCGCGACAGGCGCGGAACACGCCGGCGAGGGAACGGCGTTCCTCCGGCGTCTGCGAAGCCTCGACTTCGCGGCGACGATCGCGAATGATCCGGGCGGAGTCCGACCACGGAGCCACCGCGGGGTCGACCGCGTCTCCATGCGTGACGAAGACCGAGTCGTCGGCGAGCGTGAGGTGCCGGTGCGGGGAGAGGCCGGGATCGTGATTGCCGGAGAGCAGCACGAGCCGGGTGCCGGCCCGACGGCATCGATCCCGGAGGGCGTCGAGTTCCCGTCGTGCGGTGGCCGCCCACTCGTCGATGTGGAGTTCGGCGGTGTCCCCGTTGACGACGAGGATCTCCACCGACTCGATCAGCGGCGCGAGCTCGTCGGCGGTCGCCACCATCCCCATGCGACCGAGGTGCATGTCCGAGATGACGAGGATCGGTCTTCGGTTCGGCAAGGGCTCACGCTCCGGAGTCGTCGGCGGGGGGATCCGCGGAATCGCATCTGGATCGGGCGCCGGGGCCGAAGGTGATCGCGTTCTTCCCGGATCGCTTCGACTCGAGGGCGAGTTGATCGGCGTGCCGAAGCAGGCTCGGTCCGTCGTGGCCGTCCCAGGGGAAGGTCGAGAGACCGGCCGAAATGCTCAGCGTGCCCGGCGCGTTCAGCCCGATCTGCGGGAACCGAAGGTCGCAGACCTGCGACTGGAACCGGTGCGCGATCTGTTCGACCGATTCCGGCGGCGTCGAACGTTCCCCTCGGGGACCTTCCTGGTCGCTGAAGATCACCACGAACTCGTCGCCACCGATCCGGAACACGTGATCGCCGCGGCGAATGGTGACGCGGAGAAGCTCCACGGTCTCGCGGAGCACTTCGTCGCCCGCCTCGTGGCCGTACTCGTCGTTGTACTTCTTGAAATTGTCGATGTCGAAGACCATCAGGGTGACGATCCGTCTTTCGCGTCGTGCGGAATCCAGCGTCTCGAGCAGGATGCGTTCGAACGCTCTTCGGTTGCCGGCCCCGGTGAGTTCGTCGGTTTCGCACAGGATCTCGAGGCCGCGAAGGTGTCGATCCAGCGCGAGCCAGTGCCCGAGCCACTCCGCCCAGCGGGTGAGATCTTCGATTCCGATCGTCGTGCTCACGAGCGAGCCGAGCATCGTCCCCGAGAAGTGGATCGGCGCCGACGGCCGGGCGTCGCCGTGGCCGTCGTCCTCCGGGCGGAGCAGGTGCACGTCCTGCGTCCGGAGATGGGTTCGAATCATCGCGAGGGCGATCGACCGGACCATGCCGTCGTTCTCCATGACGCTCCCCACGAGATCGACGTCTCCGAGGTCTTCCGGGACCTGGGGCTCGTCGAAGGAGGCATCATCCGCGGCGGACACGTCGACTTCGGCGGGCACGTCGACGGAGGTCGGCGATGCTCGGTGCCGGGTTTCATCGATCGGCGTCCGCTCGAGCGGCGGCATGGCGGGCTGGTCGGTCTCGTGGGGCGTGAACGATCGATCCGGCATCGAGGGACGCGACGGTGCGACGCCCAGTGCGGTCCGGAGGCGGGTCGAGGTGGAGGGGACCTCGATCGCGTCGTCGAAGCCCGCGGCGAGTCCCGCTTCGATGGCGTCATGCCGGCCGGTGGGCACGAGCAGCACGAGTCGCACCCGTCCATCCACGAGCCGAAACGACTCGATGATTCGAACCGCGGAGAATTCGGGGATCGTGACCGGCACGACCACCGTCCGGATCCCCTCGTCCGGCCGGCACAGGCCGACGCGGGCGACGGCTTCGTACACGTCGTCGACGGTCTCGGTGCTCCCGGAGACCGTGTCTCGGATCAGGTCGAGCGTCTCGGTGTGCTCCACCCCGCCGTGCACGAGGAGGATCCGTTGCACGTCGCCGCGGGAAAGATCGGGTTTGAGCGTTGCGGGACCGGTCACGAGGGATCGTCCCTTCCAGAGAGTCCCAGCGAGGGAGGGTCGTCGAGATCGTCGCCGCCGAAGAGATCGAGAAGGTCACGCATCTCCGCGTCGGTCAGGGACGTACGTTCCTCGCGTTCCGCGGGTTCCTCGTCGGCCGGCGAAAGCGATTCGAAGGGCGGGATCGGTGCCTCGTCGACGGGGTTGTCCGTGCGCTCCCGGACATCGAGCGATTCATGCGACTCATGCGGATCGATCTGCTGTCCTGCGTGCACTTCGATCGCGACCCGCTCGGTGCAGACCCAGATTCCAACGCTGGGCATGACCTCTCGAATCGTCTGGAAGAGCGGGGCGAGGTCCCGCCAGGCATCCCGATTGACCACCACCAGAACGGACCGCTCCTGCAGGTCGGGGGACCATTCCGCCCGCGTTCGCCGGGCGCGTTCGAGGGTCGCGAGTCGGGCCACCGCGAGCAGCGGGTGCTCCGCTCGTTCGAAGGATGACGCCGAGGGCTGCCGGAGCAGGTCGAGCAACTGCTGGGGAGGGTGCTCGTCCGGCGCGATCAACATGACGCACTTCACCGTCGAAGCATCGTCGTCGATCGAGTTTTCAATGGAATCCGACACCTCGAGATCTCCCGGTCTCAAGTCTAGCACCCGGTTTTCCCGGTGCCCGTCGAACTTGGAATCGGGTCCGGGGTTCGTGCCGGATCCATGAATATCGGAAGGGATGTCCACGATACGCGTCTGCGGAGCGCGGGGGACCGCGTTTCGCCGCCGGCGATCGTTCCAGCCGAAATCGACGGGTTCGACGCTCATTGGTGCCGGCTCCCGCGACAGGCTTCGATGAAGGATCCGAAGACGGCCGCCCCGGTGGACGGGTCGTCGGTTCGTTCGGGATGCCACTGGACGCCCACCATGTATCGACGCGCCGTCGCCTCGACGGCCTCGATCACGCCGTCCGGCGCGGTCGCGACGACGTCGAGTCGGCCCGGATCGTCCAGTGCCTGGACGTGATGACTGTGGACGATGCCGTCGAAGCCGCGACCTCGCACCGGATGGGTGGCCCCGTTTCGATGCTGGTCGGCGGTGTCGAGATGATCGGGAAGGTGCTGGTCGAGATGTCCGCCGGCATGCAGGCCCATCATCTGCATTCCGAGGCAGATCCCGAGCACCGGGAGATCCGGCGCGGCCTCTTCGAGTCGGTCGAGCAGTTCGAGTTCGAATGCCTGGCGGTCGGGTGCGACGAGGGTCGCGGCCGAATGCACCGGTTGATCGAACCGCGTGGTGTCCGGATCATCGCCGCCGCTCAGAATCACCCCATCGAGATGCGGAATGATCTCCGCGGCCGATCCGGGGTGCGGGAAGAGGGCAATGGCGATTCCGCCGGCGTCCGTCACGCTTCTGGCGTAGCTCCGGCGCAGCCGGATCTGGTCGTCGACGAGGTCGGCGGTGACACCAATGAGGGGTCGTCCATGCGTGATCGGTGAAATGGGGGGAATCTCCGTCGAAGACAGCTGTCGACCGGGTCGAGGGACCCAATACCGCCGGAATCGTCCTGTGCCACTGATCTGGGGAGATTGTGCGGTCCGGAGACCGCCCGTACATGCTGCCTCCTGTTGCGAGGAATTGCAAGGAGACTTGTCCATCAATGGCGATTTCGGTACGATCGTCCGTTCGTCGCCGCCCAGGGACCGGACCCATGGCGGCTGTCTGAGACGGCTCGTTCGAACGCGAGCCCGGACATCCACGGCATCGGATCGGGATTTTCCTCGATCCTCAACCGGAATAGAGAACCATGACCCAGTTCCAGGCTGCTCCCACCATCCCGCTGAAGACCGGCACCGACGGCAAGCACTACGTCGACTACAAGTCCGTCGACGACCTTCGTCGCCTGATGACGCCGAACGGCAAGATCTACACCCGGAAGCGTCTCGCCGCGTCGGCACGCGAGCAGCGACGTGTGGCCCAGGCGATCAAGCGAGCCCGCTACATGTCGCTCCTGCCCTACACCAGCGCGACGCTCTGAGACCGGCCGTCCGGAATCGAGTCCGCCATCCAGAATCAGACCACGAGTGAGGGCCCGGCCCTCGCTCGTGTCTTTTTTTGGATCGATCGGCCTGGGGGCTCGGTGGGGACGTCGGGCGGTCCCGGACGCCGCTCAACCCCGGCGAGGACCGCGGATCGAACGGATTCGTCCGAGTCCCGATCTCAGGAGGCTTCGAACCACGGTGGGGAGCCCGAGGGTCCAGTTCCACGCGAGCCTCGTGAGGATCCGGGATCGAAGTCGACGAAGCCCCGGGTCGGACGGTTCCACCGCGAGGCCGCGCTTGGTCCAGAGGAAGGCCGAAACGATGCGGTCATCCTCCATCGCGGCGACGGAGAGGTTGTGCATGCTCCGAATGCAGTTGGGCGCGCGTCGCAGGACCCGTCGCGAGATCGCGACGCCGCCATCGGCGTCACCAAGGCGATATCGGCAGACCGCGAGCCGCCGGAGGATCTCGAGATCCTCGGGGCGGTCCTCCGCGAGTCGCTCGAACACCGGCAAGGCCTTCGACGTCGAGCCGACTTCGAGCAGGAGCGAGGCCAGATGGAACATCTCCTCGAAGGACTCGTCGTCCTGGAGTCGATCCGCGGCGTCATCCAGCTGCACGCGGGCGAGCTCGGGTTCACCACATCCGAGGAGCGATTCCGCGAGTCGGCGGCGGGCCAGGGGCATCTCCGGATCGAGGCGGCGGGCGATCTCGAATTCAACCCGGGCCTCGTCGAACCGATGAAGCGCGAGGGCCGCGAGGCCGAGTTCCCAGTGTGCGGAAAAATTGGCGGGCTCGATCTCCAGGACGCGCCGGAATCGATCGACCGCTTCGGGCTGGCGGTCCATCGAGACGAGGAGGCGTCCGCACGCGAGGAGCGTCTCGATCGACGCCGGGTGTTCGCGGAGCTCGGCGAGATGGAGCTGCAGGGCCCGCTCGGGACGTCCCGTCGCGGCGAGGATCGCGGCGATCCTCGAACGGAGCTGCGGCATGCTCGGGGCCTGACGCATCGCTTCTCGATAGCACCAGCTCGCCCGATCGTACGCCTTGGTCTCCGCCTTCAGGTCACCCATGGCGACGAGGCAGCAGGGCATCTCCTCGTATCGCTGCTGCGCCTCGAAGTACGCGAGTTCGGCTTCGTCGTGCCGCTCGAGCCGGTGGAGGGCCGCGATCAGGATCGCGTGCACCCGCTCCTCCGCGTCCGGAGACTCGATGGCACGGCGTGCGTGTTCGGCGGCATCCTCGGGTCGGTCGAGCCGGAGCGAGAGTTCGGCGCAGGAGGCGGTGGGGCGATCGTCCTCGGGCAGGAGCAGGGCCGCCTGTCGCATGGAGGCGAGGGCCTCCTCGAGCCGGCCCATCGAGTCGAGGACCATCGACAGCGCCGCGTGCCATTCGCCGCGGACCGGGTCGATCTCGATCGCTCGCCGGATCTCCTGTTCCGCCTCCGGCCCACGGCCGTGGGCCAGCAGTCGTTCAGCGCGTTCGGCGTGATCTTCCGACTGGTGCCAGTCGCTCATTTGATGATCCCTCGCAGGAAGGAAAGCCGAAGAAGAAAGAGACGTCGTTCGGAACGACCGGAATAGAGTACGTCGAACCGCTTCCGCATACGAGTATCGATCGCACACGGCTGCCCGATAATCCAGAAGGCCGCGAAATGCGTGGTTCCGGAGGCATTCCAACCGGGACCGAATGGAGCACCGAGTACATGTCCGCCCCCATCGCCAACCCCACACGCTCCCGGATCGCGGTACGTCCGCGGCGGATCGTGCTGATCAGGCGGAGCATCGGAGGCGGCGTGTTGTTCGCCGGGGCGTTCACCTTGAGCTGCTCCGCGGCCCCCGCGCCGTCGGGCTCTGGGATCGCACCGCACGCGACCATGAACGCTTCGGTCGAACGCGCCGACGCGCCGCGTGGAACGGGCACGAACCGATTCATCGACGAGGACGTCGCCTACCTCGCGTCGGTCTTCGCGAATCCCGCGGTGCCGCGGGAACTTCGGGTCGGTGCGGCCGAACGAATGGCTCGACTCGGATCACCGGAAGCCGCGGATGCGATCGGCAGCGCGCTCGAATCCGATTCGGCCGACACGCGGCAGATCGTCGTCGAAGGTGTTCGGAAGAACGGCCGAGCCTCGGATGCCATCGTGGATCGGATCGCGGACGCCGCGGTCGCCGGTCGCGTCGGGGCTGAAGACGCATCCGTGATCATCGGGCGATCGGGATCGACCGCGATCGAGCGGATGATGATCGAGGTGGCCGGGGAATCGGATCCCGCGGCGAGGCGCCGCGGCTTCGAGGTGCTCGGGGGAATCAACGACCCCGCGGCCGCTCGGGCCCTGGTGGAGGCGATCCAGGACGCCCGGCCCGGAAGCGACGACGCGATCGCGATCGACGCGGCGCTGCGTCGCTGGTCCGACACCGCCTCCACGCGAGACGCTGCGGGTTGGCGGGCGTGGTGGACGAGGATGAACATCGACGGATCCGCCTCACAGGCCCTCGGACAGCTGGTCGATCGGATCGAGCGGGCGAATGAACGGGCGGCTCGCGCGGAGGCCCGGGCGGATGCGCTCGCGGTCAGGCTCGCCGATCTCCACGCCCGGCTCCTGGCGACGCTGCCCGAGTCCGATCGCGATCAGCGGATTCTCGAATTGCTCGAGGACGCCGAACTTCCGCTTCGGGCCGCCGCGATCGCCCAGGTGGAGCGCATGCTTCGAAACGGTCGGATTCTTCCCGAAGTCCTCCGCGCCGGCCTGCTCTCGACCCTCGACGACCCGGATCCGACGATCCGGATCACGGCGGGACGGCTTCTCGAAACGGTGGGAGGCGAGGATTTCGCCGCGAAGATGGTGGCCTCGCTCGAAGACGAGGCCGATCCCGCCGTGCTCTCGGCGGGACTCGAGCTTCTCGGCAACCGTGCCCGTCCGGCGGTGGTGCCACTGGCGATTCGTCATCTCGACGACGAGGATCCCGAGGTCGTTCGGCAATCGGCGCGGGCGGTCGCCACGGTCGCCGCCGCGGGCGTGCTGGAGCCGGAACGCATGGCGGAGATCCGCGCCGCGATTCCGGCCGCGGACGAGGTTCGTGATTCGGAGATCGCTCGTCTGGTGGTGCTGGTGGCCGTCGATCCCGGTGAACCGTCGCTGGTCCGGCTGCTCGGTCACGAGGATCGTCACGTCCGTCGCGGCGCCGCAGAGGGATTTCTCGGTCGAGGACAGCGGGAGGCGCTCCGCAGGAATTCAGAGACGCCCGAGGTCCGGCGAATCGCGTGGCAGGCATGGTCGGGCGATACCGTCGATCCCGAAGGGCTCGCGGTCCTGCTCGAACTCCGGCCCCCCGCGGAGGCGGAGGAGGCGGATCAGGTCAACTGGGGGCTCGCGGTGGCCCGAGTCCTCGAGCGGCTCCCGGTGGGGCAGGTGCTCGCCGCCGACGACGTGCTTGGTGACGAGTCGGCTCGCTTCGACGACCGCCGGGCGGCACTCGTCCGGGCCGCGATGTCGGAATCACTCCCGAAGCCCGATCGCGACGCCGCGGCCCGCCGCCTGGCCCGCCGACTCATCGAGGCCGGACGTCCCATCGAGGCCGCGAACGAACTCCGACTGCTCGGCGCCGGCGCCGATTCCGCCCTCGGCCAGGATCTCTTCGACGCACTCGTCCTCGCGGAGGCATGGGACGAGGCGGTCGAAGTCCGTCCCGATCCGGCGGCGTGGGTCGCGTTCCTCGAGGCGTCCGCGATCTCCGAGCCACGGCTGGCCCGCATCCTGCTGGACGAAATCGATCGGCGATTCGGCGATTCGCTCGATGAATCCCAACGGATCGCGGTCGAAGCGGCCCGGGGGCTGCTCGCAGACGCGGATGAGGACGCGGGTGAGAACGCGGCTGACGACGGTGACGTCGAGTCCGCCGCCGACGGCACCTGATCACCGCTCATCACCTCCAATCGCATCGATCCGCCGTGGAGCTCCGGCTCGTCGCTACCATCTGCGACTTCCGGTCCGCCGCGTCGCGGACGGGCCGATTCAAGCCGCCATCGTCGAGATCGCCTGGAGACCGAACATGCCTGCCGCCAAGAGGGCCGCCCCCCGGAAATCGTCCAATCGAACCCGGATCGAACGGGACACCATGGGTGAGATGTCGGTCCCCGCCGATGCGTTGTTCGGGGCGAGCACGCAACGTGCGGTTCTGAACTTCCCGGTCTCGGGCCGGTCGGTCCCCACCGAGGTCATCGAAGCCTTCGCGGAGCTGAAGCGCGCCTGTGCCGGTGTGAACGGCGAACTCGGCGTGATTCCGAAGAAGGTCGCCCGCAGTGTGATGACCGCCTGCGACACGCTGCAGGCCGGGCTTCGTGGTGAAGGCGAGCGGCCGGCGGACTGGTGGGAAGGTCAGTTCCCGGTGGACGTCTTCCAGACGGGGTCCGGGACCAGCACGAACATGAACGTCAACGAGGTTCTTTCGAACCTCGCGGCGCTGGAGGCGGGCAACCGGCTCGGCAGCCGCGATCCGGTCCACCCCAACGATCACGTCAACCAGGGGCAGAGCAGCAACGACACGTTCCCGACCGCGATGCAGATCGCCGGCGCCGTCACGATCCGGGAGTCGCTGATCCCATCCTTGAAGCGGCTCGCTTCGGGGCTTCGAAAGAAGGCGCGGAAGTGGGACCGGGTGGTGAAGACGGGGCGGACCCACCTCCAGGACGCGACCCCGATGCGGGTCGGCCAGGAGTTCTCGGGATTCGCGGCCCAGATCGAACACGGCACGACCCGCGCGGAGCGGGCGATGAAGCGTCTCGCCGAGAACCTTCCGATCGGCGGCACCGCGGTCGGCACCGGAATCAACACCCACGCCGAATTCGGTCGCCGTGTCTCCGCGTCGCTCAAGAAGCGGCTTCGGATCGGCTTCGCCGAGGCGACCAACCACTTCGAGGCCCAGGCGACCCGTGACTGCGTGGTCGAGGCCTCGGGTGAACTCCGCACGATCGCGATCAGCCTGTCGAAGATCGCCAACGACATCCGCTGGCTCGGCTCCGGCCCCCGATGCGGCCTCGGCGAACTCGTGCTTCCCGCCATCCAGCCGGGATCCTCGATCATGCCGGGCAAGGTCAATCCGGTGATCTGCGAGAGCGTGATGCAGGTCACCTGCCAGGTCATGGGACACGACCTCGCGATCTCCACCGGCGGCCTCGGCGGTACCGGTTCGCTGCTCCAGTTGAACGTCGCGATGCCGATGATGGCGTGGGCGATGATCGACTCGATCCGCCTGCTCGCCAACGCCGCGTCGATCCTCCAGGACAAGTGCATCGACGGACTCGAACTCGACCGGACCGTCGCGGAAGGCTACGTCGAGCGAAGCCTGATGATGGGCACCTCGCTCGCACCGGTGATCGGCTACGAGAACGCCGCCCGACTCGCCAAGCAGGCTCACGCCGGCGGTCTCACCATTCGCGAGATGGCGCTCGAGCTCGAACTGCTCGAGCCCGAGATGCTCGCGACGCACCTCGATCCCGCTTCGATGACCGAGCCGGATTCGGGGGGCTCCGGGAAGTCCGGAAAGACCCGCGGATCGACCGGTCGGAAGGGAGGTGGCCGATGACCGCCACCAACACCACCCATGACCCGGCCTTCGATCCCGAACTGGTCGACGTCGAGATGCACGTCGTCCCACCGACCGCGCCGGTCACCGGCGTGGTCACCGCGAACGAACTCTGTCTCCGTGGCAAGTCGGCGAGTTTCATCCGTCACGTCTGCATCGACGTCGGGGGCACGCCGCTCGAGGGTCGGTTCCGGGCTGGCCAGAGCTTCGGCGTGGTGCCGAAGGGCGTCGACGAGCGCGGGAAGCCCCACAAGGTGAGGCTCTATTCGATCGCCTCGCCGACCGGGGGGGAGGACGGCGAGGGGCGGATCCTCTCGACGACCTGCAAGCGGCTGATCGACGAGTACCGACCACAGACCGAGCGGGACGAGGACCGAGCGGGCCTGTTCCACGGGGTCTGCTCGAACCAGGTGTGCGATCTCTCGCCCGGCGACGAGGTGCTGGTGACCGGACCGGCCGGCAAGCGTTTCGTCCTCCCGGCACGGCCGGAGAATCACGACTACCTCTTCCTCGCGACGGGGACGGGCATCGCGCCCTTCCGTGGGATGATCCTCGAGCTTCTCGAGGGAGGGTCGACGCCGTGCGAGAGCGAGATCCATCTCGTCATGGGTGCGCCCTACACCAGCGACCTCCTCTACGACGACGTCTTCCGAGCCCTCGCGGACAAGCACCCTGGATTCCACTACCACACCGTGATCAGTCGCGAGACGATGCCCGACGGTCGTCCGCAGGGCTACATCCATCACTACCTCGATCGGGAGACCCGCCTTCACGCGGATCTGCTCTCGAAGGACCGGACGCTGCTCTACATCTGCGGTCTCGCCGGCATGCAGACCGGGGTGTTCCAGACCATGGCGAGGCTCGGGGTGGGTGGCGCGTACCTCAAGGTTCACGAGGAACTGGCGGACGTCGCCCCGGCGGACTGGAAGTCGGCCGACATCAAGCGAAGGGTCCGTCCGACGCACCGGTGCATGCTCGAGGTCTACTAGGCTCCGATCGATCATCGAACGATGAACCGCATGAACACAACCGCGGCCGGGCGTCTCCAACGCCGGGCCGCGGTTGCTTCACGGGGAGATCGGAATGGAACGACTCGGTTCAGTCGTACGCCGCGGTCACGGTGGGAAGCTCGATGTTGCGGAGCTTCAGGTTGGTCGTCATGCGGAAGTTGGATGCGGTTCGGTGGCGTTCGGCGAAGAAGAAGCTCAGTTCGTACTCCTCGCCATCCTGCAGTCCCAGTCGGTTCAGGTCGACGGTCTGCTCCTTGGCGCCGTGCACCCCGCCGAGATCGATCACCAGCTCGCGGTTGATGTAGACCCACACGTCGTCGTCACCACGGAAGGTGAACACCTGGGCGCCGTCCGCCTCGTAGGTGAACTCGGTCTGGAGTTCGAACGTGAAGTGGTAGTTGTGATCCGGACCCGACCCACCGGAGTTGCCGAAGAGCTCGTGGTCGATCGGGAAGAAACCGCCCCGCTCGACGCTCTGGGCGTCGGTGTTCGAATCGAAGACGTAGGAGCCGTCGGCTTCGCGATCGAGCGTGATCTCGAGCAGCTTGGACCGATTGATCCGCGGATCGTCGCGATACCAGAGCCTGAAACTCTCGTCGCTCTGGATGCCGCCGCTGTCCGAAGCTCCGCTGCTTCCGGCGGAGTCCCCGAGGCTCGAGTCGAACAGGTGCCAGCAGATCGGTCGACCGGAGGCGTCTCGCCACTGCGATCCGACCTTGAAGCCCGATCCGGAGAAGACGGGCTTGCCATCGGCGTCCAGCTGGGTGGCCACGTTGCCACAGTAGAGGCCGAAACCGCTGCTCGGCCGACGTTCGAAGTCGGGATGCCCCGCGGCCGCGGTTCGCTCGTGGAAATCCCGGACCACGCCGGTGAGTTCGAGCGTTTCAGGATCCTCGTCCTGCTGAGCGGGCTGGAAACCCGTGGCAGCGGCTCCTACGAAGCCGGCGGCGAGGCCGGCGGCGAAAACGGTGGTGGTCGTTCGAATGAAACTCATGCTTTCTCTCCTCACGGGCTGCCTCCGCGAATGCGGGGCCTCCAACGAGAAGAGGCTACGATTCGATTTCCGCCGATCGAAACGAAGGTTCGCCCGTTTCACCCGATTCACGTTCGTCCAAACCGGCTGGGCGGGCGGTTCCACCTGTTCCGGTCGTGAGGCCGGCATTGCAGCGGACGAGCACGTGATGCCGATGTCGAAACAGCAGATCATCGAACACGAAGAAGAAGGGCGCGACGTTTCATGGATTGTTTCCGCATCGAAGGTGGCCGCCGACTCGCCGGGCGATTGACGGTCGACGGTTCCAAGAACGCCTCGCTTCCCCTGATGGCGGCGGCGCTGCTGAGCGACGGCCCCGTCGAGCTCGACGGCGTCCCCGACCTGAGCGACACGGGAAACATGGTCCGGCTTCTCGAGGATCTCGGACTCGAGGTCTCGCGGACCGAGGGAGGCGGGATGCGTTTTCGGACCGTCGACCCCTCCGCGATCCACGCCCGCTACGACATCGTCCGGACCATGCGGGCCAGCATCTGCGTGCTGGGGCCGCTGCTCGCTCGACGAGGACGGGCGATCGTCTCGATGCCCGGAGGGTGCGCCTTCGGTTCGAGGCCCGTCGACCTGCATCTCCGCGGGCTCGAGGCCCTCGGGGCACGCATCCGGCTCGACGGCGGTGACATCCACTGCGAGGCCGACGAGCTGGTCGGTACCACCATCTTTCTCGGCGGCCCGTTCGGCTCGACCGTGCTGGGTACCGCCAACATCATGTCCGCCGCCTGCGTGGCGAAGGGGACCACGGTCATCGAATCCGCGGCCTGCGAGCCCGAGATCGCGGATCTCGCGCGACTTCTGAACTCGATGGGGGCCCGGATCACGGGTGCCGGCGGTCCGCGGCTGGTGATCGAGGGTGTCGAAGCGCTCGGCGCCGCGACGCATCGAGTCATGCCCGATCGGATCGTCGCCGGCACCTACGCCGCGGCGGTCGCGGTGACCAACGGCGACGTCGTGATCGACGACTTCCCCTACGACAGCCTGCTCGCCGCGGTCGACCGGTTCTCGGAGATCGGGGTTCGGGTCGAACGACAGGATCCGGCCGAGGATTCGCGACGCTGCAGCGTCCGGGTGACCTGCGAGCGTGATCTTCGGCCGTCGATCATCACGACCCAGCCGCATCCCGGCTTTCCGACGGATCTGCAGGCCCAGTTCATGACCCTGCTCTGCCTCGCCCGGGGCAACAGCATCGTGACCGAGAAGATCTATCCCGAGCGGTTCATGCACGTGGCCGAGCTTTCGCGAATGGGTGCGAATCTCATCCGCCAGGGACCCACCGTCATGGTCGTCGGCGGAGAGCAGCTGGTCGGCGCTCCGGTGATGGCGAGCGATCTGCGAGCGTCCGCCGGGCTCGTGATGGCCGGACTCGCCGCCCGCGGCGAGACCATCGTCAATCGGGTCTACCACCTCGATCGCGGCTATGTCCGGATGGAAGAGACCCTGAACGCCCTCGGCGCATCGGTCGAACGGATCGACGACAAGGAACTGGCGGCGGATTCGACCACGGACTGAATCGACTCCGGTCGATCAATCGCGAGGACGGAGGGCCGCGTGGAGCGCGATGGCGGCCGCGGTCGCGGCGTTCAGGGAGCGTTCGTCCTCGCCGCCCGGAGCCTCCTCCGACGGCAGGCCGGAAGGACCTTCGATCCGGATCCGGTTCGGACAACGCTCGAGGATCTCCGGTGGGATCCCGTGTCCCTCGTTGCCGATGACCAGCATCACCCGCTCGGGGAACGTCGCACGATGGAGGGGTGTGGCATCATCGAGGTTCTCGATCGCGATCGTCTCGATGTTCGCGGCCGACGTGAGTTCCGGAATCGCCTCGCCGAGCGTGCCGACCCGCGCCCAGGGGACTCGGAAGACCTGACCCATCGAGATGCGGATCGTTCTTCGCAGCATGGGATCGGAGGCGTCGTCGTCGAGCACGATGCCCGACGCCCCGAGCGCGGCCGCGATGCGGAAGATCCCTCCGATGTTGTCCATCGAGGTCACCCCGGCGAGGGCGATCAGGGCCAGGGGGCCCGAGGCGGGGATGTTCGACGTCAGATCGGCGAGATCCGGATCGCGACGAGGCCTTATGCCGACCGCGATCGCCCCGCCGTGGAAGTGATATCCACTCACCGCCGTCATCAGATCGAGATCGGCGAGGTACACGGGCGCCGGGATCTCGCGGGGGTCCACCAGTCGCTGGTCGGGGGCGAGCAGCACCGCGTCGACACGGGCCCGGTCTTCACGAACCGCGGTGAGGAATCGCGACACGACGCGGGGTGATTCGACCACGAACCGGCCACCGTCCGCGCGAAGGTCACGATCCCGGATCCGGCGGAACGGATCGAGGCGGGAATCCTCGGGATCGAGAATCGTGGTGATCACGGCTTCCGGGTCGGGCTGGCGTCCCCGTCCGCGACGACCGCGTCGACGAGGGTTCTGGAGAGTTGTTCGAGCGTCGCCTCGAGGCGATCGACCGCGGTCTGGAACGGCTCGATGCAGGACGTCGTGGCTTCCGGATGGTCCGCGACGAACGAGGGATCGAGCTCGGTGAAGGTTCGCATGCGGTCGGCCGCCAGTCGAACGTCCATGCTCGCCCGAACGGAGGCGTCCACCGCTTCCAGCAGGCGACGACGCGTCGCGCTGTCCGCGTCCGGGGCGATCATGATCGCTTCGAGCGCCAGTCCCAGCAGATCATCGAAGGCGAGTGCGAGCTGCCCGCCGGCGAGCTTCATGTTCGCGAGCATGACCGGGATCGAGGTGCCGACCTCGGAAACGGCGTTTCTCCCGTCGGCGAGCACTCTTTCGGAGTCCGCGAACGCCTGCAGGCTGTCTCGTCGGATCTCAAGCACCTTTGGAACCAGGGAGGCATCGACCTCGGTCTCGATGTCGGCGACGATCGTCTCCATGTCACCGAGATTCCGACTCGCGATGCCGATCCCACGTTGAATCCGGCGGCCGTCGAGGCGAACCTCCTGTTCGAGCGTCTGCATCGCGTTGCCGCTGGAGATCAGCGCACGCTCGAGTTCCGGAAGCGCCGCCTGCACCTGCTGGATGACGGACGCGAGTCGTTGCTCGCTCGACCTTCGGACGTCGTCGGACTCCACGTCCAGTTCCAGTCGATCGAGCGCCAGCTGGAGTGAACGGTAGGTCTTCGCGGCCTGGATCATCCGGGGGTCGAGGTTTTCATCGAATCGCTTCATCGAGGCCTGGATCGAGCGAAGCAGTTCGGCGTTGCGACGACCGAGGAAGACGATGGCGCCGTCCGCGGGGGTCACGGAGCCGCGGTTCATCGGAATCACCCGGTCATCGGTGCCGGTGAAGACGAGGCCTGGATCGCCCGGGTCGAGCACGGACACCGCGCCGCCGCTCCCGGCGACGCCGACCGACCTCACGATCGATGCGTCCCTCGCGAGCGGCAGGGATCGATCGAGTTCGAAGCCGATCCTGATCTCGCTCACCTTTCCGTCGTCACCGATGGTCGGCTCGACGGAGGTGATGTATCCGCGGGGGGCGCCGCCGTAGAGAACGGGGCCGCCGGCCTCGAGCCCGGCGGCGCCGGCGGCCGTGGTGGTGGTCGCGACGTACGCCTCCCGCGTTGGTTCGAGGAGCCGGGAGATTCGGGTGACGCCCCACGCCATGCCGAGGATCGCGCCGAGGACGATCGCGCCGGCGACGCGTTTCTGTCGGAGAGATCGGTCTTGGGCAGCCATGGGTGGGACGGAGCCTCCGCCGGATCAGGAGTCGTCGCCGGCCTGGTCGCCGATGATTACGGAGAACAGCCGGGACTGCGCGTCTTCGAGTCGCTTCAAGGTGTCGGCGAGGAAGCGCTCGATCATCGCCTGCAGTTCGGGATCGGCCTCGAGCCGTTCCGGGTGGTCCTGCATCACGGCCTGGAAGCTCTCGGCCGCGACCCGGGCCTCGCTCGCCGCGATGGAGAAGTCCCGGGCGGCCGCGAAGAGATTCTCGTTCGAGAGTTCGGTGGGGGACGGCTTGTAGAGGATCCGCCAGGGACTGCGGCGGATCTCGATCGTCGCGAGTTTCAACTCGCCTGCGGCGACCATGGCGTCCTGGAGGACGGCCCGGATCGACGGCATCGAGGCGGTGAGCTGGACCTCGAGGCTCTGCAGGATGCTGGACGCGTCGTCGATCGCCGCGACGCCACCGTCGAGGGCTTCGTCGACCCGGGCGAGGGTGTCGTCCTTGATGCGGCGGGTGATGGCGACCCCGTTCTCGGTGATCACCTCGAGGTTCGCGACCGCTTCGTCGATCCGGCCGATGTTTCGTTGCACGAGTTCACTGATGAGACGAAGATCCGTTCGAACCTCGCTCATCGCGGCCTGGGCGTCGCCCATCGTCGTCTCGAGATCCGACGATGCCGTTTCGACGTTGTCCAGGGTTCGTCCGATGCTCCCACTCCATGTGTCGTAGTCGCGGCGGACGCTTCCCATCACGGTGCGTGCATCGACCAGCGCGGGTTCGATCTGTTCATCGAAGACGGGTTTCACCTTCGAGTCGACGAAGCCGGTCAGGTTGGAGACGTTGGTGAGGATCTGCCTGGTGGCCGCGGCGTTCCGGCCGCCGACCACGGTGGTGAGCAGGCCGTCCCCCGGCGTGGCGTCGATCGTGCCGCTCCCATCGGTGGGGAGGCGTTCCGCGGTCGCGCCATTCTTCGGCGTCGGTGCCGGAGTCACGATGTCGGCGCCACCCACGGTGGAGATGTTGATCCAACTGCCGCCGCCGAGGATCGAGGCGGTGCGGATCGCGAC
>JAQWJM010000130.1:0-34147 GCA_029248335.1 Phycisphaerales bacterium
TGTTGAACACATTCGTACGAACCACAAAATCAACAGACCACGTCGCCAGCGCTGACGAGAGCTGAATCGTCAAAGTCTCTCCCGCGCCGTATGTATTTCCGTTGTGAACGATATCGCCCGCACCTGCAATTGCAGTCACACCCGCAATCGACGCGGCAATTCCAACCCAGGCCGTCGCCTGATGGCGATGTCGCTCCAGACGCTCCGTGACTGAACTCGTGCAATTGTTCAACTTTTTGTCTCCGCGAACGGGAAGGCACCAGAAGGAACCTGCTGAAAATCAAGGGTATTCATAGCGCCAGCATTCAGCGTCTAGCTATCGATGATAGTCAAACACAAAGCCCATTCCAAGCCTAAAGGCGGTCGATCCGTCGCCAACCCTCGCCGGATGTTGGAGAACGGCGAAAACACACGACCGATACCTCACCGCCGTGACCGAGCGATCCAGTGGCAGCTTCTCTTGTGCTCGAATCAAAGTCCTGTCACGATGCGCCACGAGCGTCGCCTCGATCGCCTCGCCGACGGAAATTTCCGCCGAGACGACCGACGCCTCCACTGCGAGGTCGTCGCGCGTTGAGTTGAACGGATCGACACATTCACTGAAACCATGCATTTCATCGCGCATCCAATGAAGACACCACTGGAGACTCCGCATGCATCGCCTTCTCGAACTCGCGACGACGTTGACTGGCATGGTCGTGATCGCCGGCCCCTGTCTTGCGGCGGGCGCTCCGCGCGGAGACGATCTCTCGATCGAGGACCTGTTCGGAATCTATCAACGAGCATGGTCCAGTACCAACGCCCATACCGGTGTGGTGCAGCCGTGGGAGACCCGCGTGGTCTGGACGGACGCGGCCGGGACCAACTGGAACCTCCAGCCCGACCTCGAGAACCTCCGGCTGCTGGTCGGACCGGACTGCCCGTACTACGTCGAAGGCGGCGACGTGGGATTCGAGTTCACGATCAACGAAGGGCCGGACGGCCCGACCGTGGCCAGCTTCGAATTCAGGAATCGAGACTACGAACTCGTCTCGACCGGAAGTCCGCTCGAGTTCGTGCTCGACGGCGGCATCCCCACCCTTTCCACGCACTATCTGAAGGCGGCCCGGACCTGGTTCACGGCCCGGGATCTCTACGAAAGCGGCGCGTACGCGGATGCGATGGAGAATCTGAACGCACTCTGGGACGAGTACCCGATCGGGGATGAAGTCTGGTGGTCGATCTTCGGCGACGAACCACTGGGATTGAACCTCGGCACGCCCCCCTGCTACTACGGCCTGCGGCAGCTCACGGACATGACCGCGTGGCGGATCGCCAACCCCGACCATCCCGGGACCGAACGCACCATCCGCCTCTCCGTCCTCGCGGTCGGCCAGTCGAGGGGCCTCGAGCCACGAACCATGGCGGAACTCGTCGCCGGCGAAGGCATCGAAGTCGTCCACCAGTTCGACGAACGGGTCGAGGCGGATGGCTACGAAGCCGTTCGGGACTCCCTGGAGTTCTTCTGCGAATACATCCACACGATCACCAAGGGCATGCTCGAGGTTGAAATCGAGATCATCCCCCTGCCGGACCTGGAGGTCGGGGTGGTCGCCGAGGCGGGAAGCGCCGACGGCCCGTACTTCGCGACGATTCAGAACTACGGGCAACCCTTCGGCGCCCTGACCCAGAAGCAGATCGACGCCACCGACTGGTGGTGGATCATGTATCCCTCGCACGTCCCCGATCACTACGACGAGTTCCAGTATCTCCCCTTCATCGCCGGAGGCATGGGTGGCGCTCCGAACGGCGCGCCGGTCTTCATCTCGGACGAGCGCTGGCTCGCCCGCAAGCCCGGGCACCTCGGCGTGGGGACCTACGTGCCCGAGGAACGACAGACCTACCTGCCGCAGTGGCTGCAGCACGAGATCTTCCACCACTTCTACAACGTGTGGTCGGGATTCGGTCTCGAGGACCAGTCCCACCAGTGGTTCGATCGCAGCACCTGGCCGGCCGACTTCGTGGGCACCTTCGAGCCTGACTACTACCACGAATCCGTCTTCAAGCGATTGCAGGACGCGACCGAACCGACCTTCGTCGCCGGACTCCGGAACGCGGTCGCGGACGTGTCGTACGAGGGACTCGAAGTCGAGGACGTGCTCGGCAGATACCAGAAGATCCCGGTCGAGAATCCGTGGCATCTCGGCGACGTTCGACTGGAAGGCGACCAGATGTCGTGGCTGAACGACGCCGGGGTCTCCTGGAACCTGACACCGATGATCATGGAGGGCCGACTGGAGACCGGCCCGGACAATCCGTACTACGACCCGGAGATCCCGAGGCACTTCCGGCTCGTCATGGGGGAGGATGAACTCGGTGACCCGAACGAGACGTACAAGGGTTTCTCCTTCCTCGGACAGCTGTACGTCCTCGACAGACCGTGTCAGGGCGACTTCAACGAGGACGGCATCGTCGACGGCGCAGACCTCGCCGTCCTGCTCGTGTCGTGGGGCCCCTCCGATTCCCCCGCCGACCTCGACGGCGACGGCCTCGTCGGCGGATCGGACCTCGGGCTGCTCTTCGCATCCTGGGGAACGTGCCCGGGCGACGGCGGCGGCTTCCTGGCCCGCCGGCCGACCGGCGGACGCGGCCCGACGATCCAGCACGCGCCCCCTGCGCCGCCGAGCACCCTCGGCACGGAGATCGGCTGCGCGTGTCGCCGCGGAGCGCATCCACCGAACCTCGTCTGCACGCCGACCGGCAAGCCGGGGGCATCGGACTGACACGCGGGCCGTCGGCCGCGATGAGACGCTGGGTCGATAATCACGCCGCCTGATTTTTCATGGCGGCTCGGTTTCTCGGGCGCGTTACGCTCAATGATCCACGCCGTGAACGGACAAGGGCCGGTTCCTCCGAGGGGAGCAGCCCCGAAATCAAGTTTCGATTCAGTTCCTGAAGCAACGGGCTCTTCCTTGACGCTCCCCACCCGATCGACACTCGGCTGCTTGATGACCCTGCTCCTCGCCGGGGTCCTGGTCGGGTTTCTCCAGGTCGACGCGATGCCGGGCGTGCCCACGCACGGCCGCTACCACGCCTCGGACATGGACGATCTGCGGGAACAACTCCTCGGATACTCGGCTCGTCCCGAGGAATACGCCGCCGGCGCCGATCATCCCGCCTGGTACGCCATCTGCGGCGCGTACCAGAAGACCTCCACCGCGTTCGGCCTCGACGGGATGCAGCTGTGGAACATCGCGACTCCCTGCCTGCTCGGTTTGAATCTCGCACTCTTGTTCGCCCTCGCGAAGCAGATCGGTTTCTCGACCTTCCATGCGATGGCCCTGTCGATGGCATGGCTGGGAACGGCCGGCACCACGAACTGGACCGTCGTCCTCGAGACTCACGTCCTCGCACCCACGAGCCTGCTGCTCTCGGCGTTGATCCTGAGTCACCCGAGGTTCTTTCCACGAATCTGGAATCACGCCTCGCCAAAGACCCTCGCGGCCTACGGACTGGCGATCGCGCTCGCGGCATCCATCACGATCACCAACGGAGCGCTCGCCGGCCTGGCACTGGTTCCCGCACGGTTCGTCCGCCGGCTTCGGCCACGTGCGCTGACCTGCGAGATGACGAGGAGGTTTCCCACCCTGTTCACCGCGGGCCTGGCGGGAATCGGCCTGCTCTCCCTCGTCCACGTCGTGGGGTGGTACCTGGTGATGGACCCGACGATGCGGCACTTCCTCGAGATTCTCAATGAACGAAAACTGCTCCTCTACATGGAAGGCGGATGGTGGGACTCCGTCCTCGCACTCGCGTGGATCGGACCACCGATGAGCCAGTATCGCGGCACCCCTCCCGAAACCATGCTCGCCCTCGACTTCAACTGGACGACGATTCCGGCGTACGTTTCGGGACTCCTCGTCCTGCTCCTGACCGCCTGCTCGCTTCGGGTGATTCCGGCCAGAGCCGTGTTCATTCCACTCTTCGCGCTGTTCGGGGTCCTTCTCCACGCGATCTACGGGCGAGGCGAATCCTTCCTCTACACGGCGAACTACGGCTGGGCGACGGTGATCTCGATCGGCCTTCTTGGCCGCGTCGTCTTCCCACGCGCCATCGGTCCGATCGCGATCGTGCTCGGCATCGCCATGATGGTGGCGAACACCCTGATCTGGCGGAGCGGACTCGAGTGGATCGTGGAGAACGAGTACATCCTCCCCCACCTCCCGCTAGCGCCATGAACACCGAAACGAGACGAGCAAGCGACGAGAACGCCCCCTCGTGCGTAATGCGTCCACGTCGACCATGGTGTCACTCGACTGGAGATTCGACGCCGTTCCATCGCCGTCGGACTTCTCCACGCCGCCCGAATCCCCGACGGTCGATCCGCGACGTTCGGACCATCGATGGGGCCACGATTGTTCCGGCGGAGCGTTGACATGCCTCAAGATCTACCGGATCCACCGCACCGTCCTGATCGAAGGCATCACGGTCTCGACTACCTCCGGGGCTTGATGATCATCGTCGTGGTGATCGCCCACGTGGTGATGCAATACCAGACCATGCCGGCGGTGGAGGATCTGGCTTCGATCGACGTCATCGGCGAGAACTACCGAGATCCGGATCGAACGATCGTGGCGGATCGAATTCACCAGGTCGCCCGCGCCAGCGTGAATCCGATGCTGTTCCTGCTCGCAGGGTTCTCGTGGGCGTTCCTCCTGCAACGAAAAAGCCTGAGGTCGATCACCGTCAGCCGAACGACGCGGATTCTCATCCCGATGGTGGTGGGCTGGCTGATCGCCTTCCCCCTGCTCAGGTACGCCTTCGCCCTCGGACGCGAGCTCATGCTCGCCGCCGAGGGCGAGGCGAGTCTCGCCGTCGCCTTCGCCGACACGCCCATCACCCCCTACCTCCCCTTCGCAAGCGACGTGTTCTACCTGGCACACTTCTGGTTCCTCTACTACCTCCTGCTGTTCTACGTGGCATCGATGGGCCTGGTGCTCTGGCTCGACCGGCCGGCAGGGCCGCTGCGCAAAAGGCTTCAGAATCTGCAAGCGGCGATCCTCACCGGCGATCTCCGATGGATGCGTCTTCCGATGCTCGTGGGACTCTCGATGCTGGCGACCGCCCGCGACCAGACCGCGGAACTCGAAATCGCGCACGGCCTTCAGCCCGATCCGGAGGCCTTCTCGGCGCACTACGTGTTCTTCCTCGCGGGCTGGATGTTCGCGCTGCACCCCGAGATTCTCGGTGACCTCGATCGGCGGGCGGGATGCCGCTTCGTGTTCGGGTTGCTGCTCGCGGTCCTCGTCGTCGCGCCCATGGGGGAGAATCACGAGTACGCCGACACCCGGGCCGAACTCTGGCTGGGATCCGCGAGGCTCCAGCTGGCGATCTACTGGCTCGCCCACGCGATCTCGACCTGGATGCTGGTTCTCGGCATGCTGGGCCTGGCGGGACGCTGGTTCCCCCGCATCGATCCGAAGTTCGCCTACGTGGCCGAGGCGTCGTTCTGGATCTATCTCGCGCACGCGCCGATCGCGGTGTTCATCCCGATCGTGCTCCACGACTGGCCGGTCGACGCCGATCTCAAGATGTGGATCTCGACGGTGATCGTGCTGGCGATCTCCTTCGCGAGCTATCACTTCCTGGTTCGACGCACGGCGATCGGACGCGCCCTCCGCGGCCAATACCGTCGATGGCCGCAAACCTGATTCTCGAAGAACATCCCGGCCTTCACACCCGTGACCATGTCCGATCGAGACAACCGCATCCGACAGATCTCACGGAAAGAGGTGGCGACGACGCTCGGGTGCGGACCGTCGAGTCATCGCCTGACGAAATCGGAGGCGTTCCTCACGGTGATCGGAATGCCCATGTTCGATCCGCCGAACAGCGTGCCGGCCCCGAAGACGTTGCTGCCGGCCGAATTCACGATCTCCATCTTCTGATTCGCTGCGGAACCGCTCGCGGATCCCATGCCCAACCCGGCGAAGAACGCACCGGCCACGATCGTGCCCGCGAGGAACGCCATTGTCGTTTCACGCTTCATTGGTCTGCTCCAGGTAGAGAATCCACATGCAACCACCCATTCTCATCGGAGAATCTTCGGGTGGATCGATCCAGCCCCGGAACGCTCGTCGGTCCCGGATCTCCCGGCAGCGTACAGGTTCGACGTACCAGGATCCCACGCCGACGAGACCTGTTCCCATGTCAGCTGAACCGCCTGTCACTTCTGCGACCGACTCCTGTCGGCTCACGGCGAACCCCGACACCACCCGCCCCACGAAGGCCCGCCGAAGAAAAACGCCGCACCCGTGATGGATGCGGCGTTCGATGTTCAGTTCATGGCGACTTCACTGTTCGGGGAATTCGCCCGTCGACGCGCCGTACGTCGTGAAGGCCTCGACGTAGCCGCCTCGAGTGCTGGAATAGGAACCGAGCCGGACGAGCGCCTGCCCCCCGCCGTTCTGGGTCTCGACCGAACCCTGGCCGTCCACGGTCGCGCCGAGTTCCACCAGGTTCCCACCCATGCCGTTGAGGGTGGTGACGAATCCGTTTCCACCGGTGGTCGCACCGAGCCGCACCAGCCGTCGGCCTTGTTCGTTTCGGGTCGTGACCGCGCCGTTGCCGTTCTTGTTCGCGCCGAGCTCGACGAGGGCCGTGCCGTTGCCGCCGACGACCTCGAACTTCTTCGCCCGGATCACGTCGGGCACGGATCGCACACCGTTCGCGGCCATCAGACCACCGACGGCCATCGTCGCCACCAGGGCGACGTTCCATCGACGCTGACGACGAACCTGACGCTGCAGGGCGCGGAATTCTTCTTCTGATACGGGCATCGCGGTCCTTCCCTTGATTTCGAACGATCGACCCGGCGCGGGCCGCTGGCAGACGAACGTTCGGCGACGGCACACGATGGTCGCCGCCCTTCCTTGACCACATCGGCCGAAGCCCCGCCCGACTCCACCCGCAGCGGAAAGATCACGCCCCCGACTCCGGATTCCGCGATGACGGAGCGATGCTCGGCGAACCCCCCCGGACGCCACGAACGACGGGTGCGGCGGGATTTTGGATGCCGCCGACCCACGAGCCCGGCCCGATACGGCCCTTTCTGCTCGCATCGAGATCGCAAGCGACGATAATCGGGCCGGAGAAAACCATGATCAGGACTTCCCGGCTCGTCGCTCGCGCCCTGGCGATCACCGCCCTCGCCTCGCCCCTCGTCGCCGACACCCTCACCGTCGACGACGATGGACCCGCCGATTTCGATTCGATCCAGGCCGCCGTCGACTTTGCGTCCGATGGTGACGTGGTGCTCGTCGCCCCCGGTACGTACACCTCCACCGACGACCAGGTCGTCGACCTCGAAGGCAAGCGGATCCACCTCGCCGCGACGATCCCCGGCACCGCGATCATCGACGGCGAGTCGTTCCGCCGGGGCGTGAGGTGCCGGAACGGCGAGACCGCGAAGACGGTGATCGAGGGATTCGTGGTTCGAAACTGCCGTGCAAGCTGGTACGACTGGAACGACAACGGCGCGATCGACTTCTGGGAGTACTTCGGCGGCGGCTTCTGGAACCGGGACGGGAGCAGCCCCACCATTCGGGCGTGCCTCTTTGATGGAAACGACGCCGAATACGGCGGGGCGATCCTCAACGGCGACGAGAACGGCTCCATCTGCCGACCGACGATCGTCGCTTGCGCGTTCCTCGACAACGGTTCATCGGCGTGCCTCGGCGGCGCGATCTACAACTGGGGCGCCGAGCCGGAGATAACCGACTGCCAGTTCATCGAAAACCGTGGTTTCTTCGGCGGTGCCGTGCTCAACTTCGACGGCAGCCGGCCCGAGTTCAGGGACTGCCTCTTCCAGGCCAACACCGCGGCGAGCGACGGCGGCGCGATGTACAACGACGCGAGCAGCCCGCTGGTCCGCGGCTGCATCATGGAGGCGAACGCCGCAGGCGACGAAGGTGGGGCCGTCTTCAACGCCGACCCCGGATCGAGCGCCGCGATCCCCGAGTTCATCGACTGCGACTTCTTCAGCAACGTCGCGAACGGCGAAGGCGGCGCGATCCACAACTTCTCGACCAGCCCGACGCTCGAGGGCTGCTCGCTGCGTGAGAACGTCGCCAGCATCGGCGGTGGGATGCACAGCTGGAATGGAAGCAATCCCCGGCTCCATGACACGCAGGCCTGCGGGAACACCCCCGATCAGATCGACGGCCCGTGGACCGACGACGGCGGGAACGACATCGCATCGACATGCGAAGCCGACTGCATCACGGATCTCGACGGCGACGGGTCGACGAGCGGCGCCGATCTCGGGCTGCTGTTCGTCTCCTGGGGATCGTGCGGAAACTGCCCCGCCGACTTCAACGGGGACGGCATCGTCGACGGCAAGGATCTGGGCGTGCTTTTCATCGGATGGGGCGACTGCGACTGAGATTCCGCGGGAACTGGAGTGAATTCCCACGTTTCAATCCCCACCGCGACGGCTACTCTCGGGCCATGGGTCCGTTGCACGCCATCTCCGACCTGCCGTCGACCACGACCGGATCGACGCTCGATGCGATCACCATGATCATGATTTCGGGGGTGGGCCTGCTCGCAGGCGTCGTCATCGGACTCGCACTCGGTCGCCACGGACGCAGCGGCACGAACGATGGTCTCGACGAACTGCTCGAACTCGCCGATGTCCCGGACCTCGGTTTCGCCGGATTCGACGCGAATCTCGTCGCCACGCGGTGGAACCCGGGCATGGACCGACTGCTGGCCGAGATCGCCGATTCGGACGGAGGATCGGAACGAATCAAGGAGTGGTGGTCCGCCATCCATCCCGATGATCGTCCGCGTCTTCGGACGACGCTGCGTGGCCTCCAGCCGAACCAGTCGACCTCCTGTGACTTCCGGGTGCGGAGAGATCACGGCCGTTGGTGGTCGATGCGAGGGACGATCCGCCGATCCCGGAACGGCACCTCGGCACTCCTCTTCCACGACGACTCCGACAGGGCGAGCATCGAACGACGCCGGGAGTCATCGGCTCGCCTGCGAAGGACGTTGGAGATCGCGGTCGAGACGCTCGACGGCACCGAAGATCTCGATCAGGCGATGTGCGAGCTGCTCGCCCTGATCGGCGAGGAACTCGACCTGCCGGGGATCGGCTGGTTCGAAGTCGACCCGGAATCCCGGAGTCGACGAATCGCCAGCTGGCCGGCGGGACGATCCGCCGACACGGCCATGTCCATGCCGGCCACGCTGTCGAGCGGGACGATCTCGCGACTCGAGGCGGGAAGATCGATCCACGAGCGGAACGAGGCCACGGATCGATTCATGTCGCCCATCCGAGTCGACTCCCACCTCGACTCCATCCTGGTCGCCGACTTCGAGCCGGATGAGGAACGAACGGACGAGATCGTACTGGTCTTCGGTCGATTCTGCGACGCCATCGGACGACGCTTCGAGCGCGAAGAACTCGGACGCGAGCGGGAATCGTTCGCCACGATCCGGGGATCGCTCGAGCGTTCCGAGATCCTCCTCCAGCTGGCCGGTGGCCTCCGACATGATTTCAACAACGTCGCCTTCGCGATCGGGGGGCGGGTCTCGCTTCTTCTCCAGCGCACCGACGACCCGGTCACGGCGAAGGGCCTCGAAGAGATCAGGAACGCCGTCGACGCGGCCCAACACCTGATCGACCGATTCGTCCCCGACGCCGCCGGGGCGCCTCGTACGCTCCGGATTCCGATCCGCGTCGAACTCGAGGAGATCGCGAACACCGCGGAGCGACTGATTCCGCGCCGACTCGACCTCAGGTTCGAATGCGATCGAAGCGCGATCGACGACGGGGTCGTGCTCGAAGCGCCTCCGGAGACGCTGCAACGGATGCTTCTCAATCTCGTCGTGAATTCCCGCGATGCCATCCGGGGCCGGGGCCGGATTCGAATCTCGGCCAGGCGTCTCGATGCCGACCGGATCGAGATCCGCGTCGACGACGACGGCCCCGGCATTCCGCCGTCGGACCGCGAGCGTCTCCTCGAACCTTTCGAATCCGGCCCGGGCAGCACCGGCCCGGGGGTCGGACTCTCGCTCTGCCGCCGATCGGCGAACCGGCTGGGTGGACTGTTCGAACTGACCTCCAGCCCCCTCGGCGGGCTTGGCGCCCGTCTCGTGCTGCCGGTCTGCGTGGAATCGCCCGGTCGACTCGACGAGACACCAGCAGCGGCAGCGGCGGTCGGCGATGCTCGAATGCCCCGCACGACGCTCGTCGTCGAGGACAACGCGGCGGTCCGCGACGTGATCACGACTCATCTCGAGCAGGCCGGCACCAGCGTCACCAAGGCGAGCGACGCCGTCGGCGTGGAGGAATACCTCGCCGCCGACCACGACATCGAGATGCTGGTCATGGACATCGATCTGCCTCGAAGATCAGGCATCGACTGCATTTCGGCGCTTCGTGCCGCAGGCGATCGGACGCCATGCGTGCTCATCACCGGGGGAGTCGCGGACCCACCGCCGCTGGAGCGGACGAGGCTGCTTCGCAAGCCGTTCGAGATGGGGCCGCTCGTCTCGACGATCCGCGACCTGCTCGCGGACTGCGAATCGGCGACGGCCGATGCCGGACGCCGCACCGGGTGATCGCCATCACGGATCGACGAGGCCCTCTCGAATCGCATATCGAGCGAGCGCGACCCGGTCGTGGATCTCGAGCTTGGACATCAGCTGCGTCACGTGCTTGTCGACGGTCTTCACGCTGATGTGCATCAACGGCGCGATCTCCTTCTTCGACAGACCCTTCGCGATGTAGCGCAGCGTCTCGAGCTCGCGCGACGAGAGCATCGAGAACTTCGAGCCGCCGTCGCCGTGCGGCGCGGTCGAGATGCGTTCGCTCACGCTCGTGCTGTAGAAGGTTCCACCGTCGACGATCGCGCGAATCGCGGACACGAGTTCCGCGGGCTCGTCGCCCTTGTAGACGTATCCACGAGCACCCGATGCGCGGGCGGCTTCGATGAACCGGTCGTTGCAGGAACCGGAAAGGAAGACCACCTCGGTCTTCGGACTGATCTGGCGGACTTCGGCGGCCGCCTGGAACGAATCGACGCCCGGCATGTCGATGTCGAGCACCACGACGTCCGGACGATGCCGCGCGGTCTCCCGAAGTGCCTTGTCGGCATCCTCCACGTCCGCGACCACGGAAAGCCCGGTGGACGCGTCGAGCAGTGCGACCAGCGCTGACCGGATCAGCGAGTGGTCGTCGGCGATGATGATGGTGTTTTCAGTCAGCATGGAGAGGTGGGGCGTTCCATTCCTAGAAATTTCCAAGACGAATTCTACCAAAACCACGGCTTACGCGACGAGAACACCGATTTCGAAACGGCCTCCGAAGGCATGGGAAATCACCCCATAGAGAAGTCACCCGCGTTCGACTTGTAATGGTGAAACGACAGGTGATCCACGACTCCACGCGGAGCCGGGCCCGCCGAGTCGTCGCCAGAGTGGTTTGGGCCGACGACGGGGAAGCGGGAACCACGGCAGTGCGCCGGGAGCATGGAGCGTCGAATGCGAGAAGAGACCAGACAACGTGACAGAGCCAGCATCGTCCTCGAACTCTTCGAGGCCTACCACGACCGGGTGTACGCGTTCGCTCGAAAGTCGGCGGAGCCGGCGGTCGCCGAGGACGCGACCCAGGAAGCGTTCGTGCGTCTTCTCCAGCATCCTCGTCTCGAGGAACTCGAGATCTCGATCAGCTACATCCTCAAGATCGTGCACAACATCCTGCGCCGGAGATTCACGCGGTCGGTCCGTCTCCGCGAGATCGTGGACGAGAAGATCAAGCCTCGAATCCGCCAGAACGAGGAGGATTCCTCACCGAGGCCCCTTCGCGCGGCGGAGGAGATCGCCAACCTCGGACAGGTCGAGCAGGCGTTCGGAAGGCTGAACCCCGACGAACGGGATGCGCTTCGAATGATCGTCTGCGAGGGCAAGAGCTACGCCCATGCCGCACGAAGTCTGGGCGTCTCCGTCACGACCATCAACAACTGGAAGCACCGCGGGCTCTCCAAGCTGCGCGGCCAGCTCGATTCCGAGAAACGGGACGAACGTCCCCTTTCACCGGCTCGCCACTCCCGATCCGCCTGAACCCGGCATTCCATCGCGGCGTCGAGGGCCGTCGGACTTGGTAGCCTCTCCGCATGATCGACGAGGACCCGAGCGACGAGGATCTGGACCGATTCGCGGGCGAGATCGGCTACTGCCCCGACTGCGGCGAGGAGGTCTGGGACGAGGCCTACCAGTGCCCCCACTGCGAATCGGTGATCGAAGGCCGGATCGGCCACGCCCCGGTCGACCGCGCCGCCAGCCTCCTGTCCGCGAAGACCGTCATCGTCCTCGTCGCCGTGATCGTGTTCATCCTCGTCCTGATGCAGATCCGCTGAGATGGAATCCACCGACACCAGCCCGACCATCGAACCCGACGACGAACGACGTCGGTTCGTGTTGCAGATCGTCCAGCCCGGACTCGCCGGTCTCATGGACGGCTCGGTCTCCACGCTGGCCCCGCTGTTCGCGGCGGCCTTCGCGACCAGCGAGAGCGGACCGACGTTCAAGGTCGGTCTCGCGGCCGCGGTCGGCGCTGGAATCAGCATGGCCTTCGCGGAAGCGATGAGCGACGACGGCCGGATGAGCGGCCGAGGCTCCCCCACGGTCCGGGGGCTGGTCTGCGGCGGCGCGACCACGGTCGGCGGGCTCGGCCACACCCTTCCCTATCTCATCGACGGCTTCGAGCTCGCGACCACCATCGCGATCGCCGTGGTCGTCGTCGAACTCTTCGCCGTCGCGCTGATCCGACGGAAGTACATGGACACGCCCCTGCTGCGTGCGATGTTCGGGACCGTGATCGGCGGCCTCATCGTGTTCGGATGCGGCGTTCTCATCGGTCGAAGCTGATCACCGGCACACCCTCGAACCCTGGAGCCAACCCTTGCCCCGCACCGCCTCGAACATGATCCCGCTCGGTATTCCGGCACCTGATTTCCGACTCCCCGATCCCACGGGCGCACTGCATGGCCTCGCCGATGCCGAGACGGCGCAGGCGGTCCTCGTGGTGTTCATGTGCAATCACTGCCCCTTCGTGGTGCACATCGCCGCACAGCTCGCGGAATCGAGCCGCGAGTGGCAGGCCCGAGGCCTCGCGATCTTCGCCATCAACTCGAACGACGTCGAGACCCATCCGGCGGATTCCCCGGACGCCATGGCCCGCGAGATCGAGGCGCGGAACTACACCTTTCCGTACCTCTTCGACGAAGACCAGTCGGTCGCGAAGGCGTACTCCGCGGCGTGCACGCCGGACTTCTTCCTCTTCGACGGTGATCGACGGCTCGTGTATCGAGGCCAGTTCTGCGACAGTCGACCGGGCGACGATCTCCCCGTGACCGGGGCGGATCTCGACACCGCGATCGAGGCGGCCCTCGAGGGACGCCCCGTCCCGAGCGACCAGCGACCCAGTCTCGGCTGCAACATCAAGTGGCGTCCCGAACACCAGCCCGTGGGCTGAACGAGCGAACGAGCCGGCCCGGGACGCTCCGGCCAAAAAGGACAGCGGCCTCTCGTGAGAGAGGCCGCGAAGCGAGGCGGACGGGACTCGAACCCGCAACCACCGGCGTGACAGGCCGGTACTCTAACCAATTGAGCTACCGCCCCCGCTCTGTGTCCACCCGCCGGAATCCGGCGAGACGGTACAGACTAGCGTCCCGCCGCCGCTCGTCAAGTCGACCAGCCGATCCCGGCCCGGGACTCACTTGGTGTCCGCCCAACTCGTTCCCCAGGACGGCTCGGCCACCAGTGGCACCGAGAGTTCCATGGCGTTCTCCATCCGTTCCCGGACGAGGTCGGCGACGGCCTCGATCTCCACCTCCGGAACCTCGAAGACGAGCTCGTCGTGGATCTGGAGGATCATCCGGGACTTCGAAAAACGCGTCGGAAGGGCTTGGTGGAGGTCGATCATGGCACGCTTGATGAGATCCGCGGCACTGCCCTGCACCACCGTGTTGATGGCCATCCGCTCGCCCTGGGCTCGCTCCTGAGGATTGCGGGCGTGGACCTGGGGAATCGATCGCCGACGGCCCAGGATCGTCGAGACGGAGCCCTCGCGGCGAGCCTGTTCGACGCAGGCCTCGAGGAACGCCTCGATCGCCGGATACCGGGCCTTGTAGTCGCGGATGATCTGATCGGCCCGAGCGACGTCGGTGTCGCCACCGAGCCGACGGGCGAGTCCGTAGGCGGTCACGCCGTAGACGATCCCGAAGTTGACCATCTTCGCCGCGGTGCGGGCGGCCCCGTCCACCGCTTCCAGCGGCACGCCCTCGACCTCGGCGGCGACCGCCGCGTGGATGTCGTCCCCTCGGTGGAACGCCGCCTGCAGGTTCTCGTCCCCGGAGAGGTGCGCCAGCATTCGAAGCTCGACCTGCGAGTAGTCGGCGGCGAGCAGCACGTGCCCCGGCGCCGCCACGAAGGCTCGCCGAATCCGTCGCCCCACCTCGGTCCGGATCGGGATGTTCTGAAGATTCGGATCGCTCGAGGAGAGCCTCCCGGTGGCGGTGACGGTCTGGTTGAAGGACGCATGGATCCGTCCGGTCTCGGGGCGGATCGCCTCCTTGAGCGCGACCAGGTAGGTGTTGACCAGCTTGGTGAGCTGCCGGTACTCGAGGATCAGGCCGGGGATCGGCGTCGAGACCCCGGGATCCTCCGAGAGCTTCTCCATGACCTCCGCATCCGTGCTCGGCCCGGTCTTCCCCTTCTTCAGCGGCTTGATGCCGAGCCCCGGCGGATCCGCCTCCGGCGCGTTGAACAACGCCGCGGCGAGCTGCTTGGGCGAGTCCGGACTGAACACGTGCGGTGCCTCGTCGACGATCGACGCCCGCAGGGTCTCGATCCTCGCCTGCAGGCCCTCTCGTTGCTCGTCGAGCACCTCGGGCTCGACCCGGATCCCCTCGAACTCCAACCCGGCGAGGACTTCGACCAACGGGACCTCGGTCGCTTCGTACAGCGTCTCGAGGTCGGAGTCGACGAGCCGCCGGCGAAAACGCCGCTCGAGTCGAAGCGAGACGTCCGCATCCTCGCCCGCGTACGGCGCCGCCTCCTCGAGCGGGACCTCGCTGAACGCACGCTGGTTCCTGCCCTTCCCGATCAACGCCTCGATCGGCACGCACCGGCGACCCAGCTCCGATTCCGACAGGGCGTCGAGCTTGTGGGTCGCGCGGGTGGCATCGTCGATGTACGACGCGACCATCGAATCACCGACGATCCCGCGGATCTCGAAGCCGTGCGCTCGAAGCACCACGAGATCGAATTTCAGGTTGTGACCGATCTTGCCGATCGACGGATCGCCGAGCAGCCGCTCGAGCTGGGGCCGGGCGGTGTCGAGATCGAGATGGGTCTCCGGCGTGGGAGACCGAAGCGGCACGTAGACCCCCGCGCCCTCCTCGACCGCGATCGAGACCCCCGCCAGTTTCGCGGTCCGCGGCCCGAGGGAATCCGTTTCGGTGTCGATCGCGACCACGCCGGCCGCCTCGGCACGATCCACGACCGCCTCGAGGGCGTCGAGCGTCGAGACGATCTCGTAGTCGCCGTCGACCGGGGTCAGGGACGGTGTCATGGTGACCGAGACGTCGCCGTCACCGAAGGCGAACAGCGTTCCCGCCGCATCGGAGGCGGCGTCGGGGGCGCCGGCCGGCGCTTCTTCGGCGACGCCCGTCGTCGGCGATCCGGCATCGACGTCGCCTTCGCCGCCGAGCACGGCGCGGAAGCCGGTCCGATGTCGCGTGAAACCGAGCACCCGCATGGTCTCGTCGACCACCTCGGCGTCCACCCGATCGAGCCGGACCGCGGCGTCGTCGAGTTCGAAATCGACGTCGCAGTCCTCCTTCAACGTGATCAACGCCCGACCAAGGGGGATCCGGTCGCGGGCCGCGACGAGATTCTCCCGACGCTTGCCCTTGATCCGTCGACGCGCATCCTTGAGATCCTCCTCCGCGTCGATGCAGGCGTAGACGCCGTCGATCGAACCGAACTCCGAGACCAGGTTCGCCGCGGTCTTGGGGCCGATCCCATCCACGCCCGGGACGTTGTCGGCGGTGTCGCCCATCAGGGTCAGCATGTCGACGACCTGCGCCGGCGAGATGCCTTCGAGCCCCCGCTTCGGATCCGCGGTCCGAGCCTCCAGTTCGGCGACGCCGGTCACCTCATCCTTGTGGACGTCGAACAGCGAGGTCCGCTCGTCCAGCAGCTGCTGCAGATCCTTGTCCTTGGAGATGATCCGGATCTCGAGCTCCGGACGGTCGCGGCGGAGCCGACGCACGAGGGTCGCGATCACGTCGTCCGCCTCGACGCCCTCCAGCCCGAAGGCCGGGACCCCGAGCTGCCCGAGCACGTCGAGACAGCGGTCCACCTGCGGCTTCAGGTCCGACGGCGGTGCGTCCCGGTTGGCCTTGTACTCGGGGAACATCTGCGACCGGAACGTCCCCCGATCACTCGAGACGTCGAGCACCACCGCGAGATGGCTCGGACGGTGGTTTCGAAGGATCTTCAGGAGCATGTCCGTGAAGCCGAACGTCATGTGCGTCGGCTCGCTGGTCACCGGACTGTGCATCTCGGTGCGAATCGCGTGATAGGCGCGGAAGAACTGCGCGTACCCGTCGATCAGGTAGAGAACCTCGCCGTCCGCGTCGCTCACGATCCCACCCCTCGACCCGCCTCCGGATGGAGTTCCCGAAGCCGGGCCTCCGCCGCCTCCTCGAGGACGATCTCCCGGCGTGCCATCACCGTCCGCGCCACGTCGAGGAACTTGTCGAAGCGGTAGGACCGTGTCCCGGCGTCCGTCGCCCAGGTGAACGCCGGCACGGTCGCGGCGGGCGGCGTGCTGGTGGCGATCATCGCGCCGGTGCCGATCGAGGTTCCGGTCATGATCCGGGTTCCGATCGCGGTCTTCGCGTGATCACCGATCACGCAGCCGAGGAACTGACGGCCGGACCGGAGCCGGGGCCCGTCCGGCGACAGCCGCATCGCGACGTCCCCGTAGGTGTTGAGCAGGTTGGAGTTCACCGTGCCCGCCCCGAGGTTCGCCCAGGCGCCGACCCAGCTGTCGCCGAGGTGGCCATGGTGACTCTTGTTGGCGAATCCCTGGAAGACCGTGCCGCCGATCTCTCCGCCCACCCGGCAATGCGGCCCGATGACGGTGTTCGCCTTGAGCATCGCCTGATCCGCCACCCGCGTCGATTCGAGGACCGCACAAGGCCCGTGGATGGCGGCGTTGATGCCGACGTGGACGTTCGCCCCGATGGCGACGGCACCCGCCCGCGCATCAAGCACCACGCCGGGGTCGAAGGTCGCGGACGCGGCGATCCGGACGGGATGGTCGCCGAGGATGGTCGGGCCGGCCGGCGGTCGATCGGGCGGCGATCCCCAGTCCGCACCAAGTCGATCGAGATCGGCTTCGATCCGGTCGCCCGCGGTGGTGAAGACGTCCCAGGCCGCTTCCGCGAGCGTGGGTCCGTCCGCGACCGACGCCGCGAAATCCTTCGGGAGCACTCCGGTCTCGAGCAGGGTCGAGCCGTCGGCGTGATCGACCACGGCCATTCGAATCGCGCCGTCGGCGTCGACGTTCGCGGTTCGGGGTTCCGGCCACGGGCCGCGGCACCCGTCGAGCATGCGGGTGTTGAGCACCAGGAACCCGCTGCCGTCCGCGGGGGCTCGATTGACGGGAACCCCGGGATGGTTCGACGCGACGACCGCGGCCAGCGTCTCGGGCACGCGAAGCCCGGCGAGCGGCAGGCCCGCGTCATGCAGCAGCCGGGCGCCGGTGGTGAGCATTCCACTGCGGAGATCCGCGGTCGATCGAAGATCGGTCAGCGGGCCGAAGTGCCCGCGCCCGTCGTCGAGCAGGACCACGCCGTTCACGCCATCGATGCCGTTCGAACCATTCATGCCGTTGGTGCCGTTCATGCCGCGAAGATACCCGTTCCGCAGCACCCACGAGCCTTCAGCGGCGGACCGAACCGACGTCGAATCGCCAGGTCGACCAGGTCATCAACAGCAGCCACGCGAAGGGGATTCCGAAGCCTCCGGTGTAGATCGCCTCCCCCAGACGGCGGCCGAGTTCCGCCGCCGCCGAGGCATCCGCCCAGGGGACCGCCGTCTCGCTGTAGAGCCCTCGGACCGTCCACATCGCCATGAAGACCACCCCGACCGCGAAGAGGTAGGGAATGGCGAGCAGGCCCACCGCGATCGGATTCCGTCGAAAGACCATGGTCCGGATCGGAAGGAGGAGGTTCGCACCGAACACGCATCCGAGCGCGTAGGGCCCGATCAGGAAGAAGGGCTGGTCGCCGCGGTAGACCGCGGGGGTCGCGAGATCGAGCAGGATCCCCGTCGCGAGCGCGGTCCAGAGGACCATCCGTCGCGGTGCGAACAGACCGACGTAGACCATCAGCACCGCGGTGGCGATCGGGTGCACGCCACCGATCGACAAGGCGGCCAGGAAGCTCGAGTCGAGCACCAGGCAGACGGCGAGCGCGGCCACGAAGACGCCGAGTCTCATGGGGCGTCTCCCGAGGCGTCCGACTGGCTCACCACGAGGAAGCGATCCAGCCGCCGGGGATCCTCCATCGGACGGACCCGGATCTCCAGTCGCGTGGGATTCGATTCGAGCGGCGTGACCTCGCGGACGACGCCGATGGCGAGCCCCTGGGCGAACCGCGACCAACCGGCATCGTGCAGTCGAACGATCATTCCCGAGGTCACCGAGACGGATCGATCGACGGTCGTCCGCCAGCCGCCGTCCCCGGGCTCGAGCTGCACCGCGACGCCCTCCCGGACGCCGGCCTCGGCCAGTGCGACGGGGGTCACGCGAGCGTCGATCAGTCCGGTCGCGAGGGCGGGCTGGATCCACGCCGTCGTGGGGCCGACTTCACGCATCACGCGGCCCACGAGGACGTCGCCTCGATGAATCGCGACCCCCCCGCCCCGCACGCCTCGTCGCGTGCCGGCGTTCACCTGCAGCGGCCCGTCCGGTCCACTCGGATCCGATCCGATCACGTCGACTTCGATCGCGACGTATTCACCGACCGCGTCGACCGGCGGCAGGCCCCGCAGGCTGCCGACGAGCCCTTCCAGTTCGCGCACCCGTTCGGCGGAGGCGTGATAGAGCCGTCGGTACTCGTTGCGTTCCCGCTCGAGCAGGTCGAACTCGTCCCGCGTCGCGATCTGGGAATCGTCGACCGTCAGCCAGACCCGCGCGGACGTCGCGATGTCGCCGAGCGGAACCAGTGGAAGCCGGACGATCTCGGAGAGCCGATTGGTCCACGGCACGAGCCACCCGGTGGGCAGCAGCGACAGCAACAGGACCACCAGCAGGGCCAGCGAGAAGGGACTGAGTGGAACTTGACGTGTGCGGCCGATCGATCGCCTCCCGTCGTGCGGGTCAGACTTCGTCGAGGTCGGACTCGAGCGTCGCCTTCCAGTCCTCGAGGCTTTCGAGATAGATGCTCGTGCCGCGAGCGACGCAGGTGAGGGGGTCCTCCGCGACCTCGACGTCGAGCCCGGTCGCGTTGGAGATCACCACGTCCATGCCGCGGAGCAGCGCTCCACCGCCGGCGAGCATGATTCCATTGTCGACGAGGTCCGCGGAAAGCTCGGGCTCGGCGTGCTCCAGCGTCCGGATCACCGCTTCGACGATCTGGTTGACCGGCTCGGTGAGCGCGTCCCGGATCTCGTCGCTGGTGACCACGGTCTTCCGGGGAAGCCCGGTGACCATGTCGCGGCCGCGGACCTCCATGTTCATGGTCTCGCCCACGGGCGCCGCGGATCCGATCTCGATCTTGATCCGCTCCGCGGTCTGTTCACCGATGGTCAGGCCGTAGCTCTTCTTCATGTGGTTGATGATCGACTCGTCGAAGTCGTCACCGGCCACCCGGACCGACTCGCAGCTGGCGATGTCCGCCAGCGACATGATGGCGACCTCGGTCGTGCCACCGCCGATGTCCACGATCATGCTCGCGGTCGGCTCCGCGATCGGAAGCCCCGCGCCGATGCCCGCCGCCATCGGTTCCTCGACCAGGTAGACCTTCCTCGCACCGGCCCGTTCGGCCGAGTCGAGCACCGCACGCTTCTCGACCGCGGTGATGCCGGAGGGGATCGCGATGACCACCCGGGGACCGAAGATCCGGCTTCGCCCGTTCACCTTTCGAATGAAGTAGCTCAACATCGCTTCGGTGATCTCGAAGTCGCTGATGACGCCGTCCTTGAGCGGACGCACCGCGGAGATCGAACCGGGGGTCTTGCCGAGCATGTCCTTCGCGGCCCAGCCGACCGCGGTGCCGCTGTTGATGACCCGGTTGGTCCCCTTGCGGACCGCGACCACCGAGGGCTCGTTCAGGACGATCCCCTCGCCGCGGACGCACACCAGCGTGTTGCAGGTACCGAGGTCGATGCCCATGTCGACGCTGAACCAACCGAGAATGGAGTCGAAGAACATGAGGAGGAAGGTCCGGGAGTGCGCGAAGGGGCGAATCGGCGACCGAGTCGGCCCATCTTCTCAGATCGGTCGTCGGCGTCCGGTGTCGAGAATATCCGACCCGACGCAAGCCCGCCGAAAACGACCGCGGGCGACCCTCGTCAGAGGATCGCCCGCGGGATGGGTCGCTGTACGTCGGGACGGTGATGCCCGTGGGCATGGCCGTCCGCGGCTCACTTCACCACGTCGAAGCCGGGAACGCCGAGAAAGACGTTCTCAGCCTGCACCGACGCGGATCGGTCGGCGGACTGCTCCGCCTGGGCGATGTTCGCGGATGCCACGGAGAGCACGCCGGCGAGCAGCACGAGAAAAGCGGCGAAAAGCAGGCCGGTGTAGACGTCGAGGTCGCCGCCGGAGCGTCGTACGGGAGCAGTCATCGAACTCATGGTTGGATCCTCTGGAAACGGGCGGTCGGACCGCCGGTGGCGGATTCAGGTCGGTCGTGGCGGGCGATGACGGGTTCACTGACCCTTGCGGGCGATCGCACGCTGGCCGGAGCGAACCGAGCCACGGTTGTTGGCGTCCTCGAGCTCGATCACGCCGGTCGAACGGTTCACGTCGACTTCGATGATCCGGAGGTTGCCGATGAACTTGCTGCCGTCGGCCACGGTGAGGACCCAGCCTTCCTGCACGCCGTCACGGCTGCCCGCGTTGATCTCGGCGAGGGTGGACCCCTCCGAGCGGCGGACGCTGATCACGGTCGAGGAGAGGTTGCGGTCGGCGGGAAGGGTTCCCGCGGCGGCACCGGCTCGAGCGGACGGCAGTTCACCGATGTAGGCGACGTAGCGGGCGATCTTGTCGACGGCCTGGTCACGCTCGTCGTTGAGCTGCTGGACTTCCTCCTGCAGCGCCCGGCGGGCGGCTTCGGCGACTTCGAGCTGGGACTTGATGATTCCGAGCTCTTCTTCGAGGTCGACCGACTGTCGTTCGGCGTCGACGGCACGGGTTCGGAGCGAACGAAGTTCGACCACGAGGGTCTCACCGAGCTTCTGCTGGGCCTGCTGGGTCTCGGCCATCATGCCGATGCGGGCGTTGATCTCTTCCTGGCCGGCGCGGGCGATCGTGAGTTCGCCCTGGAGACGCGAGACTTCCGCGTTCTTGCCGTCGGAGTTGCGCTGGAGTTCGGCGATGCGAAGCTCGAGTTCCTTCGTCTGGACCGACGCCGCGGCGGCCTCGGCCATTCGGACCTTCTGCTCGGCGTCGAGGTTCTCGAGCGCCGCATTCTTGCCCTGGTTCGAAGCCATCCACTTCGACTTGAACGAGGCCTCGTTCACCGCGTTCACCGCGACCAGCGGCGTGATCATCACCGCGAGCAGGGAGACGAGGACGATGAAGAGCTTGGTAAGAAGATGCAAGAGGGAGTCCTTTCTGGTCGGTCGGATCTGATCGGACGTGCGTCGAGCCGATCGAGTCTGTCAAGCGTTCGAATGGGCCGGAGTCGAATCCTTCGAGACCGGGCCCGGCAACCTGTCTTCAGCGGAGGATTCCGCCGAGCGTTCATCCTGAACTCCGCGATCCGGCCCTGAGACCGGATCGAGGGGTCTTCCCGGCCGATCCGCCCGAGGGGCTTCACCGGCCGAAGTTCGGAATCCTCCCACAACCTGCGGAAGCATTCAAGCGGTCGGAGGGATGAAAATCCCTACGCACGCGGTCCTGACGCGGTTTCTTGTACCCCTCACAGCAGTCAGTGTCAATTCGAGACGGCTGCCGCCGCAGCCTGTCGGCTGTCGGGACGACTGAGAATCGCACCCGCCGCCGCGGTCCGCACCATCGGTTCCGCGTCGGAAAGAAGCACTTCGAGCGCTGCAAGCGCCTTTCGGCCCGGCACGACCGCGAGACACGAGGCCGCCTGAACCCGGCGACGGGGATCACGATCCTCGACCTGGCCGAGGATCAGATTCCCAAGGTCTTCCGGAAGCGGCGGACCCAGCCGGAAGAGTGCCGCGGTGGCCGCCATCCGGATTTCGGGGGGCCGCGTCTGATTGCCGCTCGCGGCGATCATGCGAAAGAGCATCGACCGGGCCTGCTCGTCACCGAGTCGCCCGAGCATGTCGCAGGCGAGGACCGTGATCTCCCCCTGCTCGACCGGCGTGAAGAGCGCTGCGCGGATCGGTTCGATGTCGTCCTGGTCGCCCAGCAGCACCAACGCCTCGGCCGCCTGCAGTTCGGTGAGCCGGACCCGCATCGGATTCACCAGCCGCATGCCGGTTCCGAGCGTCGATTCGATCAGCGGGATCGCACTCGGGTTGCCCATCAGGCCGAGCACGAGGTACGCGTTCGCCCGGATCTCGGGGTCGTCGCTGCGGGCCATCGCCGCGAGCGGCGAGGGATCGGCGCCCTCGCCGAGCTTGTTCATCGCGTAGATCGCGGCGGCCCGGACCGACGCCGAAGGATCCGAGAGCAGCGGCGCGATCAGCGGCGCGAGTCCTGCGAGCCCCGCGTCGCCGATCGACATCGTCGCCACGAATCGAACGCCGCGGTTCTCGTCGATGAGCCCGAACGGCGCGGCTTCGTAGAGCGCATCGGGATTGCCTTCGAGCGCTTCGAACGCGGTGGCGCGGACGATCGGCTGGGGATCCACCACCGCGTTGAGCAGCCACGACGTGGATCGGGCCGCCGGCGTGGTCCCTCGAAGGACGATGGGGCCGGTCGGGACCACCACTTCCGTCGTCTCGACGACGACGCTCGAGCGACCGCCGATCACCGGCTGCGTGCCGGACCCGGGCGCCGGCTCGGTGGGTTCGATGACGATCGGCCGGACGATCTCGTATTCGGTCTCCACGACTTCGACCGTCGTGCTCTGGTCGCGGGTGCTCCAGGGCTTCGAGGGGTCGGCGGGAACGCATCCGCCGGCGAAGGCCAGGGTCGCGAGGACGCCCGCGAACGTGGGCAGGCATCGGAGTCGATCGGTCATGGGTCGTGGCACCTTCCTGGTGGAGATTCAAGTCCGGCTCCGCCGGATCCGGGATCATCGTACTTCGAGGCCTTGCATCGGCAAATCACGCGCGTCGACGCCAGTTTGCCTTTGATCCGATCTCAGGACGGGTCTGGCTCGGTCTCCGCTGGAGGATCCACGACCGACGCCTTTCGATTCGGAAGGATGAGCATCACGACCATCGCGAGGAGGACCGCTCGTCCGGGCCACGCCCCCACCGTGGCGAAGATCGGGACGCGGTCGTCGAGCTCGACGACCCGGGGCCCGAGGATCCCGGCCGCGCGGGCGGGGAGCTGATCCACCAACCGACCGGAGGAATCCACCATGCAGGAGATTCCGGTGTTGACCGCTCGAATCAGGGGAACGCGATTCTCGATCGAGCGGAATCGGGCGACCTGATTGTGGAGTCGACGGATTCCGTCCGAGTCCCCGAACCAACCGTCGTTGCTGGCGTTGACCAGGAGGTCGGCCACCTTCTCGCCATCGTCGCTCCAGACCATCGCCCGACAGAGTTCCGGGACGGTGTCCTCGAAGCAGATCGGCGTGGCGACCCCGAGCCGGCGCGGGCTTCCCGTCGCATCGGTCCAGTCGACCTCGAAGCGGGTGATCGACTCGCCGGCATCGAGGTTGAACTGCATGCCCCGTGCCCCGATCGCGAGCATCCGGTCCTGCAGCCACGGCCACGCCCGGATGTACGGCATCGTCTCGCCGAAGGGCGTGAGGAACACCTTGTCGTACCGCGGCGGAACCGCCGTCTCCTCCGGCTCGACCAGCACCACGCTGTTGTATCTCGAGGCGGCGACGAGCCCGTCGCCGCGATCGACGAATGCCGGCACCGTCGACGTGCCGAAGAGCGTGGGTGTCCCGGTCGCGTCGACGAGATCGCGGGCCGCGAGGACGAACCGACGCCCCGGCCAGTATCCCGCCCCCTCCAGCGTGTCCAGGGCGGCCGTCTCGAACCCGGGTCCGGGGAGCATCGTCTCCGGCCAGACGCAGAGGTCGACCTCGATTCCCGCCTCCGCCGCCTCGAGCGCGGCCGCGTAGGTCGCATCCCGGAAACGGATGAAGTCGCGCTGTTGCTGTTCGAGCGACCAGGCGACCTTGTTGGACTGCGGGACGTCGGTCTGGATCGCGGTGACCACCGGCCCGTCCGGCGCCGCGGACACGGGTCGGACCCGGGCGATGCCGTAGGCGACGACGAAGATCGCGACGGCCGCGGTGCCCAGCATCCCCGCCCGCCGACTCGCGGCCGAACCGCGAGCGAGGACGGCGTCGGCGATGACGCCGGAGACCGCCAGCGGAAGGATCCCGACCGTCAGAACGCCGGCGAGATCCGCGACCTGCGCCAGCGGGATCCATCCGATGAGCGGCTGGCCGACGAGGTACCACGGATACCCGTCGAAGACGATGTGCCCGCGGAGATGTTCGACCCCGAGCCACCCGATCGGAAGCAGCGCCGCGAGCGGCACGCGGGCGAAT
Source organism: Phycisphaerales bacterium (assembly GCA_029248335.1). Classification (GTDB taxonomy): domain Bacteria; phylum Planctomycetota; class Phycisphaerae; order Phycisphaerales; family SM1A02; genus UBA12014. Next base: position 24,954 of record JAQWJM010000130.1, read on the forward strand.
CGCGCGGACCGTCCGATCCGGCGGATGCACAGGGCCGCGAGCACGGTGCACGACGCGAGGTAGGCGCCGATCGCCGGCAGGCCGGCGCCGCTGATCGAGCCGACCCAGCGATTGAGCACCATCCAACCCACCATCGACGCGAGAAAGACGCAGACCGCGACCGTCCGGGTTCGAGCCGCGGCGACCGCCGCGACGGCGAGCGGACCGACCGCCACGAAGGCGAGGAACCACAGTTCGAACGGTGGGAACGCGAGCGTCCAGCAGACGGCATGGAGCACGCTGAAGAGGGCGACGCGCCGCCAACCGGCGGCTGGAGCGTTCGCTTGGGTCATCAGGTCACTTGCCCGCGTAGTCGATGATGCGACCGATCTCGCTTCGGAGTTCCCGACGATGCACGATGCGATCGACGAATCCGGAGTCGCGGACGAATTCCGAGGTCTGGAACCCCTCGGGGAGGTCCTGGCGGATGGTGTTGCGGATCACCCGCGGACCCGCGAACCCGATCAGGGCGTTCGGTTCGGCGAGGATCACGTCGCCGAGCATCGCGAAACTCGCGGTGACGCCGCCGGTGGTCGGATCGGCCAGCAACGAGATGAACAGACCGCCCGCCTCGTCGAACCGGGCGAGCACCGCGGAGGTCTTCGCCATCTGCATCAGGGAATAGCCGGACTCCTGCATCCGGGCCCCGCCGGAACAGGACACGATCACCAGCGGCAGGTCGTGGTCGAGCGCATGTTCCGTGGCCCGGGCGAGCTTCTCGCCGACGACCGACCCCATGGAGCCGCCGAGGAACGCGAAGTCCATCGCCGCGAGCACGACCTTTCGACCCTTCACGAAGCCGACGCCGGTCAGGCATCCGTCGTTCTCGCCGCTCTTGCGACGCGCCGCCTCGATGCGCTTCTTGTACGGCTTCACGTCGACGAAGCCGAGCGGATCGGCCGCGGTGAGATCGGCGTTGAACGGCTCGAAACTTCCGGGGTCGACGAGCTGCTCCATCCGGACCCGGGCGGTGACCCGGTGGTGATGGTCGCACTTCGGACAGACGTTGAGGGCGGCTTCCATCGTCTTGCCGAAGATGGTCGCCCCGCACTTCCGACACTGGACCCAGAGCCCGTCGGGGACGGGCTTCTTGATCGCGACGTCGGCCTGATCCCAGGTCTGCTTGCTCACGGTGTTCTCTCGAGGAAACGGATTCGAGGGTCGGCGGACTCCCCCTGCGGGAGTCGACTGATGCCTTGAGGATACCAATCGCACCCGGACGCCGACGAATACCGGTCATTTCGCATCGAGCTGCCCCACCGGCTCCACCGCGGCTTCCAGACGTTCCACCGCATCCGCGGGCAGCGCCCAGGTCTCGACCCGACCTCGCCCCTCCATCCACCGCCGCGGATTGCCGTGGGGCGAACCCGCCAGCGCCGCGCGGATGAAGCCGGCGGCGAGATCATGGAGCACGACGCCCACCGCCTCGCTTCGATTCCGCCGGAGCAGATCGACCATCGCCTCGACCAGCCGACCGCGGGCGTCTTCGAAGGGTTCGCCGTCGGGCGGCACGAGCGTCGACGGATCCTCCTCCCACTGCCGGGCCCGTCGTTCGAACCGGTCCCGGAGCTCTTCGAGGGTGATCCCCGCAAGCACGCCCAGCGCCGGGTCCGCCAGTTCGTCGTTGCCACGCCGTCTCCCCCCGATGATCTGGCGGGCGATCTTCGCGGTGGTCACCGCGGCCTGGTCCAGCGGGTGATGGATCGTTCCGGGCGTGGCGAAGGGGTTCGAGGCCGCCCGCTCGAGGGCTTCCCGGGTCGCCGCCTCGCCGGCGGCGGTGATCGGCAGATCCTCGTCCCCGCGAAGCCGCTCCTCCGCGTCCCACTCGGTCTCGCCGCAGCGAATGATCCAGAGCAGTCTCGTGCGTCCGCCTCGACGCATCAGGCGCGGTCGCCGCCGCGCAGGGCCGCGATGGTCCCGGCGTAGTCGTCGCCACCGAAGATCGCGCTCGCGGCGACGAGCACGTCGCATCCCGCGGCACGGACCGCCTCGGCGTTCGCGGGCGAGACGCCGCCGTCCATCTCCAGCCGCTGCGTCGGTGACTGTCGTGCCGAGATCGCCCGGGTCTTCTCGAGCACCTCGGGGATGAAGGACTGCCCGCTGAACCCGGGATGGACGCTCATGACGAGCACGAGGTCGAACGCCTCCGCCACGCCGTCGAGCGCCTCGAGCGGCGTCTCCGGATTGATGGCGATGCCCGCGGACATGCCGAGTTCGTGGCAACGGTCCCGGAACTCGAGTGGTGACTCCAGCACCTCGACGTGCCCGGTGCAGTGATTGGCGCCCGCGTCGGCGAACGGCCCGAGACACGCAAGCGGATCCGTGACCATCAGGTGGACGTCGATGAAGGCGTCGACCGCCCGGCGGACGCCGGCGCAGATCGCCGGCCCCATCGAGAGATTCGGGACGAAGTGGCCGTCCATCACGTCGACGTGGAGCGTGTCCGCGCCCGCCTCGAGCACCTCCGCACACTGTTCGCCGAGCCGCGCGAAGTCCGCGGAAAGGATCGACGCCGAGACCAGCGGCCCGTCGAGCGGGCGGGTGTGGGCGTCGAGGACGCCGGCCGAGGTATCGATCATCAGGGACTCCGGGTCGGCGGTCGGTGACGACCGGCCCCGGGGCGGGGCCGGTCGAACTGGATCGGCATCAACGTCCGGATCGGGCTCAGCGACGGCTCGCGTTGGGCCGGGCGGCCTGTCCGCGATAGATGTCGAGATCCCGCTTGTAGTCGGGCTTCATGTCCGGCGACGCCGTCATCCATGCGGTCATCTGCTCCCGGACCGCGCGGTCCGAGTCGCCGGCATGGAATGCGACGAGGGCCGAGATCGCGAGCGCCTCGGGGTCCCGGGCACCGGCCCTGACGAGCATGCGATCCGCGGCCTTGCGGGCGGCGCCGAGGTTGCGGAGCGAATCGTCGGGATCCGCGGCGGTGACCTCCGCGATCATCGCGAGGGCACCCGCGTCGTCGCCGTACATCACGACCATCGCGTCCGCCCACTTCGAGGCACCGGCGGCGTCCTTCTGGTCGGCGGCCATCATGCGGTACTTGTCGATCGAGACCTGGGCGAAGACGCCGTTGTCGAGCTCGATGACCTCGTCCATGTGGCCGTAGGCGTCACCGAAGTTCCGGACCTTGGCGGCCCGTTCCGCGGCCGCGAGCTTGGGGGCGGCCTTCTTCATGAGCTTCGGGCTGTACCGGCCCGCGACCACCTTGCCGAGGATCTCCTCGAACTTGGGGTCCATCGGATGGCCGATGAACGCGATGGTGTTGTCGTTGGCGACGATGAAGGCGGTGGGGATCCCACCCTGTCCGGCGGCCTTCATGAAGTTCTGGTTGGTGCCGCCGCTGTCGACCGCGACGGAGTAGCTCATCGAGTCACCGCGGCTCCGAACGAAGCTCTTGACCTTGCCGATCACCTTCTTCTCGTCGGTGACGCCGATGACCGAGAGGCCCTTGCTCTTGTACTTCTTGTAGAGCTCGTTGATGTGCGGGATCGACGTGCGACAGGGTCCGCACCAGGTCGCCCAGAACTCGACCACGTAGGGCTTGCCCTCGCCGACGGTCGTTTCACCCTGGATCCACTCCTCGACCTCGATGGCGGGCGCCTTGTCTCCGACCTTGAGGTCGGCGGCGATGCTGGAGGCCGCGAGAACGGCGACGGTGGCGGCGGCGGTGATCATTCGGTGAAACATGCTCGGGCGTCTCCTGGACGTTGATGAAGCGGATGAGAGTCCTTCGTCCCTCCAATCCGCTTTCGATGAAAAGCGGTGTCGAACGGTCTCGGCCCCCCCGCCGATGGCTGGATGACCTGCACGAGTGCCGTCGCGACCTCTCCAGCGTAGCCGCCAAGGGCGACGAAGGCACGTCCGGATCCCGGGGATCGGGGGCGTCGGCGGGCCTCGATCGGCCTGATCAGCGAGGATCGAGGGCCTCGACGCCGGGCATCGGGCCGCCTTCAAGCATGCGGAGGCTGGCGCCCCCACCCGTCGAGACGTGACTGAATCCCGACGCGAGCCCGAGATCGTTGACCGCGGCCGCGGTGTCGCCGCCGCCGACCACGGTGATTCCGCCGGCGTCGGTCGACTCGATCATCGCCTTCGCGACCGCGAGCGTCCCGGTGTCGAAGGGCGGAATCTCGAAGAGCCCCATCGGGCCGTTCCACACCACCGTCTTCGCATCACGGACCGCCGCGGCGAAGGACGCCACCGATTCCGGCCCGATGTCGAGCCCCATCAGGTCGCCCTCGATGTCCCGCCCGCAGGTGGTCGTCGCGACGCCGGCCTCGGGCGCCGCGGCGCAGACGAAGTCCGTGGGAAGCAGGAGCGTGGTGCTCGTGGCCTCGACCGCCGCGATGATCTCCCCCGCCTCCTCGACCATCGCCTCCTCGACGAGGCTTCGGCCGACCGAATGCCCCATCGAACGCAGGAGCGTGAAGGCCATCGCCCCACCGACCACCAGGGTGTCGACCCGCCCGGCGAGATGCCGGATGGTCCCGAGCTTGTCGGAGATCTTCGCGCCACCGAGCACCGCCACGAAGGGGCGGGCCGGCGATTCGATCGCGTCCGCGAGATACCTGAGCTCCGCTTCGAGCAGCCTTCCCGCGACGCACGGGGCTTCCGGCATCGCGTTCGGGACCGCGACCATGGAGGCGTCGCCCCGATGCGCCGCGCCGAAGGCGTCCTGGCAGTAGACGTGACCGTAGCTCGCCAGCTTCCCGGCGAAACCGGCGTCGGCCTTCTTCTCGCCCGGATGGAATCGAAGATTCTCCAGCAGGACGACCTCGCCCGGCTCGATCGCCTCGACGGCGGCGGCGCTCGCGTCGTCGACGCTGCCCTCACCGGGCACCGTCACCGGCCGACCCAGCAGTTCCGCGAGCCTCGTGCCGACCGGCTTGAGCGAGAACGCCGCTTCGTGCCCGGTTCCGGCCGGACGCCCCAGATGGCTCATGAGCACGCACGCGCCGTTCCGGTCGAGAATCGAGCGGATGGTGGGAAGCGCGGCCACGATCCGACTGTCGTCGGTGATCTTCCCGTCGGCGAGCGGCACGTTGAAGTCGACGCGGACGAGCACGGTGCGTCCGGCGACGTCCACGGAGTCGATGGTCGGTCGGGAGGCGGTGTTCAATGGAGGCTCCGAAGCAGGCGGTGCGAGGGGCGCGCGACCGGTCGCCGCGCGGACGCGGATGATATCGACGACGGCGGCTCCGGTCGTTACCGTCGCTTCGCGTGAGCCTCGATACGACTCCATCCCGGGACGGCTCCGTTCCCGAGGTCCCGATCATCGCCCTGCTGGGCCCGACCGCCAGCGGCAAGACCGCGGTGTCGATCGAACTGGCCCGGCGACTCCCCGGCGGTGGCGAATGCGTCCTCGCCGACTCGATGCAGGTCTACCGCGGCATGGTCATCGGCACCGCCCAGCCGACTCCGGCGGAACGCGCCGAAGCGCGACATCACCTGTGCGGCTTCGTCGATCCCCGCAACGCCGACTTCACCGTCCGGCACTGGCTCGACGAGGCCGAGCGGGCCATCGAGTCGATTCGCGGTCGGGGGTCGCACCCGATCATCGTCGGCGGCACGAACCTCTACATACGTTCGCTGCTCGAAGGCGTCTTCGACGGCCCGGGCCGCGACGACGCGATTCGACGGGACCTCGAGACGCATGACGACGAGACGCTCCACCAGCGGCTCCGGGAGGTCGACCCCCCGTCCGCCGAGCGCATCCACCGGAACGACCGCCGCCGGATGATCCGCGCCCTCGAAGTGCATGCGATCACCGGTCGGCCGCTCTCCGAGCACAAGCAGCAGTGGACGGACGCCCCGCGAAATCGGCCCGATGTCCGCCTGGTCGTGCTCGATCGCCCCGTCGACCAGCTCAATCGACGGATCAACGCCCGCGTGAAGTCGATGCTGGAGGCGGGATTCCTCGAGGAGGTCGATCGCCTCCGAAGCGAGGGCGAGCTCGGAACGCAGGCGCGGGAGGCGGTCGGTTATCGGGAGCTGCTCGATCACCTGGAAGGGCGATGCACGATCGAAGAAGCCACCGAGCGGATCAAGATTCGGACCCGCCGCTACGGCAAGCAGCAGCGAACCTGGCTTCGACGTTTCGCCGCGATCCCGGGGACGGTCCGCCTCGACCCCACCGACCGATCCGCGCGTGAGGTCGCCGACGCCCTCGTGGAGACCCTCGAATTCGGGGCCGAGCCGTCCTGAAAAAAATCCGAGGCCGTCCGGATTGGCGCATTTGCTGCCTCGATACCCGTTTAGAGGCCAATAAACCGGGTTTTTCGATCCCGGCTTGACGAACACCCCCAATCAATCTTTCAATGCCGCCCCACCGGCTGGCCGAATCCGCAAGGGTCGGCTCGCGTCGGCAACCTCTGTTCGTCCCCCCAATCCCCCCGGAGCGGTGAACCCCACCGCCCCGGACGTCGATCGTCGAAGCACCTCCTCATGGCCAAGAAGAAGACCACCAAGAAGCCTGCCGCCAAGAAGTCGACGTCCAAGAAGACGGCGAAGGCGGTGACCAAGAAGAAGACGACGACCAAGAAGAAGACGACCACCACCAAGAAGAAGACGTCGAAGAAGACCTCGAACTTCAAGACGCCCTCCGCGGCCGGCAAGCAGCTGGTGATCGTGGAGAGCCCGGCCAAGGCGAAGACGATCAACCGCTATCTCGGCCCCGATTTCGTGGTGACCGCCTCCGTCGGTCACGTCCGGGACCTGCCGAGCAAGGCCCCCAAGGGCTCGAAGCAGCCGGTCCCCGGCGTCGATCTCGAGAACGATTTCGACCCCACCTACGAGGTCCTGGAGGCCAAGAAGAAGACGGTCACCGATCTCAAGAAGGCCGCCAAGGGCGCCACGGAGATCTGGTTCGCGACCGACCTCGACCGGGAGGGCGAGGCGATCGCGTGGCATCTCGCCAACATCCTCGACGTCAAGCCCAACGAGGCAAAGCGGGTGGTGTTCAACGCGATCACCAAGAGCGAGATCGCCCGGGCCTTCGAGAAGCCGCGGGCCATCGACGAATACAAGGTGAACGCCCAGCAGGCCCGTCGCATCCTCGATCGGATCGTCGGCTATCAGGCGTCCCCGCTCCTCTGGAAGAAGGTCGCTCGCGGACTCTCCGCGGGCCGGGTCCAGTCGGTCGCCACCCGGCTGATCGTCGAACGCGAACGTCAGATCGACGCGTTCGTCCCTGACGAATCGTGGGAGGTCGGCGTGAAACTCGCCCTCGATCCCGCGACCGCACCGCAGCTCGCCGCGGGGTGGGCCGAGTTCATCTCGACCCTCGACGACAAGGGCAAGGCACCCACCATCAAGCGACAGAACGCCTGGCTCTCCGACCACCGGGGCCTGCGGACCGAGCTCGTCGAGGTCGGTGGCAGCCGGTTCGCCGTCGGCTGCAAGGCCGACTCGATCGAGGATCTCTCCGCCCCCATGACCGACGTCGCCGAGGCGGTCGGGCTGACCGACGTCTCGGTCGCCACCGAAGAGGACGCGGCCGGCAAGGGACCGGCCCGATTCCGACGCACGGTGAGCGGAACGCTCGACCCGGCGACCCGGTACGCCGTGGATTCCATCGAGACGACCCGCAAGAGTTCGAAGCCGTTCGCGCCGTTCATCACCAGCTCGCTGCAGGTCTCCGCGAGCAACGCCCTCGGTTTCGCGACCGACCGGACGATGCGGATCGCCCAGGTCCTCTACATGGGTCTTCCGATTCCGGGCGAGGGCCAGGTCGGTCTCATCACGTACATGCGAACCGATTCGACGCATCTCTCCGCGGATGCCATCGGCCAGGCTCGCGAGTACATCGGGCAACGACACGGCGAGGCCTATCTGCCGGAGAAGCCCCGCTTCTACGGCTCGAGCAACAAGGATGCCCAGGAGGCCCATGAAGCGATCCGGCCCACCGATCCCCGTCGCACGCCGGAACAGCTCGCCTCGTCGCTGAACGAGGAGCAGCTGAAGCTCTATCGACTCATCTGGAACCGGTTCGTCGCCTGCCAGATGACCAACGCCCAGTGGGACTCGACCGCGATCCGCTTCAAGCGGTCCGATCGCGACACCGGCGCCGTGCTCAAGGCCAACGGCCGGGTGCTCGCCTTCGACGGCTGGACGCGGGTCGGCGGCGTGGCGGCGAGCGACGAGCAGGTCCTCCCGACCTTCGAGAAGGGCGACGAGACCGCCCCGTTCTCGATCGAACCGAAGCAGAAGTTCTCCTCCCCGCCGCCCCGCTACAACGAAGGCTCGCTGGTCAAGAAGCTCGAGGACGAGGGCATCGGACGGCCCTCGACCTACGCGTCGATCATCAAGGTGATCCAGGACCGCAACTACGCCCTGCAGGAGGATCGACGCTTCTACGCGACCGATCTCGGCGAGGTCGTGACGGACAAGATGGTCGAGGCGTTCCCACGCCTCATGGACTTCGGATACACCCGCGATCTCGAGAAGCGACTCGACGCGATCGAGGAGGAGCACGTCGAGTGGCGAGAGATGCTCCGCGACTTCTACGGTCGCTTCAGCGAGTCGCTGGAGCGGGCCCACGCGGAGCTCGGGCACGCCAAGGCGGAGATCCAACCGGCGCCCTACGCCTGCCCGAAGTGCAGCGCGATGACCTGCTACCGATTCGGCAAGAACGGTCGATTCCTGAGCTGCACCGCCTACCCCGACTGCGACTACGCGGCCCCCATCGACCGCACCGGCCGACCGCTCCTTCCGGAGATGGTCGACATCAAGTGCCCGGAGGACGGCTCCCAGCTGATCCTGCGGACCGGCCGGTTCGGGAAGTTCATGGCGAGTCCGAACTTCCCCGAAGTGAAGTTCGTCCTGAACCTCGACAAGAAGGGCTGCCTCAAGCTGCCCTCACCGCCGCCGCTGATCACCGATCTCGAGTGTCCGAAGTGCGAGGAGAAGCCGCTCAACCTGCGCGAAGGCAAGCGCGGGCCGTGGCTCGGCTGCAGCGGGTTCCCGAAGTGCCGCGGACGCGAGGGATTCGCCAAGCTCGATGAACCGGTCCGTGAACAGCTCGAGAAGGACCTCAAGAAGCACCTGAAGGCCCACCCCATGCCGGTGATCACCCGCATGGACGGAACGCCGATCGAGGAAGGCACGCCGATCGCCGACCTCGTGGTGCCGGGCCTCCTGCAGGATCTCCC
>JAQWJM010000131.1:0-9888 GCA_029248335.1 Phycisphaerales bacterium
TCGAGCGGATCCGCGGGGCCTTCCTTGAATTCACGATCCGACATTGGGCTGCTTCCTCGATTCAATCCTTGACGATGGCGGCGTCCGAACAGAGGACGGCGTTGGCGAGCATGGTCCACGCGGCGAGTTCGGCGGGGTCGACGCCTTCGGGCGGCATCGTCTCGCCGACCGCGATCAGGGCCGCGGCGTCTTCGGGTGCGTTCTCGTAGCGGCTTCGATAGCGGGTGATGGTGTCGCGGAGGGTCTCCCGGATCGCGTCCGAGGGAGGCGTGGCGGTCGTCAGCCGGAAGAGCAGATCGAACCGCGCCTCGTCCGTCGCTTCGCGTTCGACGACCGCCGCCGCGAGCATTTTCGCGGCCTCCACGAACTGCGGGTCGTTCCAGAGGACGAGCGCCTGGAGCGGGGTGTTGGTGGTCAGTCGGCGGGTCGAGCAGTATTCCCGGGTCGGTGCGTCGAGCGCGAGCATCGACGGCGGCGGGGACGCTCGCTTCCAGTAGGTGTAGACGCTTCGTCGGTACAGATCGTCGCCGTATCCCTGCTCGTAGTTCCGGGTGTTGGACTGCAGCATCGCGACCTCCTTCCAGAGGCCCTCCGGCTGATAGGGCTTCACGCTCGGGCCGCCGAAGCGTTCGACCAGCAGGCCGGAGGCGAACAGCGCCTGGTCGCGGATCTGTTCGGCGGAGAGTCGCTGGCGCGGGAAGGAGGAGAGCAGCAGGTTGTCGAAGTCGATCTCGAGCGATCGCGCGTTTCGCCGGGCGGACTGTCGATAGGTGGCCGAGGTCAGGATGCGTCGGATCAACGCGAGTCGATCCCAGTCGCCGTCCCGGAACGTCGCGGCCAGGTGGTCGAGCAGTTCCGGATGCGAGGGCCACGCGCCCTGGTAACCGAAGTCCTCGACGCTCTCGACGAGGCCGCGTCCGAAGAACATCGCCCAGGTGCGGTTCGCTTCGACGCGTGCGGTGAGCGGGTTGTCGTCGCTGACGATCCAGCGGGCGAAGTCGAGGCGATCCGGATTCTCCACGTCCGCGGGAAGCGAGCCGAGCACCGAGGGGATCGCCCGGGGCGCCGGGCGGTCCCGGTCGGGCTGGTCGTACTGCCCCCGCATCATCACGTAGGTGTCGCGCGGGGTCTCCCGCTCCTGCATGATCATGGTCTTCGGGACGTCCTCGACGAGCTTCGTGCGTTCGGCGGTGAGCGATCCGATCTCGTCGTTCAGTCGTCGATATCGGGGCGATCTCCGGACGCGGATCGACTCGTTCGCCGATGCGAGGGCGGGCGGTCGGACGCTCGACGCGGGAAGCAGGAGGGCGACCGCGGTCGACGGGAGTTCGGATTCGGGCGGGTCGGCCCGGAAGTACATTCCGCCCGCGCCGCCGGTGTTGACGATCTTGAGCACGAGCGTGTTCAGGCCGGCGACCAACGGGACCTCGATCCGGTCCTGGTCGGCCGCGACGCCGCGGTTGACCCGGCGGTCGAAGATCTTCTCGCCGTTTCGGAAGACCTGGATGCCGTCGTCCGAGCCGAGCGAGACGGACAGGTTTCGTGCGGTGGGACTGTAGATCTCGCGACCGACGTACTCCGCACCGATGCCCTGGGCGAGCGTGACGTTCCGGCCGTCGAGCACGCCGGGTGCGTGCCGCCAGGCGAGATCCCGATACTTCGTTCCGAACGCGAGCGGACCCGCCGCCTCCGGACCGTAGGCGGTGTCGTACGCCTCCGCACCGGTGGTGGTGGGGTAGGGCCCCACGATGTACCAGTCGGTGCTTGCGATCGGAAGCGAGGTGCGGATCGACTCGTCGGCGGTGCCGACCTGCAGTCGGGTGCGACCGATCACATGCTGGGCGTAGGGGGAGTCGTACCCGTATCGCACGACCAGATCCGTGCCGCCTTCGAATCCGAACGGGTCCGCGGCGAGGAAGACGAAGGTCCGGCGACCGGGGATGCCGTGCGATTCCGCGGCCCAGACCCGGCCGTCGTCGGGACGGATGGCGTTGGTGATGCGGAAGTCGCCGTTCGGTTGTTCATGGTCGGCCCACGCCCAGGTGAGCGGGACGTCGACGCGTTGATCGGGATCCACGACGGAGACCGCTTCGGCCGTGATCCCGGAGAGGATCGAGTTGCCGTTCGGCGCCCGACCGGTACCGGTGCCGGGGAGGGACTCGTCGGGGAGGGCCTCGACGAGGATGGCGTCGTGTCGACCGTCGGCGAGGCGGTAGGTGACGGTGAGCGCATCGTCCGCGGGGTTGTCGCCCGTGGCGAGCACGCTTCCGTCGTCGAGAATCTCCATCGTCGCGCCGTCGCGGCTGTCCGCGGCGATCGGCGCGGCGGCCGTCCATCCGAAACCACCTCCGGAACCGAGGCCGGCGAGATAGTCGTCGACGGCGGCCTGTTCCTCCGGCGTCGGCGCGGATCGTTCCGTTTCGAGCGCGATGATCTTCGCGGCGATCTCGGCGATGCGTCGAGCGTCGTCGTCACGCGGAATCTCGAGGGACGGTTCGAAGGCGCGGTTCGAGTCGGGGACCTGGGTGTAGATCCCCGGTTGCTCCACGTTGTTGAAGAACGCGATGAGGTTGTAGAAGTCCTGCTGCGAGATGGGATCGAACTTGTGATCGTGGCAACGGGCGCAACCGACGGTGAGTCCGAGCCACACCGCACCGGTCGTCTCGACCCGGTCCACCGCGTACTCCAGCAGGTATTCGTCGGCGATCGCGCCACCTTCGTCACTGGTCACGTGGTTTCGATGAAAGCCGCTCGCGATCAACTGGTCGATGGTGGGATCCGGCAGCAGGTCGCCGGCGAGTTGTTCCACGGTGAATCGATCGAACGGCATGTTCGAGCGGAAGGCCTCGAGGACCCAGTCGCGATAGGGCCAGATCTGACGGCCTGCATCCATGTGGATGCCGCTGGTGTCCGCGTAGCGGGCGAGATCGAGCCAGGGGGTCGCCAGCCGCTCGGCGAGGCGGGTTCGGTACGGCTCCATGGTGAGCACGCGATCGACGAGGCGTTCGTAGGCGTCGGGGGCTCGGTCCGCGAGAAACGCGTCGAGCTCGTCGGGTGTCGGCGGAAGGCCGGTGACGTCGAGAAAGAGGCGTCGAGCGAGTGTCTCGCGATCGGCCTCCGCGGCGGGCGTCATGCCGGCACGCACCAGCCGACGGTTGATGAACCGGTCGATCTCGTTCCGGCTCCAGTCGTCGTCGATGCCGGCCGGCACGGCGGGGGCGAGCAGGGGTTCGAACGCCCAGTGCGCCTCGTATTCGGCGCCCTGTTCGATCCAGCGACGAATCAGATCGATTTCATCATCGGAGATCGCCCGCTTTCCGCTCTTCGGCGGCGGCATGACGTCGTGTGGATCGTCGGTGGTGATCCGCTCGAAGAGAAGCGAGGCTTCGGGATCACCGGGGACGATCGCCGCGAGGCCGTCGAGTTCCCGGGTCGCATCGGCGAAGGAGTCGAGTCGGAGGTCCGCCATCTGGGTCGCCGCATCCGGACCGTGGCAGAGAAAACACCGGTCCGAGAGGATCGGGCGGATGTCACGGCCGTATCGAAGGGCATCGTCCTGGCCCGACGCATTGATCGGGCTGGCCGGCGACGGGGCGTCCTCGGAGGCGAATCCGAGGAGGAGAGGCGGTGCGAGGATGCTCGCGACCACGACGGCGTGTATTCGATTGACCTCGACCATGTCCTTCAGAATACGCCCGACGGGTTCATGGGAGTAGCGAAACCCGGGTGGGCATCATTCCTTGAGGTTTGTTTATCGGACGTCTTGGGGCTTTCGATGGGTGTTTCTGCTGTCGTGGATTGCGTCCCAGAAACACCTGCATGGCCTGGATTCTGGCGTAACTGGCGAAATATGCGGGAATTTCCGTCACTGAACGGGTCTCGGTGCGAACTTAAGTGACGTTCCCGCGTCGTTGAATGGACGGAAGAGTCTCCATTCGACCTTGGTTCGATGCGATCGCGTCGTGCCGACAGCCCCTCCAGGAGCCCCAGATGCGTCCCCACTCCCGCTTCGCCCTCGTTGCGGCGGCCACCCTCGCCGTCGCCGGAACCGCACTCGCCCAGTCTCGCGGCAGTACCAAGGTCGGGCCGGCGAAGCCGATGCCCTTCTGGGTGCACGACGACGGCACCGTGGTGGTCAACGACGCGACCGGTCGATCGATCTTCCGCGACATCGAGGAGTATCTCGGGTCCGAGACCTTCGTACGAAACGGCGGGCGATGTGGATTGCCCGCGATCGATGACCGCATCGCCGGACCGCCGCTCGACGATGAACCCGGAGGCGTCGCGGGCGCTGGAACGCCCAGCGACTGCAGTTGCAACGCGACCGACCCGGATCCCGTCTACGACGCCGACTCGGGCCTGACCTATGTCATTCCCGTCGTGTTCCACGTCATTCGAAACAACGCCGGCACGCAGGGGAACATCTCCGAGGCGTGCATCCGGAACCAGATCGAGACGCTCAACGAGGACTTCAACGCCATCCCGGGTTCGCCTGGCGCCGGCGGCGTGAACGCCCGCATCGAGTTCGTCCTCGCCACCGAGGATCCGTCGGGAAATCCAAGCAACGGCATCACGTATTCGGACAACACGAACTGGTTCAACGACAACGGCTCCTACTGGAACTCCCTTGCGTGGGATACCAGTCAATACATGAACGTCTACACCAACACCGCGAGCGGGAACCTGGGATACGTCCCGGCGCTCGGCTGTTCGAACATCGACGGTCAGAACCAGGACCGGGTCGTGATCCTCTACTCGGCGGTCGGAAACTGCGCGACGTCGGCGCCCTTCGACGGCGGACGGACGCTCACCCACGAGGTCGGCCACTACCTCGGACTGGAACACACCTTTTCGGGTGGTTGCTCGAGCCAGAGCAACTGCAACAACAACGGCGACCTGATCTGCGACACCCTGCCGCAACAGAACCCGACCAGCAACTGCAGCTCCAGCAGCGAATGCGGCCAGTCCCACCAGAACCAGCGCAACTACATGGACTACTCGGTGGACTCGTGCTTCAACCAGTTCACGTACGAGCAGCATCTTCGCATGCGGTGCATCCTCGAGCACTACCGGGTGCAGCTCCCCTGCACCGACTGCACCGGCAGCGGCCCGGCCGAAAACGACGAATGCGACGTGGCCATCGCCCTCGTGGCGGGTCCGAACGAAGCCACCAGTTTCGGCGCGACCTACTCCGGCGTGATCGCGGAGCCGTCCTGCAGCGACGTCTCCGGCGTCGCGGTGCGGAACGACGTCTGGTTCACCTACGAGGCGCCGGGCAACGGCATCCTCACCCTTTCGGTCTGCGATGCAACCTTCAACGCCCGGATGAACGTCTGGCCCGGCGACGCCTGCCCGGAATCCGGAGGACTGCTGCTCGCCTGCAGTGACAACGACTGCGGAAACGGCCCGATCGTCGAGACCGTGGTGTCGGCGGGCCAGCAGCTGATCGTCCAGGTCGGAAGTCCCGGCAACGAAGCGGGCCTCTTCACGCTCGACGTCGACTTCGGCGAGATCATCGATCCCCCGGTCAATGATCTCTGCCTGGACGCGACCAGCGTCGACAACGGCGGGACGTCGTTCACGACGGTCGATGCGTCGGAATCCGGGGCGGGCCTCCCGCTCTCCTGCTCCGACTCCGGTGGGCCCGACATCTACGCGGACGTCTGGTTCGAGTGGACGGCACCGTGCACCGGTTTCGCGACGATCGCGACCTGCAACGCGGCATTCGATTCCCGACTCGCGGTCTATGGCGGCTTGTGTCCGGAGCCCGGCGCAAGCCCGATCGCCTGTGCCGACGATGTCTGTGGAGACGACGCGAGCGTGACGTTCCTCGCGATCGCGGGACAGTCCTTCCGCATCCAGGTCGGATCCCCGGACGAGGGCGACGAAGGCACCGGCGTGCTGCTGGTCGCCTGCGAGCCCATCGGCGGCGGCTGTGCCGAGGATCTCAATGACGACGGTGGCGTCGACGGGGCGGACCTCGGGCTTCTGCTCGCGGCCTGGGGCACCGGCAACGCCGACATCAACGACGACGGCACCACCAACGGTGCCGACCTCGGGCTTCTCCTCGCGAAGTGGGGCGAAGACTGCTGAGCCTCGAGCATCCCTGAAACCCAGACCGCCCGGCACGCTTCGGCGACCGGGCGGTCTTCTTTGCGCGACGAACCGCTCGACCGGTCGGTATCCTCGCGGCATGAGACACCACCTCGTCGTCCCGTTCATCGTCTTCGCATCCCTGCTGCTGGCGGGCGAACTTCTCTTCGGCGCCTCCGAATCGCGGACGCGGCCGGCGCCGCCGGCGTCGGCGGTGGACGGTCTCGAGCCGGTGTTCGGCCCGGTCATGAAGCTGTTCAACGGCACCGATCTCGCCGGCTGGAACGCGTACTTCGGAGACGGGTCGCGGGACGCGGCGAAGGCGTGGTCGGTGCGTGACGGGATCCTGGTCTGCAACGGCGGACCGGTCGGCTACCTGCAGACCGATCTCCGGTTCGAGAGCTTCGAGCTGGTGGTGGAGTGGCGATTCGATCCCGAGCTCGGCGCGGGAAACAGTGGTGTCCTCCTTCGAACGACCGGTGAAGACACGGTCTGGCCCAGATCGATCGAAGCCCAGTTGCACTCGCGAAACGCGGGGGACATCTGGAACATCGGGGCCTTTCCGATGATCGCGGATCCCGCTCGAACCAAGGGGCGACGCACCGTCAAGGCGCACGACACGAACGAGAAGCCGCTCGGCGAATGGAACCGGTACCGGATCCGACTTGATCGTGATCGCCTCACGCTCGAAGTCAACGGGCTCGTGCAGAACGAGGCGACGGGATGCCAGACGGTTCCAGGGCGGATCGGTCTGCAGAGTGAAGGGGCTGCGATCGAGTTCCGCCGGGTGGAACTGCGGCCGATCGTCGCGTGGAACGCCGCCTCCGACTGACGAATCCGGGACCGGGCTTCAGGGCCTCGGTCTTCAGTCGTCTCGGAGGCCGGCCAGCCGGCGTGTTGCCGCGTCGAGTCCGGTCGCGAGGACCGTGCCCCCTGCGTACGCAACGAGGTCGCTCCAGAGGAATCCACGGCCCAGCAGAAGCGCGCCGAGTCGGGTCGACCGGATCGTGTCGAGCCAGTCGACGTGAACCAGCTGAGAGATTTCGACGGTGAAGGCGGTGAGCAAGGCGAGACCTGCGGTCACCAGAAGGGCGTCGGTGGGGCGAAGCAGTCGCCAGCCCGCGTAGGCGGCCATCGCCCACGCGGCATCACCGCCGTAGGTGCCGATCACCGGCCAGCCGACGAGCGGCGGCTGACGGCTGGCGAGGCCGAATGTCGCGGCGAGAAGCAGGCCGATGAGGGCGATCACCCGGATGCCGGTCGTGGAGCGTCGAAAGACGTTCAAAGGCCGCTCAGGCATCGTCCGTGCTTGATTCGTTGCGGCCCTCGAAACCGGTCCAGGCATCGCGGCCGGGTCGGGTGCGGCGAGCGTTGGCGGCCTCGGCGTGATCGCCGGTGAACCGTTCGGTCTGCGGGTCCCAGGTCAACGGAGTCCCCAGCTCGTAGCCGATCGCGGCGAGCTGGCAGATCGTCGCGGTTCGATGGCCGGCTTCCGCCGGGGCGATCGTCGGACGGGACTCGCCGATCGCATCGATCCAGTCGGTGATGTGGTCGGCGGGGCGGGGGAGTCGATGTTCGGCCGCCACCTCGGTCTCGAGGATCGCGGGATCCGAGGCCCGGAGATAGCCGCGACCGGCTTCGATCCAGCCGGCCTCCCCTTCGAACCGGCAGTCGATCGAGCCGTCGTGGATGAGTTCGATTCCATCGTCGTACACGAGTCGCAGGCCTCTGATCGCCGCGGGATCCTCGGGCGGGATGATCCGGCTCGGGCCCGAGGCGTCGCGACGGAGCGCCCACTGGGCGATGTCGAAGTGGTGGGCCCCCATGTCCGCGAGGCCGCCACCCGCGAACTCCCGGTACTTCCGCCACTGGGGATAATGGCCGTGCATCCCCACCGGGCAGAGGATCGCGTTGAAGTCGCGGTTCGCGGCGGGCCCCAGCCATCGATCCCAGTCGGCTGCCGTCATGTCGTCCGGGAGTGGCTCGGCGGGCAGGTCGCAGTCGACGGGGGCATCCCCGACGCCGATGAAGACCCGCTCGATCCTGCCGATCGATCCATTTCGCACGAGCTCCGCCGCCCGGACGAAGTGACGACCGAACTCGGATCGCTGCTGGCTCCCGACCTGGAAGGCGACCTTCGATCCGGCGGCGGCATCGGCGATCGCGCGTCCCTCTTCGATGGTGCGTGAGAGCGGCTTTTCGCAGTACACGTGCAGTCCTCGTCGGCAGGCTTCGATCGCATTGACGGCGTGGGCGTGATCCGGGGTGGTCACCACGACGGCGTCGAGGTCGGCGTTCGCCAGCATGTCGAAGCCGTCGACGTAGGCCTTGCAGAACTCGCCTCGTCGATCACCACCGATTCGTTTCATCGCGGTGTCGCGGCGGGCGGGGCAGACCTCGGCGAGCCCGACGAACCGGACCCCGGGCGCGCGGAGAAACTGGTCGAGGAGGTTCTTTCCGCGGATGCCGTATCCGATCATTCCCAGGCGGATGGTGTTCGATCCGGCCCCCGCGACGCCTCTTGCGATCGAGTCCAGCAGCGGTGTCGCCGCGGCGGCAAGCATCGCCTTCGTGACGGTGCGTCGATTCGGATCGAAGTTGAGACGGTGGTTCCGGAACTCGGGCATGGGATTCCCCTGGCGTTGAATATTCGGGTCTTCTGTTCTCCCGCGGGTCAAGAACAGTCTAGGGACGGCGTTGGGTCGCCGCCGTGAAGTCGAACGTCGCATCGACGGAGTACGAACAAAGCGATCCACGCCGGAGGCGTGGATCGCTTGTTGTGTCTGCAACTTGAATCCGCGAGGGCTTCGCCCTTCGGTCGGACTCAGCCTTCGCGGCGTCGCCGGCCGGCGAGTCCGGCAAGACCGAGCAGGGCCATCGCGGACGGGGCGGGGACATAACTCACGACGTCCTGCCACTCGCCTGTGACGCTCTCGTAGAAGACGAGGCCATCGAGCATCGCTTGCGTGCCGAAGTCGAGGTCCGCGGTCATCGCGACGATGAAGGCCTCGGTGGCCGCATCGAAGCCGCCGGCCTGGATCGCACCAAGCATGCTGGAGGACTGATCTCGGATGTCGGTCACGTAGAAGGTGCCGGGAATGAGATCGTAGTTCTCTTCCATGAGCTCGTTGGTGAGGAACGCCAAGGCGGTCGCCATGGCGCTGTCACCAGTGCTGATCGCCGTGAAATACCATTCGTCGTACAGATCGGCCAGGATCGCGGCGCGAAGCTGCTGATCCTGCGACAGGTCGGCGTAGGTCAGGACATTGAAGCTCTGGGCCATGTCCGAGACCGGTGCGTCGATGTCGTAGCAGTAGCCGGCGACATTGCCTCCGTTGAACTCGATCAGGCCGAGGAAGCCAGCGCCGTCCGCGGGGCGGTTGCCCGAGTCCCAGAGGACTGCCGGGTCGTACGAATAGTCCGACCATTGCGTGGGACCAAGACCCGTGTAGGTCAGATCGATCTCTGCGACTGCAGCGGGCGTCATCGCCACCGCGGCTGCGAGTGCAATTCCATTCGAAATCTTCATCTCTAAATCTCCTTCAACTTTCGTCCTGACGGGGGGAGGCCGTCTGAACCCGTGAATCAGCCGGGAACTGGCTGAATCCTTGCCTTCTCGGGTGGGAAACCCTTCGGGCGGAACGCTGCAGACACGCGGCGTACGTCCCAAAGGTACCGGATCGAGATTCCACTTCAAGCAGGAAGGTCCGTTTTTTGAAGGAACTTGTCCTCGCCTTGAATAAAACACGATTCGGTGCCATGAACGCCGATAAAAATGTTTTTATCGGACTCTTT
>JAQWJM010000140.1:0-12868 GCA_029248335.1 Phycisphaerales bacterium
TCAGACCTGCATTCCGGTGACCGTGACCTCGAAGGTGAGGTTGCCCCGGACGAATCCCTGACACCGACTGACGAATCGTCGTCGATTCCGCGACATGCTCTTCGCGAGCATCACGAGTCGGTCGCCGGGAACCACCACGCCTCGGAATGCGCAATCGTCACATCGTGTGAAACCGAGGAACGAGCTCTCGCCCAGCGGTGATCCCTTGATGTGAATGAAGCTCGCAAGCTGTGCCGCGGCTTCGATCATCAGCACGCCCGGCAGCAGGGGACGTCCCGGGATGTGACCCGGAACCCAGAATTCGTCGTCCCGAACATCCCGCCAGCCGACGCCTTCGGCGAAGTCGTCCGACCAGGTGGCGACGCCGTCGATCTGGATCATGTCGCCCCGGTGCGGATTGATCGCTTTGACGGCTTCGAGATCCGCCATCGGATGCTCGAAATCGACGTGTTCGTAGGGAAAGAGCGGTTCAGCAGGCAAGGCGTGATTCCGTGCAGGGAAGGAGGGTTCGTACGGTAGTCGATCGGAGCGAAAGATGGACGATCACGATGGTGATCACCATTGCGGATGCACGGGCGTCTCTTTCGGTGCCAAAAACGAGACCGCGACCCTGAAACCGGGTCGCGGTGATCTCGCACTGATGATCTTCCTCTTCGAAACGCGGTGCCGTGAGGCAGGCCGCGATCGAAGTCAGTCCTTCTGGGCCGTGAGGATGTCTGCACGAAGCTGCTTCGCAGCTTCTCGAACTTCCTGCATGACCTTGCGGACCCGGGTGCCGGCGGCCTTGTTGCCGCCTGCGGCCTTCTGAACGTCATCGTGGCATGAGTCGATCAGTTGGCGAAGGTTTTCATAGGCTTGCATGCGAAGCGCTCCTTGCAGTCTGTGTCGCGATGGTGATGGCCTTCTTCGGAAGATCCTGCACCAGCGGCGGGGAGTTGTCGTCCAATGTAGGGGGTTCTTCGGAAGAATACTCGATTCAAGGCCAGTAACGGCGATTTTATGATTTCGCTTCGAAGATCCTGCTTCGGTGGGCGGGTGCGATACTCGGGCTCTTCAGGGGTATTTCGCAGCCGATGTGCGAAAGATCGCGACATTTACCCGCTTGTTCGCGTTCAGGCGAATCGTCGAACCTGCTTCGAAGAGGACCTTGAATTCAGACCCGGAGATCCGCTTTTTCGCTGATCGCCTCGGCATACCGCTCGCGAACGGGCGCGATGCAATCCTCGACGAAGGCATCGACCTGGGTCGGCGCGAGCCCGATGAATCGCTTCGGATCCATGAGATCGTCGATCGGTACCGCGGCGAACTCCGGCGTTCCCCGCAAGCGGTCGAGCAGGTCGTTGTCGTGCCCCTCGTGCTTGATGCGTCTGGCCGCTTCCATGCTCGCGGTTCGAATCACCTCGTGGAGGTGCTGGCGATCACCACCACGCTTCGCGGCCTCCAGCATGAGATCCTCGGTCGCCATGAAGGGGAGTTCCGCGGCGAGATGGGCTTCGACCACCCGCTCGTGAACCACGAGCCCGCTGGTCACGTTCTCCATGATGTCCAAGGCGCCATCGAGCGCGAGGAAGGCCTCGGGAATGCTCAGTCGCCGATTGGAAGAGTCGTCGAGCGTTCGCTCGAACCACTGCGTCGCCGCGGTGTCGAGTCCGTTGCCCACGAGGTTCATCACGAATCGGGAAAGTCCCGTCGCGCGCTCGCACCGCATGGGATTCCGCTTGTACGCCATGGCGCTCGAGCCGATCTGATTGGCCTCGAAGGGCTCTTCGACCTCCTTGAGGTTGGCGAGCAGCCGGAGATCGTTGCAGCATTTGTGGATCGCGGCGGCGACCAGGGCGAGTGCGTTCAGCAACCGCGCATCCGCGAGACGGGGGTAGGTCTGACCGCTCACCGCCCAGGTGGCGTCGACGGGCCAATCCAATCGCTCGGCGACCAATCGCTCCAGTCGAGCGACCTTGTCGGGGTCTCGATCGAGGAGTCCGAGGAACGATGCCTGGGTCCCGGTGGCACCGCGCATGCCCCGCAGACGGAGCCCGTCGCGGACGCCTTCGATCTCCTCCAGGCCGATGAGCAGGTCCTGGGCCCAGAGCGTCGCCCGCTTGCCGACGGTCGTCGGTTGCGCGGGCTGGTAGTGCGTGAAGCCGAGCGTCGGAAGATCCCGATGCGTCGAGGCGAAGCGGCCGAGGCGGTCGACGACGCTGGCGATCTTGCCCGCCGTGAGCCTGAGGGCGTCCCGCTGGATCATCAGATCCGCGTTGCACACCACGTCCTGGCTGGTCGCACCGAGATGAATGATCCCGGCGGCTTCGGGGACCCGGTCCCCGAAGGTGTGCACGTGGGCCATGACGTCGTGGCGGAGATTCCGTTCATGGACCGCGGCCGCATCGAAGTCGATGTCGTCGATCGCCCGCTCGAGGGCGTCGATCTGGGCGGATTCGATCGGCAGCCCGAGCTCCTGCTGGGATGCCGCGAGCGCCACCCAGATCCGCCGCCAATATCCGAACTTCCGTCGGCTGGAGAAGATCTCCCGCATCTCGACGGATGCATTTCGAGATTCCAGCGGGGACCGATAGCCGCCATGAACGTCCGGAACCGTTTTCTTGCCCTCGGATTGCATCTTGTTGTTCGTTTCCCTGCGGTTTTGGAACTAGACTCGTTTGGTTGCCGTAGGGGATGCTATCTCCCCTCGTGAATCCCGGGGTGGCGTGTCGCCGGCGAGTCGGCGTCTCGAACGGTCCTTTCCGTTCGTTCGATCGGGCTTCGGTTCGTCGACGCCTTTGACTCCTCGTCGCGGGTCCGATCCAGAACCGAAGAAACGTCGTCCAAACCAGAGTGAGCGGGTATCCATGTCCGAGGCAGCGCGAACACGACATGAACAGCCGGAGCGGAGTCGTCCGACCCGCCCGGGAATGATTGCGAACAACGCGAGCGGTACGCATGCGGCCATGGATCCGGATCCGAGCCGATCAGGCGTGCTGGGCGCCGTCCGCACCGATGACCCGGTCGTCGACCCCGATCAGGAACTGATCGAGGCGTGGCGAAACGGCTCGGAAGCGGCCCTCGACGCCCTCTTTCAGCGTTCCCAAGGCCGAATCTACGGCCTCTGCCTCCGCATGCTTGGCCGTCCGGAGGCCGCGGCCGATGTCGCACAGGACGCCATGATGCGGATGTACGAGGGGCTGCCGCGATTCGATGGACGCGCCCGGTTCACCACCTGGAGCGTCCGGGTGACGCTGAATTGCGTCTATTCGCACCTCCGGCGGGAGAAACTCCGCCGCCATGCGAGGCTGCCCGAGGGAGATTCTGGATTTGAGCTTCGAAGCAGGGAACCGGAACCCTCGACCCGCATCGAAACCAACGACCTCCACCGATCGGTCGTGGCGGGACTCGGCCTTCTGGATCTCCAGGCAAGGGCCATCCTGGTCCTTCGGGACCTTCAGGGTCTCGACTACGGCGACATCGCGGAGGTGCTCGGAACTCCGATCGGCACCGTGAAAAGTCGATTGTTCCGAGCCCGGGCCGCGCTTCGCGAGGCCCTCGGACGCATGGGCCACGTCGGCGACTGACCGACGATCCGCCCCGGCCCGGGGCACCTCGTAAATCCGAAGTCCGGCGAGTGGTGAGTCCGAGGTCTTCTCGTAAGGAGGGCGTCGGTGGGTCGAGCGCCGCCGGCGACGATCCGTCAGGTCGTGTGGGGCAGGTGGATCCATCAGATCAGTCAGATCAGTCTGATCAGTTTGATCAGTTTGATCATGATGGCGGTGGAAAGCCACCTCGCGTTAGGGTCTGCATCGGTGGTGTCTTCCGCAGGTTCCGCGGCGTGGGCTTCATGGTGGTGGGCTTCAAGGTGGTGGATTTCGTGGACGAGTGAACGACGATGACTTCCGAAGACCTCGACAATTTCGACCCGAATTCCGATCCGGCGATCGAAGCCCTCGGCTTCGGTGGCCTCGACACCGACGATCTCCTTCGTTTCGTCGAAGGCGAGATGACGCCGGACGAGTCCGAGTCGTTTCTCGCGTCGGTCCGGGACGGTGACGCCGACGCGGCGACCCGACTGGTCCGGATGCGACGTGATCACGAACTCATGCAGTCCGCGGCGATGACGTCGGCCGGCCCGGACCTGCTGGCGCCGCTCCGGGCCCGGATCGCCCGAGGGGAACTGATCGGCGACGGCCTCCTGACGCAGGAGGGCATCGAGCCGACCGACATGATGTCGAAATCGGTCGAGGAACTCGCCCGTCGACGGCGTCGCAACCGTCGTCGTCCGCTGATCCAGGTCGCCGCGGGCATCGCGGTCGCGGCGGTGGCGGGCATCGTGGTCGTTCAAATCGTCGATCGAGTCGACTGGCGCGGCATCGACCCGCTGGCCTGGCTCCCGAGCGAAGTCGATCAACCGCGCCCGGATCCGTCGGTGAAGCCGGAGGCGCCGGTCGTCGAGAAGTCGCGGCTCGCCCGCGGTGATGATCCGATCCGAAACACGGGTGAGACGATCACGTCGTCGAGCGAAGGAACGCCGCCCGTCCAGCAGACGATCGAGGATCCGACGAAGACCGATCTCGCGTCTTTCGGCGTGGCCCTCGCGTGGGATGCCGAGGACGAGACCTTCGAGGTCCGTCTCGCCTCGCTCGCCCTCGAAATGGACGCGGTGCTGGTTCGAAACCTCACGTTGGTCGAGAGCGTCGAAGCCTCCGGTCGGAGGCTCGCCGCCGGACTCGCTCGGGCCGCCGACCCGGACGTCGTCGGCACGCGGCGTGGTCGCGGACGCGACCTCCAGCCGTCGCCGATCGTCGGCATGATCGACGACGCGCCCGAGACGCGGGTGCGGATCGATCTCGCGGAGCGGGGATTTCGCTACGCCCTGGTGATTCCTCGAAGCGAGGTCGCGAACGTGATCGCCCGGATGAGCACCCTCGGGGCTCGCGGCGCGGGCGCCGCCACCCGGCTGGTGCCCGCCGAGACCGATCGACCGGGCGCCGCCTTCGACGCCGATGCGTGGTCGAGCTGGTCGCGTCACGCGGAGGCCACGCCGGCGTCCTCGACGAACGCCGGCACGCTGGTCGTGCCGATCGCGGTGATCGAGACGGCGGATCTCGCCGATCAGGCCGGGAACTGAAGAACGCCCTCGCGGTGAGATCGGGCTCCGTCGTCAGGACGAGGCGGATTCCGTCGTCGATTCGGTCACCTTCGGTTCGGATCCCGCGCGGATCCGGACGAGGTTCTTCCGGTGCCGAAAGACGACGAACACCGCGATGAGACCGGTCACCACCAGATAGGGGATGGAGCGTCCGAGTGACTCGCCTTCGCCCGCGATGGTCATCGCGATCACCGTTGCGGGAAGCACGATCGCCCCGGCCATGCTGGCGAGCGACATGAGACGGGTGAGTCCGAGCGTGATCCCCCAGACCACGAATGCCGCGAGTGCGGGAACCGTGAGCACCGGCCACATCGCCAGCACCGCACCGAAACCGGTCGCGACGCCCTTGCCGCCCCGGAAGCCGATCCAGGGTGAGAAGCAGTGTCCGAGGATGGCGCTCACCGCGACCAGCAGCCATCCCCAGGCGGCGGCGTTCGTGGTCGATGTCTCGCCGAGCAGTCCGCCGAGCCAACCGGCGACGAGGACGGGCACCGCGCCCTTCAACGCGTCGAGCAGGAAGCACAGGATCCCGAATCGTCGACCGAGGACGCGGCCCACGTTCGTGGCACCGGTGTTTCCCGAGCCTTCCTTGCGGATGTCCACGCCCCGGCGGCGTGCGATGATGACTCCGAAGGGCAGGCTGCCGGCGAGAAACGCGAGCGCCGAGCAGGTCCACCAGTACCAACCGAAATCCTGTGCTGCTTCGATCATGGGGGGGACGATACCCCGTTCCCCGAATCGAGTCCGTCCAGCGTCGCCTGAACGGCGTGCAGGACATCGGCCACCGGGATTCGATCGACGGCACACGCCTTCGGGTGGTCGTCGGCGACGAGTTCCTCCGGAAGAAACGGCTGTGCGACGACGATTCGCTCGCGGGCGTTCGGCAGGGTGGTCCAGCGATGATCGGTGGGCCCGAAGATGGCGATGGTCGGAACGCCGAGGGCGACGGCGAGGTGACGTGGTCCGGTGTCGTTGGTGACCATGAACCGGCATCGCTCGATCACGCCCCGAAGTGAATCGAGGCCGAGGCCCCTCGCGGCGAGATCGATCACCGCCGGACCTTCGCTTCCGGCGGCATCGCGCGCGATGGTCGCGAGCAGCTCGCGTTCATCGGGACCGCCGAGCAGCAGGACGTTTTCGATCTCCGGTGGAAGTCGGCGCGCGAGTTCGACGAATCGTTCGACCGGCCATCGCTTCGGGATCTTGCTCCCGCCCACCACGAACGCGACGCACTGTCTGTCGATGCCGTCGATGCCGTCGAGGAGCGCGTCGGCAGCGGTCCGTTCGGCGGGGGTCGTCTCGAGGCGTGGAAGACGATCCTCGACCGTGATGTCGAAGGCGGTCGTGGCCAGCATCGCGTAGTCGTCGACGGTCGGTCGGGGGCCATCGCGTCGCGCGGCCGGCACCGGATGCGAGAGGAGTGAGCCGCGGCCGTCCCGGGCGTACCCGATGGTCGGCCGGATCCCGGCGCATCGACCGACGAGGCCGGAGCGGAAACTCCCCCGGAGAAGCAGCAGGGCGTCGAGGGCGTGGCGTCGGACTTCACGGCCGGCGGCGACCGGGCCGAGAAGGCCTCCGTCGCGGAGCGGGATCGCTTCCGCGATCGCGGGATGTCCATCCAGCATCGCGAGGGTGGCGGGTTTTCCGAAGCCCACGATCTCCAGGTGCGGTGCCGCGCCGGCGATCGCTCGAATCGTGGGTTCCGCCATCACCGCATCGCCCAGCCAGTTCGGCATCAGGATGCCGAGGCGTCGAATCGCCGTGAGATCGATGGGATCGGACTTCAAGCGTCGAGATCCCGGTCGCCGCTTCCGTCCAGCCAGAGCGGGCCGCCCCCGTGATCCCGATGCCAGCGATCCGTCGACCGACGGAGCTCCGCCAGCAGTCCGATCGCGGTGATCTCGGGCCCGCGCACCCCGACCGCCAGCGTGCCGGATCGCCACTCGATCTCGACCAGTTCGACGCCGGTGCGTTCCGCGATGCCCTTGGCTGCGGCCACGATCGTCTCGGGAATGCGGGGATCCTCGAGGTCGGCGTCCGGGTGGCTCGCGAGCGAGGCCCTCGCGATGCCGGGATCGCTCATCGCCGCTCCAGCAGCAGGCATCCGATCGCGGCGAGCATGACCACGACGGTCACCAGCATCCATGCGAAGAACGTCTGTGGCTCGTCGAGGAAGATCAGTCCCGCGACGAACGGGAGCGGCGCGACGATCATCAGGCCCGCGCCGATCATCCGCGCGGTTCCCGTGCCCCGCGGGCGGGTCGTCTCGTTGAGGTCCTCGATCGCCCGTCGCAGTTGCGCGAGTTCGTTGCTCGACTCGCCGCGTGCCCGCTGGGGCCTGCCCGACGCGAGGACGATGTCGACGGCGTCGGTGAAATCGTTCGCGATCGCGGTGGGGGAGGCCTCCCCGTCGGCTTCCCGGCCGGGGCCGATGAGAATCGTCCGGCATCCCGCGGCCGAGCCCGCCTGCACGTCCCGTGGCTGGTCGCCCACCATCCAACTGCTTCGAAGATCGATGCCGAGGTCCCGGCTGGCCTGCAGGAGCATGCCGGGCTGGGGCTTTCGCCAGGGATGTTCCCGGCGATAGGCGTCGATCACCGCTTCGGGGTGGAACGGGCAGTAATAGAACCGGTCGACCAGGCCGCGTCGATCGGCCGCCAGGTCGACGAGGCCCGCGATCTCCCGATGGACCCGATCGACATCCTCCTCCTCGTATCGTCCACGGGCGACGCCCCCCTGATTGGTCACGACCACGAGCCGGTATCCGGCATCGCGGAGGCGTCGAAGGCCTTCGGGGACGCCGTCGAGAAGCGTCACCCGGGCGGGATCACCGAGGTCGCCGTCGTTGGCGATGAGGGTGTTGTCACGATCGAGAAAAACAACCGGTTCCATGGGGGGTCAGGATATCGTCGCGAGGTTGGAAGCGATCGTCCGAATCGCGGAATCCAGAAAGCGATGTCATCGATCCGCCTCGGATACAGTCTCTGACTCGGCCGGTTCGGCCGACTCGCGGACAGGTTGAATCAACGAAGGGGCACGTTCAAATGACGACCGACAGCCATCGAGGTCTCGGAGGGCTCGGCATTCTCGCGGGCGGCGGCCCCGCTCCGGGAATCAACGCGGTGATCGCCGCGGCGACCATCCGAGCGAGGCTCGAAGGACTTCCGGTGTTCGGTCTGATGGACGGTTTCTCGAAACTGATGGTGGGCGATCCGGACGCGATCCGGCCGCTCGAGATCGAGGACGTCAGTCGGATGCACTACCGAGGTGGTTCGATGCTGGGGATCGCCCGGGCGAATCCGACTCGCCGCGAGGAGGACCTCGAACGCGTGATCGCGAGTCTCGAGGCCCGGGGCATCGACAAACTCGTCACCATCGGCGGCGACGACACCGCGTACTCGGCCTACCGGGTCAGCGAACGGGCGAAGGGCCGAATCGCGGTCGCCCACGTTCCCAAGACCATCGACAACGACCTCGATCTGCCTCCCGAGATCGACACCTTCGGCTACCAGACCGCCCGGGCGGTCGGCGTGGACATCGTGCGGAACCTCATGACCGACGCGAAGACCACGCGTCGCTGGTACGTGGTGATCGCGATGGGACGCACCGCCGGACATCTCGCGCTCGGCATCGGGAAGGCGGCGGGGGCGACGCTCACCATCGTCCCCGAGGAGTTCCGCGGCGAGACGGTGCCGCTGTCGATGCTGGTCGACACCCTGGTCGGCGCGATCATCAAGCGTCGGCTCGACGGTCGGGACGACGGCGTCGCGGTGATCGCGGAGGGGGCGGCGCTTTCGGTCGATCCCGAAGACCTCAACCAGCTCGGCGTCATCGAACGGGACGCCCACGGACACGTCCGGCTGGCGGAACTGGACTTCGGACGGGAGCTGAAGCGACTGGTCCGGACGGAACTCGAGAAGCTCGGGATCGACTGCACCCTCGTCGAGAAGAACATCGGTTACGAACTCCGGTGCGCCGATCCGGTGCCGGCGGACCTCGAGTACTGCCGGGATCTCGGGTACGCCGCCGCGAAGTTCCTGATCGAAGGCGGCAGTGGAGCGCTGGTGTCGATGCAGGGCGGGCGTTTCGTTCCGGTTCCGCTGGAGGAGATGCTCGATTCGAGAACCAACCGGATGCAGGTGCGACTGGTCGACATCGAATCGACGCGATACGCCATCGCCCGGCGGTACATGATCCGGATCCGCCGCGACGACCTCGAGGATCCGGTGATCCTCGCCCGGCTCGCGGCGTCCTCCGACATCAACACCGACGAGTTCCGCGCACGGTTCCAGTCCATCGTCGGCTACGAGCCGCCGTCGCTGAATCTTCCGATCAGCTGAACGGGCCCGGGAAGGACGAGGCGTGGGGGACCGGAATCGACCGCCGCGGGGAATCGGTACGATGTCGCGATCCGTTGAACGAGTCCCGCGACGTCGGCTCGATCACCTCCCGCACCGTTCCGCCCAACGAGGCACGCCGTGAGCGAAACCCCCCCGAACGTTTCGAGCCGTACCGAAGCCACCGACCCGCCGAGCGAGGCGGATCTCCGAGACCTGGTCGCGGCCCGCCGCCGGAAACTCGCCTTCCTCCGCGAGGAGCTCGGCGTGCAGCCGTACGGGAGCCGGGTCGAGGGACTCGTCGATCTCGCCACCGCCCGCGACGCCTTCGACGAGGCGGCGCACGAGGCGCACGCCGCCGCCGTGGAGGCGGAGACGGCGTCCGAGGATCCGCGACCGGTGGTGCTGGTCTCCGGTCGCGTCATGCAGCATCGAGACATCGGCAAGCTGGTGTTCCTCCGGCTCCGTGATCACACCGGTGATCTCCAGGTGAGTCTCTCGAAGGCGGATTGCGGCCCGGAGGTCTTCCGGCTCGCCAAGAAGCTCGACTACGGCGACGTGGTGGTCGCGGGGGGACCGATGGGGCGCACCAAGCGTGGCGAGATCTGCGTCTGGGCGGACCGGATGGAGATGCACGCGAAGAGCCTCACGCCGCCACCGGAGAAGTGGCACGGTCTCTCCGATCCCGAGATCCGCTTCCGGCGACGCTATGTCGACCTCCACGCGAATCCCGATGCGATCCAGGTCCTGCAGGATCGATCCCGGATCATCTCCCGCATGCGTCGCTTCATGGAGGATCGCGCGTTCCTCGAGGTCGAGACGCCGATGCTCCAGTCGATGGCGGGTGGCGCCGCCGCCCGTCCCTTCACGACCCACCACAACGCGCTGGACATCGAACTCTCGATGCGGATCGCGCCGGAGCTCTATCTCAAGCGGCTTCTGGTCGGCGGACTGCCCCGGGTCTTCGAGATCAACCGCAACTTCCGGAACGAAGGCGTCGACCGGACCCACAATCCCGAATTCACCGCGATGGAGGTCTACGAGGCGTTCGGCGACTGCTGGACGATGCTCGAACTGACCGAGTCCCTCCTGCACGAACTCGCCTGCCGGGCCGCCGAGGATCGTCGCGCTCGTGGCGACGAGTCGGTCGACGGGGGACCGGAGTCGCCGGTGCTTCCCTTCGGCGAACTCAAGATCGACTGGAGTCGACCCTTCGAGCGCGTCACCTACGGTGAACTCTTCGAGCGGGCGACCGGCTTCGACATGCGTGACGAGGAGGCGGTGCGGGCGAAGGTCGCCGAACTCGGCCTGCACAAGGCGGAGGGCATGGACCACTGGTTCGCGGTCAACGAACTCTTCGAGGAGGTCGCGGAGCCGCTGATCGATCCGGCGCGGCCGACCTTCGTGACCGGATATCCGTCCGCGGTGAGCCCGCTCACCCGTCCGGATCGGGACGATCCCGATCTCGCGGAGCGATGGGACGTCTTCGTCGCGGGGATGGAGGTCGGTCCGGCGTACACCGAACTCAACGACCCCGACGTGCAGCTCGCGAAGTTCACCGAGCAGCTGGCCGGGGCCGACGACGAGGAACAGGCGTTCCGAAATCTCGACGAGGACTTCATCGAGGCCCTTCGGGTCGGCATGCCGCCGGCGGGCGGTCTCGGACTCGGGGTCGATCGCATCGTGATGCTGCTCACCGGGCAGTCGTCGATCCGCGAGGTGATCGCGTTCCCGCTGATGCGACCCGAAGACGGCGAAGGCTGACCCGCGGGGCGAGGGCCGGTACCGCAGCCGGGTCGGACCTCACCGCTGGAAGTCGTAGAGGCCCGGGAGTTCGAGGATGCCCGTGAGTTCGTCGAGGGCGTCCCGGGCGGATGTCAGGCGGACGGGATCCGCGAGCTCCGACGCCGCGAGTTCCTCCGGATACCACCGCTCCACCCACTCGACGAGTCGGTGGTACCGCGCTTCGGTGTAGAGGCACGCGTGGTGCACCCCATCGACGTCGCCTGCGCGGAGGCCGACGCGAAGCCGGAGGCATGCCGGGCCGCCACCGTTCCGCATCGACTGGCGAAGATCGAAGACGTGGACGGCGGCGACGGGGTTCGAATCATCGCCGACGAGATCGTCGAGGTACGAGGACACCGCGGCCGAGTCGCGGCACTCGCCGGGACAGACGAGGGCCATCGATCCGTCCGGAAGCGTCACGAGCTGGGAGTTGAAGAGATAGGACCGGACCGCATCCTCCAGCGGCACGCGTTCGGCGGGCACCCGGATAGAGATCAATCGGTCGTCGAGTCGTCGGTCGAGTTCGGCGAGGGTGCGATCGGGATCGAGGAACGCCGACTCGTGGTGAAGGAGCACGTTCTCGTTGCCCACCGAGATCACGTCGTTGTGGAAGACGCCGGCGTCGATCGCGTCCGGATGCTGCTGCGCGTAGACGCAATTCGCTTCCGGGACCCGGAGCACGTCGGCCACCGCCCGAGACGCCGCGAGGGTCTGCCGCGCAACGTACCGCCGCGGGCCCACCTCGGAGTCCGCCCGGCCGCCGTAGACGAAGAAGTGGGTGCCCGGCCCGTCACCGCTCGAGAGGCGGGTATGGTTCGCCGCGCCCTCGTCGGTGAGTCCGGGGCCGTCGATCGCGCCGTGGACGGCCATCCGGGATTCGTCCGCGAACACCCGTCGCAGAATCCGTTCCGTGGTCGGCGCCTCGATCCGGCGATGCGGCATGGTGTGGAGATTCGCCACGGCGAGGTGGAGTCGTCCGTCCTCGGTGTCCGGCGCGGGGGCGACGGTCGCGGCGTTCGCGGCCCACATGAACGACGAGGAGGTCGCACGAGCGAGGAGGTGGGGGGCCTCGGTCGCCGCCCGGGCGACCATGGTGGCCTCGTCCCCGTCGAATCCCGCCTCCCGCAGCACGTCGAGCGCCGGCCGCGGATGCGGCGGCAGCCAGCCCTGGAGCAGGCCCATCTCCGCGAGGGCCCGCATCTTCGCGAGCCCCTGAAGCGCCGCTTCCCGGGGGCGGGAGACCTCCCCGGAGTTCGTCGAACTCGCGACGTTGCCCGGGCTCAGGCCGGCGTAGTTGTGGGTCGGTCCCACGATGGAGTCGAAATTCGCTTCGCGGACGGGCTCTTGAGCGGTGGACATCGCCGCAGCGTACCCGAGCGGCGGATCACGACGAACGGAATCGCGGTCGGGTCGCACCGATACAATCGGGTCGTCGGCGACCGCCGACGGGAAGGTGATCAAGTCGTTGCCCGAACAGCCAGCCCATTCTCGTCCCGGTCGTCTGAAGGCCGATCCGCCGCCAAGCCCGATCCTCGCCGGCCCGACGCCGAGGTCCCTGATGATCCTGCTCGTGTCGATCCTGCTCGTGTCGATCCCGGGCGCGGTCCTC
>JAQWJM010000142.1:0-5226 GCA_029248335.1 Phycisphaerales bacterium
ACGCTGAAGGCGTAGAGGGGATTGTTGAAGGAACTCGACGCGTGGACGGAATCGGCCCACTGGGCGTGCGCATCGGCGTGACACTCGATGCAGTGTTCGTTGCCGAGCAGATGCTCGGTGGGAATCGTTCCGCCGTGGGCCGTCTCCAGCAGCGATGGTGCGAACGCCGGCGTCGAGGAGGTCGCGAGGGCCACGGGGACATCCAGCGGCGAGCGTTTCACCGGCGTCCCGGTGGAGACGGCGAACGCGAGCGACGCGGTCACGACCCCGCCGACGCCCCACGCGAGCCCCCCGGTCCAACGCAATCGCGGGCCCACCAGCCGATGGAGGATGAACAACCAGATGGCGACCAGTGGACTCGCCGCATGCACCCAGAAGATCACGGATCGAACCGCTGGCGCATCGATTCCGAATCGGATGCCGAAGACCTCGACGCGGACCAGCGCCACGCCCGTCACCAGCAACGCCACGCCGATCCAGAGCAGCCCCCACCCGACCGCGACGGCGCGGCGATTGGGACGGAAGCGTCCGCGCCGAGCGTGCCCGATTCCGTAGACCACGAAAGGCACCAGGATCAGCAGCCCCAGGACGAGGTGGACGAGGAACGCCCAGAGATAGATCCCGTTCTCGCGCGATGCGCCGGAGAACCACGCGGCGAGGTCGGTCGCGGCGAGGTAGAGGCTGTCGATGCAGAGAATGCCGAAGAGCAGCAGCACCACGCGAAGCCACCAGCGGAGCCCGCTGGTCACCACGGGCCCTCGAGGGCCGTTTCGCGTTGATTTGCGCTTCGGGGAATCCATGAAGTCCTCGCCTACTTTAGCATTCGGAACTTCGAGGACTCCGCTTCGGTGATTCAGTGATTCGATCCGGAGGATCGCAACCGACCACCGATCGCCCGAATCCGCTCAGTGCGGGATTTCCTTCACCGCGTTCCGGTTCCACGCGGGGACTCGGACCGTGATGGGGCCCTTGCCCTCGATCCGGCACTGGCAGGCGAGTCGACTGTCGATCTGGAGGCCCGGGGCCTCTTCGACCCGGTCTTCCTCGTCCTCGTCGCTCTCGCTCACCTCGTCCATTCCCTGCTCCACGTACACGTGGCAAGTCGAGCAGGCGCAGACGCCGCCGCAGGCATGCTCGATGTTGATGCCGTTCTCGACCGCGAGCTCGAGCAGGTTCTCACCCTCCCCGCCCATGAGGTCCCATTCGGTCTGCTCGGTGCTCGTGAGCCCCTCGGGGTCCTCGAGAATGAACTTCACGGGGACGACCGGGGGGCCGTGTGCCTCGTCACTGTGCTTCATGTGCATCGGTCGTGATCCTCTGGTCGAACCGGGGTTGAGATCGTTCGGGGCCGGATTACCGGCGGCCTCGAATGATAGTCGTTTGATGGCCTCACTTCCCGAGAATGAGGACCGTCGGCGTGATACCCTGACCGCTCCGTCCTTCCGACCCGACACGATGCAGGCCCCCACCCCACAACATCCCGACCCGCTCGGCTGCACCGCCGAGGACTACGTCACGGCCGCGGTGGAATCCCGAGCCGTGGGCCGGGGGTCCGCACGCGCGGCCTACCGACGCTTTCATCGCGACGGTGAGGTCACGGACGGCGACCTGTCGACCGTCCACCCGATCGGCCGCCGCGAGATCGAGGGCGAGACGATCAAGTTCACCCTCACCCTGCCCGGGGACCTCGAGACCGAGTCGGTCCTGATTCCGATGCGACGCCGGGACGGCACCGTCACGCGGACGCTCTGCGTCTCGAGCCAGATCGGCTGTGCGATGGGGTGTCGATTCTGCGAGACCGCCCAGATGGGCCTCCTCCGGAATCTCGAGACGTCCGACATCGTGGCGCAATGGCACGCGGCCGCCCACCGGATCGGCCATCGACCGAAGAACATCGTCTTCATGGGGATGGGCGAGCCCACCGACAACCTCGACGCGGTGATCCCCGCGATCCGCGTGCTGGCCGACCACGACGGCCCGGCGGTCCCGGCGTCGAACATCTCCGTGTCGACGGTGGGCAATCCGGACGGCATCCGTCGGCTCGGCGACCTCGCCGCGGAGCCGGGGTTCCACCGCCTCAATCTCGCCGTGAGCCTCAACGCGCCCAACGACGTGATCCGCGCCGAGATCATGCCCGTCGACCGTGCCTGGCCGATGGACGATCTGATGGACGCGATGCTCGGCTGGCCGGGACGACCCAAGTCCGCGATCTGCGTGGAGTACGTGCTCATCCCCGGGGTGAACGACGGTCTCGAACACTGCGACGAGGTCTGCGAGTACCTCCGTCCGCTTCGCTGCTCGCTCAACGTCATCCCGTACAACCCCCGCCGCGATTCGCCCTGGCCGGCGCCCAGCGAACCCTCGGTCAGCCGCTTCACGGATCGGGCGATCGAGAACGGGCAGTTCACCAAGCGACGCGGCACCAAGGGTCGCGACGTCATGGCCGCCTGCGGCCAGCTCGGCAATCCCGAGATCCGAAGACGACGACGCGTCGACACCGGCGACCTGGTCCCGATGACCGTTCGAGGCGATGGAAGATCCGGCAAGTCCGTCGGAGTGGCGCCGTCCGCATGAAACATCGAGGCCCCGACACCGAAGACCCGGATTTCGCCGAGGATCCCCTGCTGCGAATCGGCTCCAGCAGTCGCCGGTTTCGTGCGTACCTCGATCTGCTCAGACGTCGCCGGAATCGGCCGAAGTCCGAACAGACGTCGGTGAGCCGGATG
The DNA here is from genome assembly GCA_029248335.1 of Phycisphaerales bacterium. Taxonomy (GTDB): domain Bacteria; phylum Planctomycetota; class Phycisphaerae; order Phycisphaerales; family SM1A02; genus UBA12014. The sequence continues at coordinate 2,727 of JAQWJM010000142.1, forward strand.
GGAGAGGTTCGCTCCCTCAAGCGATCGCGCGGCGCCGTCGACCTTCTCCGAACGTTCTTCAAGATGCTCGGTCGCCATCGCGGACCGATTCTGATCTCGCTCTGCACGCTGACCATCGCGACCGGGCTGAAACTGATCACCCCGGCGGCCACCAAGATCGCGATCGACTACGCCTTCACCGGAACCGGGCTGCCGGAGACCGTGACGTCGTGGCTGCCCGCCTGGTGGGATCTCAGCGATCCACGTCGGCTGCTCATCGCGATCGCGATCGCGATGGTCGTGATCTCGTTCCTCGCGGTCGCCATCGGTCTGAGCGGGCGATGGCTCGCCACGAAGGCGACGCGGCTGCTCGCCGTCGACGTCCGCCGGAAGGTCCTCGACCACATCATCCGGTTTCCGCTCCAACGCATCCATGACCTCCGCTCGGGCGGGGTCGCGAGCATGCTTCGCGACGATGCGGGCGGCGTCGCGGAGCTGATCTTCGGACTCATCTACAACCCGTCGCGGGCGATCGTCCAGCTGCTGGGAAGCCTGGTGATCCTCGCGTTCACCGACTGGCGACTCCTGATGGGGGCGATCTTCCTGTTGCCGATGGTCTGGATCACCCATCGAACCTGGATCGGACGGATCCGTCCGCTCCACCGTGATCACCGACTGCTCCGGTCACAGGTCGACTCCCATGCGACCGAGGTCTTCGGCGGCATCCGCGTGGTTCGGGCGTTCGGCCGGAGTCGCGGCGAGTCGGGCCGTTTCGTCCGTGGGAACAACCTCATGGCCCGCCAGGCCATCAACATCTGGTGGTGGTCGCGGATCACCGAACTCGCGTGGGCGATCGCGATCCCCCTCGCGACCACCGGCCTCCTGCTCTACGGCGGGCTCCAGGTGATCGACGGCGAGATCACGACCGGCGATCTGGTCATGTTCCTGACCTACCTCATCATGCTCCTCGGACCGGTCGAGACGCTGGCCGCGACCGCCACGAACCTGCAGACCAATCTCGCCGGCCTCGATCGCATCATCGACCTCCTCGAGGAACCCGTCGAGATGCCGGATCGAGACTCGGCCCGCTCGATCGACGCGGAGGATGTCTCGGGCCGGATCGAGGTCCGAGGACTCGGATTCTCCTACCCGGGGACCGACCAACCCGTGCTTCACGACGTCGAATTCGTCGCCGAGCCGGGCCAGCTGATCGCCTTCATCGGAGCCTCCGGCGCCGGCAAGACCACCCTCTGCAACCTGATCGCCCGCTTCCAGGATCCGGATGCGGGTTCGATCATGCTCGATGGCGTGGACCTTCGGGATTTCGAGCTCGAAAGCTACCGCTCGCTGCTGGGCATCGTCGAACAGGAAGTGTTCCTCTTCGACGGCACCATCGGCGAGAACATCGCGTTCGGCCGTCGCGACGCGACCGCCGAGGCGATTCGCGAGGCCGCCGCCGCGGCGAACGCGCTCGAATTCATCGAGGCGACGCCGGCGGGCTTCGACTCCCTGATCGGGGAGCGGGGCGTCCGGCTGTCCGGCGGCCAGCGCCAACGGCTCGCCATCGCCCGGGCGATCCTCGCCGACCCACGGATCCTGATTCTCGACGAAGCGACCAGCAACCTCGACTCCGCCAGCGAGCGGCTGATCCAGCAGTCGATCGATCACCTGCTCGCGGGACGCACGACCTTCGCGATCGCCCACCGCCTGAGCACCATCCGCCACGCGGACCTGATCGTGATCCTCGAAGGCGGGACCATCGTCGCCAGCGGTTCGCACGAAGAACTCCTCGAACGGAGCGAGCACTATCGCGACATGGTCGCGGTCCAGACCGCCCGAACCGAATCGGTGTCGGACGAGGATTGACCGCCCACGCGAATCCCTCCTGCTACGCTTCGCGACCGATGCCTGACGACGCCACGATCGAACTCGCCGGTGAGACCCTCACGCTCCTGCCGGAGCGGGCGCTGTTCCTTCCGGCACGCGGAACGCTGCTGGTCGCCGACCTCCATCTCGGCAAGGCGGAGACCTACCGGTCGCTCGGGGTCCCGATGCCGGAGGGGATCGCCGAAGAATCCCTCGAGCGTTTCGAAAACGCGATCCGGCGAACCCGCGCGGAGCGGGTCATCGTCCTCGGCGACCTCGTCCACTGCGAGGAAGGCATGGAGGATCCGGTGATCGAACTCATGTCGCGGTGGCGTCGCCGGGTCTCGCTTTCCATGTCGCTGATCGGGGGAAACCACGATGCCGGCGTCTCGATCCCGCGCTCCTGGCGAATCGAAGACGACGGCGAGGGACGTCGGCTCGGCCCCTTCCGGCTGCAGCATCATCCGAGGCCCACCGACGCGGACTTCGACGCCGGCGATCCCGTGGTCCTCGCCGGTCATCTTCATCCGGTGCTCTCGCTCGGCGAAGGCGCCCGCCGGGTGCTCGCCCATGCCTTCGTCATCGAACCGGGCCAGGTGATCCTCCCGGCATTCACCCCGTTCGCCCGCGGCGCGCGAGTCCGGCCGGAACCCGA
>JAQWJM010000179.1:0-14885 GCA_029248335.1 Phycisphaerales bacterium
GAACGCCTGGCGCGGACGCGGTCGACCGGCCGATCACCGAAGTCCAACGGCTCCAAGAAGCGACGTCGAGGAAAGTGAGCCCCCTCCACGGGCTTCGAAAACGACTTCTTCCGGACCCGCTCCAGCCGACGGGTCCTCGCCCCCTGAATCCCCGCTCCTGACACGCCCCGTGTCTCCACCGGTACCCTGACCGCATGGCATCCGGCAACAAGACCGTCATCTACGCCGCCCTGATCGGCAACGGCCTCATCTCCATCACCAAGTTCGTGGCCGCGGGCATCACCGGTTCGGCCGCGATGATGGCGGAGGGCATCCACTCGCTGGTGGACACCGGCAACCAGGGCCTCCTGCTGTTCGGAATCAAGAAGGCGCAAGCGCCCGCCGACGACCAGCATCCTTTCGGACACGGCAAGGAGATCTACTTCTGGTCGTTCGTGGTGGCGATCCTGATCTTCGCGCTCGGCTCCGGGATCGCGCTCTACGAGGGCTTCCACCGGGTCATGCATCCGGAGCCCGTGTCGAGCCCGATGGTGAACTACGTGGTGCTGATCCTCGCGATGCTCTTCGAGGGCGTCGCTTGGTATCTCGCGTACCGGGAGTTCCGCCGGTTCCAGGGGCCACGGTCCCTGCCCGCGGCGGTGCAGGCCTCGAAAGACCCGACCACCTTCGTGGTGCTTTTCGAAGACACCGCGGCGATGCTCGGGCTGTTCGTCGCCTTCATCGGACTGGTCCTCAACCAGTGGCTCGAGATGCCGATCTTCGACGGCATCGCCACCCTCTGCATCGGCGTGATTCTCGCCTTCACCGCGGTGTGGATGGCGGTGCGGACGAAGTCGCTTCTGATCGGTGAAGCCGCCGACCCGGAACTCATCGCCGACGTGCGAAGCCGGGCCGCCGAGGTCGATGCGATCGTGAGTGTGAACGAAGTGCTCACCCTCCACATGGGACCGAACTTCGTGCTGCTGAACATCAGCGTCGACTTCCGGGACGAACTCCGGGCCGGCGACGTCGAGCAGGCGATCGATCGCCTGACCCGCGAGATCCGCGAGGCCCATCCCGACGTGAAGCGAGTGTTCATCGAGGCCGAATGTCGCAGCAGCGCCGTCGCGGACGCGCTGCCCGCACCGCCACCGTCCGACACGCCTTGAATGACGGCACCGGGACCGGATCGCGCCGGCCCGGTCGTCGCGCCTCCGAGGAAGGTCGCGCCCGATACCGCGAGATCCGGATTCCGGAGTCTTGATTGGGGATTCGAATTCCGGGAATTGCGAACTTGGAATGGCACGCTCCCGTCTATCGTGGAGACTTCCGTCGTACCCGCGTTCCAGGGGGCGGCGACCTTCAATTCCGACCCATCGAGACCGCAGCGTTGCACCATCCACCCCACGGATCACCGAGCCCGACCAGCCGTATCGGACGGCGATCGACCGCCGTTCGAATCGCCATCGGCGTCCTGTCCCTGTCCACCGCCGCGACGGCGCAGGAGCTCGTCGAAGATGGTGCCGCCAGCTGGTACGCCTCGGTTCCCCAGGGACGCGGCGTCCCCTGCGACAACAACGGGGTCCCGGTCGCGCCGAACGTGACCGCGGACTTCGAGGGTCACGCCTCCACCGCCGACTGGTGCTCCTCGATCTTCTGGGAGCGGTACCCCGGCAATCCCTACGGCAATCCGATGTTCCCGCTGCCGCTCGCGATGCAGGCCTCGCCCGACGGACTTCTCCTCGGTCGACCGCCCGAAGCGACGAACACCGCCTTCGCCTTCGCCACCCCCTTCGGCTATGACAACGCGCCGATGCGCATCACGACCGGCGGCCTGTCCGGAGGACAGTTCGCGGTCGCCGCGGTGGGCGACTGGACGGTCACCCCGCGCTGGAGCGACGACGGCCGCACGCTCGAGGCGACGTTCGGACACGGGATGCCGTTCGTCTATGCCAAGAGCAACGGCGGCCGACCGGTCATCGATCCGCGGACGTCCCTCGGCTTCGAACTCATCGAGATCGCCGGGCGTGAGGCGTGCTTCCGGATCGCGGGCGACGTCTACGCCGCCTACGCCTCCCCGGAGCGGACCTGGCAGTACGCCAACGGCGTGCTGATCACCGACCAGCTCGTCCCGAACGACACCTTCGCGGTGGCCTGCCTTCCCGATGCGACTGCCGAGACGCGGGCGATGTTCCTCGCGGCCGCGGATGCCAGGGTGATCGACTCCCGCGCCTCGTGGTCCTACGACGCGGCGAACTCCGAAGTGGTGGCGGAATTCGAGTTCATCCTCGAACCGAACACCAGGGCCACGCCGATCGTCGCCCTCTTCCGCCACCAGTGGCTTCACGCCGAGATCGAACCCGAGTCGTATCTCCCCACCGATCTGGCGACCAGCCGCGGCGAGATGAAACTCGTCCCGACCGCGAGCTTCACGGTCCGACATCCGTTCAACGGCCTGCTTCCGAATCTCCCGGACCTCGGGCAGTCGGATCCGACCCGACTCGCGCAGGAGATGGCAGGGGTGATGACCGCCCCCGACCTGATCGGGGGGAACGACACGTACTGGAACGGAAAGTCGCTCGGACGGGCCGCGATGCTCCTTCCGATCGCCGAGCAGCTCGGCGACGAACCGGCCGCGGATCGCCTCCTCGCCGAGATGAAGGCCGAACTCGAGGACTGGTTCGACGTCTCGTCGGCGAACGACGATCGCTTCCTCGCCTACCAGTCGACCTGGGGGTCGGTGTTCGGTTACCCGGACGCCTACGGTTCGACCTACCAGCTGAACGACCATCACTTCCACTACGGCTATCTGATCCGGGCCGCGGCGTCGATCGCCGAACGTGACCGGGCGTGGGCGGCGGACTGGGGCGGGGCGGTGGAGCTGCTCATCCGCGACGCCGCGAACTGGGATCGGTCCGACGATCGTTTTCCGTTCCTGCGGAACTTCGATCCCTACGCCGGACACGCCCACGCTTCCGGACACGGCGCCTTCGGGAACGGGAACAACCAGGAATCCTCCTCGGAGTCGATCAACTTCGCGGCCGCGGTGGCGCTCTGGGGCGCGACGGTCGGGAACGACGAGATCCGCGACCTCGGGATCTATCTCCATGCGGTCGAGTCGGAAGCGATCGCCCAGTACTGGTTCGACGCGGACGACGCGGTCTTCCCCGAGAACTATCCGCATCCACTGGTCGGCATCGTCTGGAGCAACGGCGGCGACTACGCCACCTGGTGGACCAACAACCCCGAGGAGATCCACGGGATCAATCTCCTCCCGATCACCACCGGCTCCCTTCACCTCGGCCGCTGGCCGAACGTGATGCGCCGCAACCATCTCTACCTGCTGCAGCGGAACGGCGGCGTCCCGACCATGTGGCAGGACGTCCTCTGGAGCGGATGGGCGCTCGGCGATCCCACCGGCGCCATGACCGAGTTCGAAACGCGCTCCTACGCCCCGGAGCCCGGCGAATCGCGGCCCCACACCCGACAGTGGATCTCCTCGCTCGCGGCGTGGGGCCGGGTGGATCCGACGGTGACCGCCGACACTCCCCACTACGCGGTGTTCGAGAAGGACGGCGTACGGACCCGCATCGCCTGGAACCCGGGCACGGAGCGGGTCACCGTCACCTTCAGCGACGGCGTCTCCGGTTGCGTGCCGTCCGGTGCCCTGATGAAGATCGACGCCGACTCGATCGATTGCGAACCGGCCGACGTCCCCGGTGATCTCGACGGCGACGGCGCGGTCGGCGGCTCGGATCTCGGTCTTCTGATCGCGAGCTGGGGCGTGTGCGGAACACCCGACTGCCCCGGCGATCTCAACGGCGACGGCCGGGTCGACGGCGCCGATCTCGGACTGCTCTTCGGTCACTGGACCGTCTGAGGCGCGACGATCACTTCCGGTCGAGGGTCGCGACCATCGGCTGTCGGGCCCAGGCCGGCGTCCGGGCCTTGCCGTCGTAGGTCATGTCGCTGAACGTCGAGGTCAACGCGTCGTCCTTCCGCGTCGTGGTGACGATCGCCGCGAGCCGGATGCCCGCGGCGTCGACGCCCGCGTAACGCATCGCGAGCTGCGTCTTCGAGATCGTGAAGACCTCGCCTTCGAGCATCATCCCCGTGTTCGAGACGTATCGCTGACGAATCACGCCGGCCACCGGATCGAACCACATCAGGCCGTTGCCGGTCACGTTCAGGGAGCCATCGGGTAGTCGAATGCCCTCGGTGGTCGTCACGCAACGCCGGTCCGAGCTCCATCGTGATTCGTTCACGAAGACCACGCCACTCATGTCGGTGGTCCAGGTGCCGGTGGGATCCCAGCCTGCGAGCGCCTCGACGAAGTGATTCACCCGCGTGAATTCCTGGACGAAGGGGGTCTCCTGACCGTCCGCCCGCGCGACCGTTCGTCGCCGCGTGTTCTCGCCGGTGCGTTCCACGGTCGTCAGCAGCTCGTAGGTCTTGCCACCACCGGTCTCCTCGGAGGAGAAGACCGTCTTCGAGTCGTCGAGGCCGACCATTCGCCCCGACGCGGACCACGGGCGTCCCTCGTCGATACCGCTCAACGCCTTCACCGGCACCCCCGACTTCGCATCCCAGACGATCGTCTCGGAACCCGAAGACAGCAACTTGCCCTGCTCGTCGACGTAGGTGAACGTCCGCACCAACTGTCGACCGGATTCGTCGAGGCTCACCTGCGCTCGGTAGCGGTACTTGATCCCCGCGGGCAGGGTCTTCCAGACGTCGGTGGTGACGCCGGAACTCTCCCACATGCCGAGATCGCCGCCATCGACGACGTACGCGGCGAACTCGTCCCACGACGCCGGCTTCTCGAGCTCCTTGCCGGACGCCGGCGGCGAGATCAGAACACCCATCAGGAGGAGCATCACCGGGACGATGAACGAACGATTACGGGCACGTGGCATGTTGGACTCCGGTTGAATCATCAAGATGCGACCCGACGGACGCCTCCGATCGCCTTCATAGGGTGCCAGATCCCCGTCCTCTTGGAAACTCGCCCCACGTCGCCGGTCCGCGAAGTCCGATTCCCGGCCAACGATCTCCCGAAAGCGAAGTCAGCGATGACTCCGCTGCATCGGAACGCCGATCGCGGCGAATTGAAGAGCATGGCCACTCCCACCGTCGATGACCACTTCGAGATCGTCACCTCCACGGCGTTCTGGATGTCGAAGCAACGTCCCTTCCGGGTACCCCGGGCACCGCTCATCCGGGTCGGCGCGGCCGCCCTGGCGAATGCCATCGCGACCCATGACGATTCCATGACCCTCGGGCTCGAAACACGGTGCCGGCAGCACGTCCGGAGAGCGATCCGCGACCTGATCACCGACCGGTTCGAGGTCTGAGGCGAGGCCACGAGGCCCGTCGGAGGTCCCGTGAACAAGCCCGATCGGCGGTTTCAAGGCGTGCAGCGGGTCTTGGACGGTCAACCGACCGGGTTCCCCGCCAGATGAACCCGGTTCAAGAACCAAGAAAAAAGAACAAGGGTGGGCACTCCCGCGAGTGCCCACCCTGTTTTTCTTCTGCCTTGCCCCGACGTCAGACTCTCTCACCCCCGGATGCCCGATAACTCTAAAGCAAGTTGGATCCGTGGGAGAAGTCACGGTCCTGCAGAAGACCCTTTCGTGGTTGACCTGGCCGCTCTTCGCCGGGTTTTTCCAAACGTTTGTTAGTACCTTCTCAGAATGGCATCTCCCGAGCCGATTGCAAGCAGAATTCCGATTCAAGCGGATTGGGATCGGGCATCAAGCGCAATCGGAACTCGCATCAACCTCACCAAAACGCCAATCGGCCTCCCGATCCCGGTGCACCAGCGTGCCGCGATCACCATTCGAAACAGACCCCGAATTGGTACAACGATCCGGAACACCTTCTTTTCAATCGCGACCGAGAGGCCTCTCCGATGCTCCGATCTTCGATCCCCCTCCTTCTTCTCACCGTGACCTCGACGATGGCGCTCGCCGCCACGGTCGACACCACGAGCATCACGGTCGAACCGCCCGCCGCCGCCCCCGATGATCCGACGAAGACGCCCCCTCGGGCACTGATCGACGGCACCGAGCCCGGGTTCCGAGATCTCGGCGAAGCCGACTTCCAGAACGTCAACGGCAAACCCGACACCTGGGCGTGGACCGGCAATGCCGTCGCGTGCACCGGCGATCCGGTCAGCGTCATCCGATCCGTGAAGCCGTACACGAACTTCGAACTCGTCTGCGAGTGGCGGCATCTTCGCGACGCCGGCAACTCCGGCATCTTCCTCTGGTCGCCGATCGAGTCGATGGACCGGCTGAAGGGGCCCGGCCTCCCCGAAGGCATCGAGGTCCAGGTGCTCGACCTCGGCTACAAGGCCGCGTACGAAAAGGGTGGCAACAAGGCCAACTGGTTCACCTGCCACGGCGACGTCTTCCCGGTCGGCGCGTCGACCATGAAGCCCTTCGCACCGATGGCACCCAACAAGCGACGGAGCTTTCCCACCCAGGAGACGACCCGGGACACCGGCGAGTGGAACCACTACTACATCCGGGCGATCAACGGTGAAGTCCGCCTCTGGGTGAACGGCGTCGAAGTCTCCGGTGGCAACCAGTGCTCGCCCGCGACCGGATATCTGGCGCTCGAAAGCGAAGGCTCGCCGATCGATTTCCGCGGTCTGCGGATTCGCGAGCTGCCGTGACCCCACCGAACTGTCGGCGTGCCGCCGGCGACACGACAGGGTCGTCAACCGTCGATCGAAACCGGCATCCGGATCTCATCTGAGTCAAGGATGCAGACGCCGCTCTTCTTGTCGCACCGCTGATACCTGACCCTGGCGACGATCGACTCCCGTCGAGATCGCCCGGGATCCACGAGGCCTGTGGCGTCGATGACCACCTCGACGGCGAAGGTGCCCTCGTAGAGGGCATCGTGATCCGCATCCTGCCAGGTGCAACTCCCGATCCGGCAACCTTCGGGCAGGGTCCATTCGATCGATGCCGGCAGGCCCACCACCCCGGCGGCGGCGACCGCGTCCCGGTTGCCGGACGCCGCCCAGCCATCCGGAACCGTGATCACGACCGTGATCGGAAAGGGGCGATCTACCTCGAGGCGGTCGCCGTGAGCGCGAAGCCGGACGGCGTCGTCACCGTCGGTCCGATCCGTCACCGACTCGACCGGCGTCGGGATCCCGCGGGCGGCTGTGGAAGGCAATCGACGAAAGAACCACACGTAGCCGGTGGTGTGGTCGTCGTGGGTCTCCAGTTCCCCCATGCGATCCTGAATCGCCCCGATTCGCGCTTCATCCTCGGCGTCGAACTTCTGCTTCGCGAACAAGGCGTCCATTTCCTCGTCGAGCGACCGGACCTCCGCCTTCTCATCGACATCGAGCGTGCGGCGGCGAGTGTGTCGAGCGCCGAAGTCACCCACCAGAAGGTCGCGGCGCCCGTCCCCGTCGTAGTCGACGACATGCACCTTCACCCGCCAGGACGGGCCCATCGGTGAGGCAAGCTTGAGAAACTTCTCGCCCATCGGCATCTTTGGAATCAGCACCTGCATGGCGTCGAAGATCGGTGCGCCCTCCCGACCGACGTTCCGGTGCCAGAACACGCCACCGTCTTCCGAGCCCACCACGATGTCGCTGATCCCATCGCCGTCCCAGTCCGCGAAGTGCACGTTGGACCCGTAGTTCCAACCACCGATCGGGGCGCCCCCGTCGGTCGTCATTCGCGTACTCGATGCCGCCCAGGTCATCCGCCCATCGGTGCCGACGTTCTCGATCAGGTGGCAGCCTTCGAGTCGGGATCCCACCACCAGGTCGAGATCGCCGTCCCCGTCCATGTCGTGGAGTTCGGCGGTGATGGAATGCACCGGATGCCGCTCGCCCTCGTGGACCTGGGTGGCGTGCGCCGGACCGCCATCGACGTTCCGCTGAAGCACCGGTGTCTCGAATTCACCGCCGCCTTTCCCCGTGAAGAAGTAGATGTCGCCGGGATAGGAGCCGGAGACGAGATCGTCGATCCCGTCACCGGTGAAATCGATGAACTGCGGGACGAAACTCACGCAACAGGTGATCGGAACCTGTGCATCGCGTTCGCCCGCCCGGACGTAGGTGAAGTCCTCGTAACGCGGTTCGTGATCGGTCCCGTGATTGGGATAGAAACGAAGCTTGCCCGCGACCCAGGGATGTCCGGGACCCGCCTCGCCGGTGGTCTCGCCCACGAACGGCTCAACGCCGAATTCGCCCACCAGGAGATCGCGAACGCCGTCGCCGTCGAAGTCGATCACGTAGGGCGCCGCGTGGCCGGTGGTGACGTCGATGAGTGCGTCGCCCGCTCGAATCGGCATCGGCGGCGCGAAACGCGGCGGTTCGCCGGCGGTCTGGAGAACGACGCAGATCGAAAGGCTGGCGACGGTGACGATCATGGTGGATCTCCGTTTCTCTTCGGTCCTGCGAATCCCACGGCGAAGCGGACTTACAGGATCAGGCGACCAGTGCGTCGGCTGCGTGAACCGCATTCAGGCGATCGCATCTCGCAGGACATCGTCCAGCAGCCGGATCGTCATCTCCACGTCCTCGAGTTCGATCACCATCGGCGGCTTGATCTTGATCACGTTGTGCGCCGGTCCGTCGGTGGAAAGGAGCACGCCGTTTCGCTTCATCGACTGCACCACGGTATCCGCGACGTCCGCCGCGGGTACCCGGCTGGTTCGATCGCGGACGAATTCGATGCCGAGGAACAGCCCCCGACCGCGAACATCACCGATCGATTCGTGCCGGGCCTGAAGATCTCGAAGACCCTCGAGAAACCGCCTTCCAAGGGTGGCCGCACGCGATTGGAGCGCTTCATCGTCGATGACTTCCAGGACCGTTCTGCCGACGGCGCAGCTGACCGGATTCCCGCCGAAGGTCGAGAAGAACTCCATCCCGTTGGCGAAGGCGTCGGCGATCGCGCGGGTCGTCACCACCGCTCCCATCGGGTGACCGTTCCCGATCGGCTTTCCCATCACCACGATGTCGGGGACCACGGCGTCGCCACCGTCGGCGGCGTCGAGTTCGAATCCCCAGAACGCATCACCGACGCGTCCGAAGCCGACCTGGACCTCGTCCGCGACACAGAGTCCGCCTGCGTTCCGGACGTGCTTGAACGCCGCCGCGAGATACCCGCTCGGAAGCGGAATCTGCCCGCCGCAGGAGAGGATCGGTTCCGCGAAGAACGCGGCGATCGACCGTCCCGCGGCGCAGGCCTCACCGACCGTCGTCGCGAGTTCGAGGGCGTAGGCCGCACCGACGTCTTCGCCATCACCACGGATCGTCCCTCGGTATCGATCGGGGACCGTCGCCACGTGCACCCATTCCGGCCGGCCCGCACCGCCCGGTCCGTCGAACTTGTACGGACTCATCTGAACGCAGTTGCCGGCATGACCGTGGTAGGCGCCGTCGATCACCAGGGCGTCGTTCGATCCGGTCGCGGCCCGCGCGATCCGCAGGGCGAGTTCGTTCGCCTCCGATCCGGAGTTCACCAGGAACACCGTGTCCAGCGGGTCGGGAAGACGCGCCGCCAGCATCTCCGCATACTCGGCGAATCCCTCGTGGAGATACCGGGTGTTGGTGTTGAGCGTGCCCGCCTGGCGCGAGATCGCTTCCACCACTCGAGGATGACAGTGCCCGACGTGGCAGACGTTGTTCACCAGATCGAGGTACGGGCGACCGTTCGCGGCGATCAGGTACGGGCCGCGACCTTCCACGATGTGCAGGGGTTCGTCGTAGCTCAGCGAGAGGTTGGCACCGGTGGCGGCGCGGCGCCGGTGCAGAAGCGACGTGTCGCTCGCCGGATCATGCGGCCGCCTCGATTCGATCCCGGCGCACAACATCGAACGGCCGACGTCCGGCATGATCGATCCCAGCGAATCGATCGTCTCCCAGGTCGTCTCCTCATGCGAATACCAGGTGGCGTGTTCGGGTGATTCGGCCCGACGCGCCGCTCCGATCAGGGCGCTGGTCGCGAGCCGGGAACGAAGCAGTGGAAACAGCGCTCGCCGCTCCTCCTCGAGCAGGGGCCTGACTTCGTGATACCCCGCCACCACCGACGCCGCGAGATCGAGATTCGGCGGCGTCCCGTGTTGCGCCGCGTAGGCGAGGGTGATCCCGAGATCCTGGACCAGTGCGCCCTGCAAGGCGTCGCCGAAGTCGATCAGACCCGCGACCCGCTCACCGTCCACGAGGATGTTCTCGTCGTTCGCGTCGCCGTGCAGCATGCCGCGAGGGCACTTCGCGAGCAGCGGCTCCACGATCGCGGCCTGCTCCTGCATGATCATCTCGAGAATCGTCCGCCTGGATTCCGACTCGACGTGGACGATCGCCGCCCGATGCCTTCCGCAGGCCGCGACGTCCCAGGCATGCGATCGATCCGACCCCGCATGCTCGAACGCCGTCAGCGTCGCATGGACCTCGGCCAGCATTCGTCCGACCGAGCGCCCGAGAGCGGGCGTGGCGGCGGCGTCCCTCCAGGCCGATCCCGGCAGGAACCGTTGCATTCGCGCGATGGCGTCGAAGCCGTTCAGATCGAATCGAACGATGCGCTCGCCCGCTCGATCGGGGATCACCGAGGGAACCGCGATTCCAGCCGCGTCGAGCGTGTCGAGGATCGCCTCCTCGAGTTCGACGTCGGCCGACCGATCGGTGGTGATCTTGAGCACCGACCTCCGCCCGTCCTCGGTTCGGACCAGCAGGTTGAGGTTCTCCCCCGGAAGACGTGAAATCGCACCGCCGGCCTGCCAGTGCCCGGCCAGCAGGACCTCCACCGCATCGCGTTCCGCGGTGGTCAGGTCGCTCGAATTCGGTTCGGCGTCCATTTCGAACGACTCCTCGAAAAGGCCCCTTGGACCTCCCGGACCTCAGTCGGACTTCGGCAGGGCTCGCGCGAGTTCGAGGTACGACGCGAACTGCGACCGGACTTCGGCCATCGAATCGCCGCCGAACTTCTCACGCACCGCCCGGGCGATCTCCAGCGCGACGACGTTCTCCGCCACCACGCTCGCGGCCGCGATCGCACTGACGTCGCTCCGTTCGTACTGACTCTCCTCCGGGGCCCGGCTGACGAGGTTCACACTCGGCAGCCCCCGCAGGAGGGTGGAGATCGGTTTCATCGTCCCCCGGACCACCACCGGCATGCCGTTGGTCATGCCACCTTCGAGGCCGCCGGCGTTGTTGCTCGGGCGGGTGAATCCGAGATGGGCGTCTTCCGTCTTCGACCCGTCGAAGTGGATCGGATCGTGGACCTCGGATCCGTTTCGATTCCCGCACTCGGTTCCCAGCCCGATCTCGACCGCCTTGAACGCCTGGATCCCCATGATCGCGCCGGCGATCCGGGAGTCGAGCCGCTCGTCCCATTGGACGCAGGAGCCGAGCCCCGGCGGACACCCGAAGGCATGGACCTCGACGAAGCCGCCGACGGTGTCCTTGTCGATCTTCGCCTGACGGATCGATGCGATCATCCGTTCGCTGGACTCGTGGTCGGGCATGTAGACGGCGCTCGCGTCTCGTGCTTCACGGAGCGACTTCCAATTGGATTCCGTCACCACGGTCGAGGACGTCGCCTCCGGATCCGGCCCGCCGCCACGGACGAATCCGAACACTTCGATGCCGACCTCTCGAAGGAAGCATCGCGCCAGCGCCCCCATCGCGGTCCGTCCCGCCGTCTCCCGCGCACTGGCTCGTTCGAGCGTCTCGCGGCAGTCCGGCGTCAACCACTTGATGCTGCCGGCGAGATCGGCGTGACCGGGGCGGGGCCGCTCCACCGGAGGCGTTCGTTCGAGGTCGTCGAGCCGGCTGTCCTTGTTCGGCACCAGCATCGCGACGGGCGCGCCGGTGGTCCGGCCGCGTCGGACGCCGCCGAGGAATTCGGCGTGATCGGTCTCGATCCGCTGCCGGCCACCACGACCGTAGCCGCCCTGCCGGCGGACCAGCTCCGCGTCGATGAATTCGAGGTCCACGGGAATTCCACCGGGAAGCCCCTCGAGGAGCGAGACCACGGCGGGACCGTGCGACTCGCCTGCGGTTCGGTAGGACAGGGTTGCCATGCCCAGATGGTACGAGATGGCCGCCTCGAAGAGGATTCAGTCCTGTTCGCGGAGCCGACGAGCGAGATCCTCGGCCTGCTCCTCGGTGATCTCGTCGCTGGCCACCACGAACTTCCGCGACAGCTCGGACTGCAGGATCGGGGTGGTCACGATCCGGCCGTCGATGAAGACCGCGAGCGGCCTCGAGATCCACCCGGTGGTCAGTCGGCGGAGTGCTTCCGTTCCTTCGTCGTCGAGATCGACGAGAACGGCGTTCCGGCCGCTTCCGTCCTTGATCGGCTCGGCGATCATGACCATCGACGCGTCCACCGTGATCTCCGGCGAGACCCAGACCCGGGAGCCGCCGATGACCGCGTCGGATTCCGTCCATCCATCCATCGGGTCGATCGATGCCGCACGGATCTCGAGGATCGAGGCATCCGCATCGGGGACGCTCTCGCAGCCCACCGCAAGGACCGCGACCAGGGCGAGCGTCACTGCAGGAATGAATCGAAGAATGGCGTGCATGGATCGTCTCCTGAACATTGGGCGAATCGAATCCCGCTGCGGGATTGTCATCTACGATATCCCGTCATGACCGACTCCGAGCAACGCGAAATCGAACCGACCACCACCGACCCGGCCGGGGCCGATCTGACGCCGACCGCGGTCGTCGCCGCCCTTGATCGGCACATCATCGGCCAGAACGACGCCAAGCGGGCGGTCGCGGTGGCGATCCGAAACCGCTGGCGCCGCCGGCAGCTCCCGCGGGCGATCGCGGTGGAGGTGGTTCCGCGGAACATGATCATGCTGGGACCGACGGGCGTGGGAAAGACCGAGATCGCTCGTCGACTCGCCACCCTCGTCGGCGCACCCTTCGTGAAGGTCGAAGCGACCAAGTTCACCGAAGTGGGCTACGTCGGACGCGACGTCGAGTCGATGATCCGGGATCTCCTCGAGGTCGCGATCCGCATGGTGCGACAGGAACAGGCCGAACAGGTCCGGGACCGGGCGGAGGAGCTCGCGAAGGATCGGTTGATCTCCATCCTGCTGGGAGAACGCTCCGAACCCGCGACCGGCACGGAGGGTGAGGACGCGAGCGTCGCGCCGGACACGCCGGCATCCGACGAGACGCCGTCGCCGCACGAGCGGGTCCGAGCCCGACTGCGGGAGAAATTCGACGCCGGGAGCTTCGACGACCAGGAGGTCGAGATCACGATCCAGGAGAAGCCCGCGATTCCGATGGCGGGCGCGGGACAGGATCCGACGGATCCCACCATGGGTGGACTGGGTTCGATGCTCGAGTCCATCATGCCCGCGAAGACCCAGCGACGGAGACTGAAGGTGCCGCGAGCCTTCGAAATCCTCGTCGAACAGGAGATCGAGCCGCTGATCGACGCCGACCGCGCCCTCGAAGCGGCCATCGAACGAACCGAGCTCGACGGCATCGTGTTCATCGACGAGATCGACAAGATCGCGGCGAGTGAACGTCGTCAGGGTGGTGACGTGAGTCGGCAGGGCGTGCAACGAGACCTGCTTCCGATCGTCGAAGGCAGCCCGGTCACCACCCGTCACGGCGTGGTGAAGACCGACGGGATCCTCTTCGTCGCCGCGGGGGCGTTCCACGACGTCGCGGTCAGCGATCTCATGCCCGAACTCCAGGGGCGATTTCCGATTCGCGTCGAACTCGACGGCCTCACCGCGGAGGATTTCAAGCGGATCCTCGTCGAACCCGAGCACAACCTCGTCGCCCAGCAGATCCACCTGCTCGCGGCCGACGGACTGACCGTCGAGGTCACCGACGACGCGGTCCAGGCGATGGCCGGACTCGCCGCGGACGCCAACGAGCGTCTCGAGAACATCGGGGCCCGGCGACTGATGACGGTGATCGAACGGACCTTCGAGGAGATCGCGTTCGACGCTTCCGACCGGGTCGCTCGCGGCGATCGGTCGATGACGGTCGACGCCGCGTTCGTCCGCGCCCGCGTCGAACCCGCCCTCTCCGACGACGACCTTGGTCGTTTCGTTCTCTGAATCCCGCCGAACACACCGGGGATCGATCGAATGCCGGACGCCTCAACAACCCCTCGACGAACCGCCCTGGTGACCGGCGCCAGCGCCGGCATCGGCGAAGCCTTCGCCGAACACCTCGCCGCACGCGGGTTCGACCTCGTCCTCACCGCGCGACGACTCGAGGTCCTTCGCGAAGTCGCCGAGGGGATTCAACGACGACACGACGTCGGCTGCCGGGTGATCCCCGCCGATCTCGCGGATCCCGAGGCGCCGCGTCGGATCTTCTACGAACTGGCCCGGGACGAGATCGAGATCGACGTGCTCGTGAACAACGCGGGCTACGGACTCGAAAAGACGCTGCTCACCCAGGACTGGCGGGAGGTCGCCGACTTCATGCAGGTGATGAGCGTCGCGTGGCTCCACTTCATGCAGCTCGCGATGCCGTCGATGATCGAACGAGGATGGGGACGCGTCGCGAACATCGCCTCGCTCGCCGCGTTCGCCCCGGATTCCCCTGGCAGCCTCTATTCCGGCATCAAGGCCCAGATGGTGACGACCAGCCGCGGGATGCGAAGCGCGGTGCGGGGAACCGGTGTCCACGTCACCGCGGTCTGCCCGGGCTACACCCACACCGAATTCCACGCGCGACTCGGCATCGCGGACCTCGCCGACAGGATGCCGAAGTGGATGTGGCAGAATCGCGAGGAAGTGGTCGCGGAAGGCTGGCGGGCATGCGAACGCAATCGACCGGTCGTGGTCACCGGTACGGTCAACAAGATGCTTCGAGCGGTGCTGGCGGTGACGCCGACCGGGCTCGTCGAACGCCAGATGTTGAAATCGGTCGCCGCCGTCCG
>JAQWJM010000183.1:0-13127 GCA_029248335.1 Phycisphaerales bacterium
GACCACGCGTAAGAAGGCTGCCAAGAAGACCGCCAAGAAGAAGACGACCCGTAAGAAGGTCGCCAAGAAGAAGACCACTCGCAAGAAGGCCGCCAAGAAGAAGACGACCCGCAAGAAGGTCGCCAAGAAGAAGACCACTCGCAAGAAGGCCGCCAAGAAGAAGACGACCCGCAAGAAGGTCGCCAAGAAGAAGACTGCGAAGAAGAAGACCACTCGCAAGAAGGCTGCCAAGAAGAAGACGACCCGCAAGAAGGTCGCCAAGAAGAAGACTGCGAAGAAGAAGACCACTCGCAAGAAGGCCGCCAAGAAGAAGACGACCCGTAAGAAGGCCGCCAAGAAGACTGCGAAGAAGAAGGCCACTCCCAAGAAGGCCACACGCAGGAAGCGGTGATCCAGTCGAGCTTCGTTCTCGGACGGAGCCCGCCATGGACATGCATCACTCGACCCGGAGCCCTCACAGGCTCCGGGTTTTTCATTGAGGCGGTGATCGCGAAAACCCTCGCTCGAAAAGGGGATTCCGCCGCGGATCGGTCCGATTGATCGACTAGACTGCGTTCCCGAAAACCCGGCGGTGATCGACCCGCCAGCCCAGGAGGATTCCGCTCGATGGCCCACATCATCGCCGAACCGTGCATCGGTACGAAGGACACCGCATGCGTCGAAGTCTGTCCCGTCGACTGCATTCATCCGACGACGGACGACGGCGAGAAGCACGACGCCGCCGACCAGCTCTACATCGATCCGGACACGTGCATCGACTGCGGCCTGTGCGTCGACGAGTGCCCCGTGCAGGCGATCTTCCCGGAAGAGGATCTTCCCTCCGAGTGGCACAAGTACATCCAGATCAATTCGGACTGGTTCAAGAACAACGGGTGACCGGATCGTTCGAACCGGGTTGAAACGAACAACGGACTCCACGGTCTCTTCGAGGTCGTGGAGCCGTTCGTTCATCGGAACCGATGTGCGATCGACGACTCGCGATCGCGGCGCCGGACGCACCGTGATGCAACCATGCGCTCGATCCCGCCGGGGTGATCGGGCGAGCTTCGCGGGCACGATCACCGACCGGCCGACCCGCGCTCGATGCCGGACGAGATCGAAGCGCACCGCGTTGAAGCGGGAGGACGATCTGCGCACTTCGCCGAACGAAACGCGCGATCACGTTCCGCTCGAATGGAAAAATCGGAATTTTCTTCGAAATCCGGGATGACCGGTGCGCGACCGCCGAGGATCCGCATCGACCTCCGGTGTTCTCGACTCGAAACATGCGAGGAACGAGGATCCGTCACGAACGGGAATCACCCGTGCGACCGACCTCCGCCGGATCGTGCCCGCCGATGCGTTCTCCAGCGTCGTTGAACGAGAACGCCCCTGTTTCACCCGTGGAGGTGACTCAGGGACGTCCAATGTCGTTTCCGACGTCGAAGCATCGCGGTGCGAGGCGGTGATCGTCGCCGAATTCAACCGGCCTTGCGGTACCGGTTCGGTGCCTCTTCTTCGTCGCGATCCACGCCACTCGAGGCGTCCGAGGGCTCCTGCCAGTCCTCGATGCGCGAATCGAGGTTCAATTCGCTCGACATCGTCTTGCGATACCCGAGGCGGCGAACCACTTCGAGCACGTCGGTCCAGGTCGGAAAGCTGACTTCGTTCACCCGCTTGAAGGTGTCGATGGCGTGCAGGAACATCTGCTGCTCCTGCGTCATCTCACCTTCCTCGGCGGTTCGGACCCAGTCCGTCAGCCGACGGCCCGGACCACGACGTCGCTCGAGATTGGTTCCCGACTCTCCGGCACGGCGGTCGACGCCGGTGCGACGATCGACGACGCTCCCGGTATCGGTGGGATCGAATTCGTGATTCTGTTCAGGGTTGGTCATCGGCTCGGCTCCCGGACTACTGGATACACTGGCTCCCGAGGATCACCGGTGGTGGTCCTCACTCGATTCGTCGTTCACCAGTTGGAATCGGATGTCTTCGAACGCTGCGCCAGCCTCGACCCGCTCCCGCCCCCCCATCGAAGGTGGATCTGTGCCGTTCAGATGGACTGCACTCGTTCTCGGACTCCTTCTTCCCGGGCTCGGGCACTTCTCCGTGGGTGAACGGGGACGAGGCGGACGCATACTTTCTGGGTTTCTCGTGCTGTGGATCACCGGCCTGCTGGTCGGTGGCCTCGGGAGCGTTCGATCCTGGGATCCCGCCTACACCAACCCCGCCCAGGGCGGGAAGCGGAACCTCTGGTTCATCGCCCAGGCCGGTGCCGGTCCGATCGCCTTCGGTTTCGCCGCCCTCGATGCCGCCGTCATCCGTGGTTCGGCCCCCGAGGACCGGATCGAGATCACCCTCCACGACCAGTCGGCCGGGTCGGCGTACCGCCACACCGCGATCGGGCACAACGCCGACTTCGGAACGCTCTTCTGCGCTCTCGCCGGCCTCATGAACTTCGCGGTCGCCCTCGATGCCGGAAGACGCCCCGTGGCGGATCGACGAGGAGGCGACCGATGATCGGATTCGGCTGGACCCCTCTTCTCGAACCGCTCCCCGGCGTGCAGGCCAGTTGGCTCTGGCTTCTGCCGATCCTGATCTTCGGGATCTCCATGATGTACAAGGCGGTCCGAGTGGGCGACCTTCGTCGTTACTGGCGGGAGGTCGTCGGCATGACCGTGCAGGTCCTGCTCGCGTTCCTCGGACTGGCGGCCGCGGTGTTCATCGTGGTCCAGGGCATCGTGCCCCTGCTGCCCGCGGGCTGAGTCGCGGCCCGCCACGGGACCATCATCACAGTCGGATCGGACGAACGTGCGTGGTCGAGAGATCGCGTCCGGTGATCCGTTCGAGCATCCCCTTCAGGCGATACCGACGGTCCTTGCGAGACGGCTTGAAATCCGGATCCGGTTCGAAGTCGCGATTGGCCGATTCCGCGATCCACGGGGCCATCTCCGCCGGATGCGTGCCGGTGAACGGTTCCAGAATCGACGGATCCATCGTTTCGTAGGGACTCGCGCGACGTGGTGGCTCCTGCCAGAACTCCGCGGTGCTCTCGATCTTCCGGACGTGGCTCTCGAGACTTCGAGCCCAGCCGTAGTGATAGATCCGGGCCTCGGATTCCACGGCCTTCAGATAGGAGAGTCTTCGCCGGCCGGAGATGTTCACGAGGTACTGGGCGTCCGAGGGGACGATGACCCGTCGATCCGCCATGCGGACCAGTCGCGCCTCCCGTCGATACCACCTCGGGCCGGTCGCCACGAGATCGGCTCGGCCGTAGAAGTGGTGGTACGGCATCGAGATCGCGTCGGCCCGACCATCGGCGTCGGCGCGAATCACCAGATCGCGGAGTCCGGGGCAGTCCTTCTCGTGAATGGCTTCGTCACCCTGAAGGCTCAGGACCCATCGACCCGTGCAGTTGTACAGGGCGAGCATCGTCTGCTGGCTGTAGACGAACCCCTTCGGCGCGTCAGGTGCCCAGGTGGTGTCGATGATCCGGATCCGATCGTCGCCGATGGCTTCGATCCGCTCCCGGGTGCCGTCCGGCTCGGGCCCCACCGCGATCACGAATTCATCCACGAGATGGAGGGCGGACCGAATGCTCTCGATGAACGGGTAGCCGAGGGACATGCCTCGATTGATGAATGCGCACGCGCTGATCTTCATCCGCGCCGTCTCCGATTCGGTCGGGTCGCGGCAGCACGACCACGGCTTCGAGGTGACTCGTTCACGTCGGCAGTCTATCGGCCACGTTCGATCCCGCGCCTCGTTCACCGGACGGCGGGCCGAACCACCACTGCACGACCACCACGACCAGGAACCAGACGAACGTCCAGAAGACCACGTTCAGCAGCAGACCGGCGTCATCGAAGAAGAGGTGACCGGTGGAGTCCAGACGAAGCAGTCGTTTCGCGGCCGAATCGATCTGCGAGCCGTTCTCGTCGTCGTATGGAAAGGGCGGCCATCCGGAACCACCCTCAACGCGTCGCCAGGTCATCCCGACCCAGGGCACCGGCCAACCGACCGAGAAACCCGCGATGCGACGAACTCCCGCCGCATCCTCGGGCCATGGCATCCAGTCGGGCGGCGGACGGAGCGACGGCTCGCCCGCGGGCGGCGTCTCGACCAGCGGCATGCCGTAGTCGGCGAGGCACGCCCACTGCGATCCGGGACGAAGCTCCTCGCCGCACCACCACAACGATCCACCCGCGGCTCGAAGATCGCTCGAAGCGCCTTCGCCCTCGAGTCGGAACAGGATCAAC
Source organism: Phycisphaerales bacterium (assembly GCA_029248335.1). GTDB lineage: Bacteria > Planctomycetota > Phycisphaerae > Phycisphaerales > SM1A02 > UBA12014. The sequence continues at coordinate 4,239 of JAQWJM010000183.1, forward strand.
AGGGTGAGCATCGGGATCGTGATCGACGCCAGCACCAGGCTCGCCACGACGACCCCGCCGAGTCGACGCCGCCGGATCGGACGAGGTGCCGGTTCGATCGGGTTGGAATCGCTGGACCGCATCGGCGGAGGGTAACCGCGGTCGACACGCAGGCGTCGCCTCGTCCTACCCTGTCACGACCATGTGGTTCCTCCGACGACGAAGACGCCGACGCCTGCTCGCCGATCCGATCCCCGCGATCTGGCGGCGAACGCTGCAGGAACACATGGTCCACTACCGCATGCTCGGCCCGGCCCAGCGCAAGAAACTCGAGGACAAGGCCCGGATCTTCGTCGCCGAGACGGATTGGGAGGGTTGCGGCGGGCTCGATCTCGACGAACGAAAGCGGATCCTCATCGCGGCGAACGCGTGCCTGCTGGTCCTCGAGAACGACGCCACGCTCTTCGAAGCCGTGACCAGCGTCATCGTCTATCCGGCCGGCGTCGTGATCCCCGAGTCCCACGTGGGCAACGGGATCATCGCGGGCGAGACGCCGATCCTCGGTCAGGCGCGATTCAACGGGCCGATCATCCTGAGCTGGTCGGACTCGATCCATGCCTCGCAGCGGATCGGGACCCGCAACGTGGTGCTCCACGAATTCGCCCACGCCCTCGACATGCTCAACGGCACCGTGAACGGCACGCCGCCGATGCGGAAGGGACTCCACGACGTCTGGGTCGAGACCTGCCAGTCTGAATACGAATCACTCCGCGCGCGGCTGGAGGATGGCGTGCACGGCGCCATCGATCCCTACGGCGCGACGAATCCCGGCGAGTTCTTCGCGGTGGTCACCGAACACTTCTTCGAACAGCCGCACGTGCTCCACGACCACCATCCCGAGCTCTGGGAGGTGTTCTCGGAGTACTACGGCTACGCCTTCGGTGGTGGCTGAGCGTCAGGTCCCGGTCGCTGACTGGAGTCTCTGACTCAAGTCTCTGACTGGAATCTCATTTGGGTCGCTTGACGCCGCCGCCCGGCTTTTCGTCGCGCGACACCGGCTTCGAGGCGCCCTTCCGGCGACCGCCGTGACCGATCCGATCTCCGGATCTCGCCTTCTTTCGACGGGCGGCCTGCTTCCCACCGCCGGCGCCCTCCGACTTCTCCTTCGGACCGCCGCTCTTGCCGCTTCGCTTGCCGGACTTCCGATCGCCTCGCTTGCCGTCCTCGGTCTTCTCCTCCTCCGAGAGCTGACGGATCAGATCCCGATCGGCTCGCGACGGTTCGCCGCCGCGACGACCGCTTCGATCCGTTCGGAAGGGATCGAACCGCGACGCCCGCTCGCCGGATCGCAGACGATCAAGCCGCGTGAGATCCTGAGGTCGGATGTACTTCTCGATGTTCGGAACCCCGTCGGGCTCCAACCGCTGGCCGACGATCTTCGCGATCTTCCGCCAACGGACGTGGTCGGGCGGGGAGATGAAGGTGAACGACTCGGCGAATCCGCCACCGTGACCGGCACGGCCGACGCGATGCACCCACTCCTCCGCCGCGAGCGGCAGGTCGTAGTTCACCACGGTGCGGACGGCTGGAATGTGCAGGCCGCGAGCCGCGACGTCCGTCGCGACGAGCACCGCGTTCGAGCCCTCGGTGAACTGCTCGAGCGCCCGCATCCGCTGGTTCTGGCTCTTGTCCCCGTGGATGAGGCCCACCGAGATGCCGTGGTTCCGGAACGCGGCGTCGACCCAGCCCGCCCGACGGCGGGTCCGACAGAAGATGATCACCCCGCGTCGCTTCTCCTCGACCACCAGATGCAGCAGGAGCGCGACCTTCAGGACGTCGTCGATCTCGAACAGCTTGTTGCCGACGTTCGCGGCGACCCGGGTGTGCCGGCCGATCTCGACCCGCTGGGGTTCCCGGAGGAAGGTGCGGGCGAGACTCTCCATCGCCGGCGGCATCGTCGCGCTGAAGAACGCCATCTGACGGTCTTCCGGCATGCGTTCGAGGATCGTCTTGATCTGCGGCAGGAATCCCATGTCGAGCATCCGATCACCCTCGTCGATGACGAGATGCCGGATGAACGCCAGGCTCAGGACGTCGAGGTCCATGAGTTCACGAAGTCGACCGGGGGTGCCGACCACGATGTCGACGCCCGCTTCGATCCGCTCCCGCTGCGGCTTGAGCGCCGCCTTGCCCCAGACCGCGGTGACCTTGACCAGCGATCCCTTGGTGAGGCTTCGAAGTTCCTCGGCGACCTGCTGGGCGAGCTCGCGGGTGGGCACCACGACCAGCCCCCGGAGCCGACGACGCGGGTCGACGTACTTGCTGCCGGCGTCTCCGCCCTTCCGCTTCTTCTCGCGTCGGGCGAGCGGCGGCGGATTCTCGATGAGTCGATGGGCGAGTGGGATGCCGTAGGCGAGCGTCTTGCCGGTACCGGTCGGTGCCAGTCCGATCACATCCCGATCGGCGATCATGGGTCCGATGATCCGTTGCTGGATCGGCGTCGGCGCCGCGAACCCCAGACGCTCGATGCCGAGCCGGACCACCGGCGCAACCGGCATCTCGTCGAAGGTCTCCATGACCCGGACGACCGGAACGACCCGGTCGACCTCGGGCGTCGGGTTCTCGGCTGGTGTTTCCTGCTTCTCGGACGGCGTTTCTGGTTCTGACATCTCGCCACAGGATATTCGAGTTCGGTCTGCGAGGCGTGTGCCTGTCGAGCGACGGTGACGTGGTGGTTTTCCACACCGGAATCGGGTCCCGACTCCATCGACGACCGGATTCGGCCGAAGTCACTGGTGCCGCCGAGTCGCGACCCCAGGAGGGGGGGGCCGGGCTCGGCGGTTTTTTCATGCCCCGACCGAAATCGAGGTCCCGATCGGGGAGCGTTACGCTGCCCCCATGAAAGAACGCATCGGCGGTCCTCGAAACATCGTGGCCGGGCTCGGTCTTCTCGTGACCCGGACCATCGGCCGCTGGGTCCCGGATCCCTTCCTGATCGCGATCGGACTCACCGCACTCACCGCGATCCTCGCCCTCACGGTTCCCGGGACGTTCGCCACGAGCGACCCGCAGACCGACGGATCGACGCCGAGTCGGGTCTCGCTGCTCCTCGAGGCGTGGTGGGGCGACGATGGTCTCTGGAAATTCCTGAAGTTCGGCATGCAGATGGCGATGGTCCTGGTCACGGGATACGCCCTCGCCGCGAGTCCGCCGATCCGTCGCGGCATCGACGCGATCTCCGACCTTCCACGTTCGACGACGAGCGGCGTGGTCCTGGTGTCGGCGATCGCGGTGGGGACCGGTCTCCTCAACTGGGGGCTCGCCCTGGTGGTCGGCGCCCTGCTCGCCCGCGGCGTGGGTCGCTCCCTCGAACGAAGAGGCATCCCGTGTCACTACCCGCTGCTGGTCGCGGCGGGATACACGGGCATGCTGGTGTGGCACGGTGGTTTCAGCGGCAGCGCACCGCTGCAGATGACGACGCCCGCGAACGCCGCCGCGGTCCTTCCGGATTCGATGGTCGCCGAGTACGCCGCGAACGGCATCCCGCTGTCCGAGACGATCCTCTCCCCGATGAATCTCTTCGTGTCGTTCGGACTGCTGCTGGTCGTGCCGCTGGCATTCCTGCTGCTGGTGCCTGCGACACCGGACGCCTTCCAGTCGCCGAAGCGGCTCGACATCGACCTCGACGACGACGCGACCGCGTCCGAACCGATGAACCCGATCGAGGTCGTGCTCGGCGTCTCGCTGGGAATCGCCCTGATCGCGGGATTCATCGTCTATCTCGGCTCGAACGCCGGCGGCGTCGGACGCCTCGGTCTGAATCAGATCAACGCCGCGATGCTCGGCCTCGGCCTCATTCTCCACGGCGCGCCGACCCGGTATCTTCGCGCAGTCGAGGATGCGGCGAAGGGCTGCGCCGGAATCATCCTTCAGTTCCCGCTCTACGCGGGCGTGATGGCGATGATGGCGGCGAGCGGTCTTCTCGGCCTCTTTGCGGAAGCCGCCATCACTTTGAGCACCCCCGCCACGCTTCCCCTCTTCACCACCGCCAGCGCCGCGATCGTGAACATCTTCGTGCCGTCGGGTGGCGGACAATGGGCGGTGCAGGGACCGATCGCCCTCGTCGCCGGCGTCGACGCGGGCGTCCCGGTCGGCAAGATGGTGATGAGCGTGGCCTACGGCGATCAGCTGACCAACATGTTGCAGCCGTTCTGGGCGCTTCCGCTGCTGGCGATCACCGGCGTCAAGGCCCGGGACATCGTGGGTTACACGGCACTGGTGATGCTGGTCGCCGCGGTGTGGGTCGCGATCGGACTGCTGGTGTTCTGAACTCGACCCGCCGGCGTCAGCTCACGCACCACGCATACTGGTCGACCAGTTCGAGTTCGCCGCCGAGTTCCTTCGCCGCCCGCCACGGCCAGCGCGGATCCCGGAGGAAACCGCGTCCGATGGCGATCGCGTCCGCATCCCCGCGCTCGAGGACGTCCTCCGCGAACCGGGGATCGTCGAGCTCGCCGACCGCGACGACCGGCATCGAATCGACGCCCGCCTTCACCGCCGCGGCGAACGGGACCTGGAATCCCGGTGCCACCGGGTACTCGGCCTTCGCGTTGCCGCCGGTCGAGACGTCGACCGCGTCGCAGCCCCGCTTCTCGAGTTCGATCGCGAAGGCCACCGAGTCCTCGGTGCTCCATCCGCCGATGTCGTCGCGCCAGTCGGTACCGCTGAACCGGACCATCAGCGGAAGATCGTCCGGCATCGCGGCCCGCATCGCGTCGAAGCATTCCAGCGGGAATCGCATTCGATTCTCGAGGGATCCGCCGTAGGCGTCGGTCCGCTCGTTCGAGAGCGGCGAGAGGAAGCTCGAGAGCAGATATCCGTGGGCGGCATGCATTTCGACCAGATCGAAGCCGATACGGGCGGCCCGACCCGCCGCGGCACCGAAGGCGTCGCGCATCGCCTCGAGATCCGCGAGGTCCATCGCGTGTGCGGGCGGGGCGATGTTCTCGTAGCTGTTGGCGCTCGCCCCCACCGATTCCCAACCACCCTGATCCGGCTCGACGTACCCGCGGCTGGCCGACCAGGGACGGGCGTGCGAGGCCTTCCGACCCGCATGGGCGAGCTGCACGCCGAGCGCTGAAGCCGGTGCGACCGCCTTGACGGTCTCGACCACGCGGGCGAGCGCCGATTCACAGGCGTCGTCCCAGAGCCCGAGGCAGTTCGGGGTGATCCGGCCGCGGGGCTCGACCGCCGTCGCCTCGGTGATCACGAGGCCCGCACCGGAGCAGGCGAGCGAACCGAGATGGACGTGCTGCCACGCACTCGCGACGCCGTCGACGGCGGAATACATGCACATCGGGCTCACCACGATCCGATTCCGGAGGCGGATCCCCCGCAGATCGAGGGGTTCGAAGAGACGAGGACCGGTGTTCTGGGCGTTCATGGGCCGGATCCTAGGCGTACGGAGCCCGCGAAGACGGACCGGAGGGAGCGAACCGATCGGATCCCTCCGGTATCATCTTCCTTCGCAATCCGATTCCCCCGCACCGCGGGGGACCACCCACCCCATCGCCCACGCCGGCGAACCCGATTGGAATTCATCGATGCCGACCAAGGCGACCGACGTCAAGAAGGGCCAGTTCATCATCTGGGAGGGCCAGCTCTTCCAGATCCTCGACACCGAACACGTCAAGCCGGGGAAGGGGCCCGCGTACATCCAGGCCAAGATGAAGAACGTCAAGGTCGGCGGCATCAAGATCAACCGCCTGAACTCCGACGACCGACTCGAAGAGGTCAACGTCGACCGTCGAGGCATGCAGTTTCTCTACGACTCCGGTGGCCGCGGCGACGGCCCCTTCGTCTTCATGGACGACGAGACCTTCGATCAGACCGAGATCGAGAACGACGTGCTTCCGAAGGAACAGAGCCAGTGGCTCAAGGAGAACACCGAGTGCGTGGTGAGCATGTTCGACGGCAAGCCGCTGTCGGTCGCGCTCCCCGCCTCGATCGAGCTCACGGTCACCGACACCGCGCCGCAGGCGAAGGGCGCGACGGCCAGCAACCAGAACAAGGAGGCGTTCGTCGAGACCGGCGCCCGCATCCGCGTTCCACCGTTCATCGAGAACGGACAGGCGGTCAAGGTGAATCCCGAGACCGGCGAGTACCTCGGCAAGGCGTGAGTCGTTTCTGAACGGTCCCGGCCGATCGGCCGGGGTGGGTCAGACGTCTCCGGCCCGTTCGAGCGGACCACCGCGGACCCGCGGCCCCAGCCTGACGGCGCCGGCCGTCTCCGCCTGCTGCGCGCGGGCGATCAGTCGGTGACTGAACGCAACGCCGTCCGGAAGCAGGATCTCGTGGGCCCGGGCGTGTCGAACCGCGTCCTCGCGATCTCCCAGTTCGTAGGCGAGCGTCGCGAGCAGACGATGTGCGATCGCCCGGTGCGGCCCGTGGACGTCGAGCGACCGGTCCGCGAATTCGTACATCGCCTCCAGTCGCTCGTCGATGCGCCGAACGACGTCGTCCTCGCCCGTGAGCTCGGAATCACCGCGGCGTCGAACGAGCCGATCGGCGTTGCCCACCGCGATCGCGAGCCGCTCCGCGAGCGCCGGCCGACCATCCATCGCCGGCTCGAACCCCTCGATCTCCAACGTGCCGCCGGTCTCCGCCTGCCGCCGGCACCGTTCGATGACCGCGTCCAGGAGATCGAGGCTCCGGGGGCTTCCAAAGAACGCCAGCGACGCCTCCCAGTCCTCGAGGGTGAAGTCGTCGGGACGTTCGAACGTCAGGAGCCAGTCGCCCCGCCAGGTCGGTTCCGCTTCCGCCGAGGTGGCGATCAGGACCCGGACGTAGGCCGCGGCCTCGATCCGATCCCCCGGGACCGTCGCGGTCCGCAGGCACTCCGGTGGACGTCCGGGCTCCCCGGGAAGCCAGTCCGTGCCCGGATCCACGTCTCGGTACCAGAATCGATCCTGCCCGGAAGGCAGGAAACCCGTGGCGGGATCGAGGATCGACGCCGCGGAAAGCCAGAGACGAGTACCGCTCGGAAGCTGGGGCATGGAAGGGACGAACTCCGACCTCGATGCTGGATCCGGATCCGACGGTCTCCAACCGAAGGACCCCGGGGATCCGGAGTTCCACGACCGCGAACATCGCCGGCCTCCGCCGACGTCGTCCACCGAGGCATGGACGAACCGGGCGGTCGTGGATCGACGGTGCCGGTGCGATCATCGGATCGCCCTCCACCGCCGCAAGGTGACAAGACGGTGCTCGGTCGGTTCTTTTCGCGCCCACCCGCGATTCATGCCAAGACCCCGGCTCCGCACCGCCGGAGCGGGTCGATAACGCCGTTCGATCTCGGAAGTCCTCGGTTCCTCAGATGACGCCCTGGTCGTGCATCGCCCGCGCGACCTTGAGGAAGCCGGCGATGTTGGATCCATCGAGATAGTCGCCGGTGCGACCGTACGCCTCGGCGGCCTCCAGGCTGTGCTTGTGGATGTCCTTCATGATGCCGCCGAGACGTCGATCGACCTCTTCGCGGCTCCAGAACGTCCGACTCGACGCCTGCGCCATCTCGAGCGCGCTCACCGCGACGCCGCCGGCGTTCGCCGCCTTGCCCGGTCCGTAGAGGACGCCCTTCTCGCGGAAGATGTCCTGACCCTCCGGAACGGTCGGCATGTTCGCCCCTTCGCTCACCAGTCGACAGCCGTTGGCCACGAGATTCGCGGCATCGACGCCGTTGATCTCGTTCTGGGTCGCACAGGGGAACGCCGCATCCGCGGGAACGTTCCACAGGGGGTTGTGGTCCGCATCACGGTCCCGGGGGGTGAACTCGGCGTTCGCGTACTTCTCGACGTATTCGATGATCCGGCCGCGGCGGTTGTTCTTGAGATCCTGGACGAACGCGAGCTTCTCGAGGTCGATGCCGTCGGGATCGTGGATGAAGCCGCCGGAATCCGAGAGCGTGACCGGCTTCGCACCGAGGTGGTTGAGCTTCTCCACCGCGAACTGCGCGACGTTGCCCGACCCGGAGACGAGACACCGCTTGCCGGTGAGGTCGGTCCCGTTCGCGCCGAGCATCTCCGCCGCGAAGTAGACCGCGCCGTAGCCGGTCGCCTCCGGGCGGATGAGGCTGCCGCCCCAGTCCGTGCTCCGACCGGTCAACACGCCGGTGAAGGTGTTGGTGAGCTTCTTGTACTGACCGAACATGAATCCGATCTCGCGACCGCCCACGCCGATGTCGCCGGCGGGCACGTCGGTGTCCGGGCCGATGTGACGGAAGAGCTCGCTCATGAAGGCCTGGCAGAACCGCATGACTTCGCCGTCGGAGCGGCCCTTGGGATCGAAGTTCGATCCGCCCTTGCCGCCGCCGATCGGCTGCCCGGTGAGGGCGTTCTTGAAGATCTGTTCGAAGCCGAGGAACTTCAGCACGCCGAGATCGACGGTCGGGTGGAAACGAAGCCCGCCCTTGTACGGCCCGATCGCCGAATTGAATTCGACGCGGTAGCCGCGGTTCACCTGGACCGCGCCCGCATCGTCCACCCACGACACCCGGAATTCGATGACCCGCTCGGGTTCGACGAGGCGTTCGAGGATCCGTCCGTCCCGCCAGACCGGATTCCGATCGAGGACCGGCTCGAGCGACGGCACGACCTCACCCACCGCCTGGTGGAACGCGGTCTCGTGCGGCGTGACCGCTTCGAGGCGGCCCATGAAGTCGGTGACCCAGGCGGAATCGGTCTTCATCATCGGAGAGTCCTTGAATCGTCGGATCGACCGTCATGGCGATCACGCTGGCGTGCGAGACCCGGACCACGAGGTCGGGATCATCGTGGAATCATAGAAATCCGCGGCGGGTCCCGCCATCTCCCCACGCTCGGGAACCGGCGGGCACGTCCACCCCGTAGGCTCTTC
>JAQWJM010000206.1:0-8861 GCA_029248335.1 Phycisphaerales bacterium
GGCGACTCCGCGAGAGGGTCGGACGAAGAGGTGGGACAGGGTCCGGATTCTAGGCGACCCTCGACGGGCGTCCACGATCGGACGTCAACGTTCGAGCGGGAGCATCACACCACCGAAGGCGGCGAAGGTCGCGCGACGTCCCGATTCCGGGTCGACGAGATCGAACCGACCGCCCGGACGGGGCCGGTATCGCGGTGGAGGCCCGTTCGACGGCACCTCGTCCAACAGTCGAACCACCTCCGCCGCCTCGGGAAGTCGGCCCCCGAGCGTCTTCGCTCGATCCGTGATCGCGCGGGCGAAGGGTACGAGTCGCCTCACGACGGCCTCGTCAAGATCGTCCATCTGGATGCCGCGGATCGTCGGATCGAGCGCCCTTCGATAACCAACGAGCATCCGCCCGTCGGCGCCGTAGAGGTAGATGCCACCCCGCTTCGGGTCCACGGCGGTGACCGAAGCGAGATCGGCCGGATCGGCTGGAGGGCCGATTCTCCATCGCAGCAGGCAGCCCGGCGGCCGGGGAAGCGTCTCGATCGCCAGCAGCCCCGAAGGCGATTCCATGTAGCGACGCAACGACCGGGGCAGTCCATCGACGATCTCCTCGATGACCGAATCCGGCGGAGTCTGCGGATCCGCCGGGTCGACCCCCCGCGCGATGACCCCCGCGACCGCCAGTCCGAGGCGGTTCCCCTGTGCGATGATTCCCGCCGGCGGTGGCTTCGAGGTCGCGAGGTCGAGGAATCCCACGAGGCCACCGAGCCAGCCGGCGAGGACGAAGAGCGAAACGATCGTTCCCAGAATCGACCATCTCGGCCGAGCCGACCGGACCCCCATCAGCCCCAGCCCGAGCCCCGCGATCGCGGTGATTCCGACCGTCGGCACCCCCAGCAGTCCCAGAACCGTGGCCGCTCGGCCCCGGCGAACCTCGATCGGCGTCGGCAGTCCCGGAATGGGTGCCGACGCCGTGGTGGAGTCGGGTTCAGAAGGGGATTTCACCATGTGGACCATCTATACTCGACGTCCCGGATCTTCGTCGATCCGTCCTTCCTCCCACGCTTCGAAAGTTCGCCGACGCCATGGCCAAGACCACCCCTCAGACGGCTTCGAACCACGCCCGATCATCGCTCTCGCCGACCGACGATTTTCCCCGGCGACATCTGGGACCGGACGCCGCAGAGACCGGCGAGATGCTCTCGGCCCTCGGACTCGAGCACCTCTCCGACCTGATCACCGAGGCGATCCCCGCGAGCATCCGGGACGGTCGACCACTCGCGCTTCGCGACGACGTGGTGTTCACCGACGCCCGCACCTCGGCGCCGGGCGAGCAGGAAGCGCTGGCCTGCATCCGGACGCTGGCGGACCGGAACGAGGTCTGGCGAAGCTACATCGGCATGGGCTACCACGGCACCATCACCCCCTCGGTGATCCTGCGGACCGTGCTCGAGAATCCCGGCTGGTACACGCAGTACACGCCGTATCAGGCGGAGATCTCCCAGGGACGACTCCAGGCGCTGCTCAACTTCCAGACGATGATCGCGGATCTCACCGCGATGCCGATCGCGAACGCGTCCCTGCTCGACGAAGCGACGGCCGCCGCCGAAGCGATGTCGATGTGCGCGACCCAGACCGGCCGCAAGGCGTTCTTCGTCGCCGACGACTGTCATCCGCAGACCATCGGAGTCATCGAGACCCGCGCGAAGGGCCTTGGCATCGAAGTCCTCATCGGCAACATCGCCGCACTCGACCTCGAGTCACGCGAATTCGCCGGTGTGCTCGTCCAGTATCCGGCGACCGATGGCCGCATCGGCGACCACGGTGATCTCGCCGAACGCGTCCACGCCGCCGGCGGCATGGTCGTTGCGGCGGCGGACCCGCTCGCCCTCACCCTGCTCACCCCGCCCGGTGAGTGGGGCGCCGACATCGTGATCGGATCGACCCAGCGATTCGGGGTCCCGATGGGGCTCGGCGGACCGCACGCCGCCTACATGGCCGTCCGGGAGAAGCTCGTCCGAAGGATGCCCGGCCGACTCATCGGCGTCAGCAAGGACGTCCACGGCGAGCCCGCCCTGCGGATGGCCATCCAGACTCGTGAACAGCACATTCGCCGCGACCGCGCGACGAGCAACATCTGCACCGCTCAGGTCCTGCTCGCGATCATCGCGGGCTTCTACGGCGTCTACCACGGCCCCGAAGGACTCCGGAACATCGCGACCCGGATGCGGTCCCTCTCCTGCACCCTCGCCGAAGGCCTCCGCCGACTCGGTCACGTCATCCACGAGGGACCGTTCTTCGACACCATTCGCGTCCGTCCGAAGGGTGGCGTCGACACGGTGCTCGAACGACTCGCCGCGAAGCGGATCAACGTCCGCAACTTCGGCGACGGGAGTCTCGGCATCAGCGTCGACCAGACCGTCCTGATCGACGACATCCACGACATCTGGTCGTGCTTCGGCGCTGCCGAGTTCGAAGTGGAGGCGGTCCTTGCCGAGGTCGAGACCGATTTTCCCGAGTCGGTCGCCCGGACGACCGATTTCATGACCCACACCGTGTTCCACGACCACCGGACCGAGACCACGCTGCTCCGGTACATCACCGAACTGCAGTCCCGCGATCTCTCGCTGGCCCACACGATGATTCCGCTCGGCTCCTGCACCATGAAGTTGAATGCGGCGAGCGAGATGGTCCCGGTCACCTGGCCGGAGTTCGGGGCGATCCATCCGTTCGCCCCCGAGGACCAGTGGAAGGGATACACCGGCCTCTTCGAGTCGCTGGAGTCGTGGCTGTCCGAGATCACCGGATTCGCCGGCATCAGCCTGCAACCGAACGCCGGAAGCCAGGGCGAGTACGCGGGCCTGATGACGATCAAGGCGTATCACGAACATCGTGGCGATCGCAATCGCGACGTCTGCATCATTCCGCTTTCCGCACACGGAACCAACCCCGCGAGCGCGGTGGTGGCGGGCATGAAGGTCGTCCCGGTCAAGTGTGATGAATCGGGCGACATCGATCTCGACGATCTCCGCACGCAGATCGAAGCGAACCGGGAACGGCTCGCCGCGATCATGATCACCTACCCCTCCACCCACGGCGTCTTCGAAGCCGAGGTCCGGACGATGTGCGACCTCGTCCACGAAGCGGGCGGGCTGGTGTACATGGACGGGGCGAACATGAACGCGATGGTCGGACTGGTGCGTCCCGCCGACATCGGCGCCGACGTCTGCCACCTCAACCTGCACAAGACCTTCTGCATCCCGCACGGCGGTGGCGGCCCCGGCATGGGCCCGATCGGCGTGACAGAGGCGTTGCAGCCGTTCCTCTCGAGCCACCCGGTGATTCGACCCCTCGACGCCGGTGAATTCGCGATGGGACCGGTCTCCGCGGCACCATACGGTTCCCCGAGCATCCTGCCGATCTCCTGGATGTACATCGCGATGATGGGCGGCGAAGGCCTGACCCGGGCGACCGAGATCTCGATCCTCAACGCCAACTACATGGCCACCCGGCTCGCCGGGCACTTCGACATCCTCTACACCAACGAGAATGGTCGCTGCGCCCACGAGTTCATCGTCGACTGCCGACCCTTCGACAAGTCGGCCGGCGTCAAGATCGACGACGTCGCGAAGCGACTCATGGACTACGGGTTCCACGGACCCACCATGAGCTGGCCCGTTCCCGGAACGCTCATGGTCGAGCCCACCGAGAGCGAGACGCAGGCCGAACTCGACCGATTCTGCGACGCGATGATCTCGATCCGCGAGGAGATCCGGGCGATCGAGGAGGGAACCGCGGATCGCGAGGACAACGTCCTCAAGAACGCCCCGCACTCCCTTCACGCGGTCACCGGCGACGAATGGACGCACCCGTACACCCGGGCCCAGGCCGCATACCCCGCCGGTTGGCTCAAGGACCGGAAGTTCTGGCCGAGCGTCGGACGGATCGACAACCCCTACGGCGACCGCAACCTGGTCTGCTCGTGCGAAGGCATGGAGTCCTACGCGGAAGGTTGAGCGAAGACCTTCCACCCAGCAGGAACGACACGTCACGCGGACCGTTTTCGGTTCGCGTGACGTTTTTGTTCATTGAGAATTCCCGGTTTCGGTTCTCGGGCACGCGGTCGGTCCGCGGTGGAGTCTCAACCGAGACCGATCCCCAGCCAGCCCGAGAGCGAAGCCGCGGTGCCGAGGAAGATCAGGAAGCTGATCGAGTCGGTCACCATGGTCAGGAAGATCGTGCTCGCGGTCGCCGGGTCGGCGCCGACACGACGCATCAGGAGCGGCAACGCGGTGCCCGTGAAGGTGCCGACGGTCAGCGAGCAGGTCATCGAGATCGCGATGACCGCCCCGAGTCGCCAGGTCTCGCTTCCGTTGGAGAACGAGATCGCCGCGACGAAGCTCCCGACCAGCACGCCCGCGATCATGCCGTTGATGGCACCGACCGCGGATTCACGCAGAAGCAGTCGCATCGCGATCCGCTCGTTGACCTGATCGAGCACGATGCCCCGCAGCGTCACCGCGAGGGACTGCTGGCCGGCGTTTCCCGATTGGTTGGCGATCACCGGCATCAACACCGCGAGCACCGCGATCTCCGCGATCAGGCCCTCGAACTGGAGCACCACCAGGGCGCCGATGGAGCTCGTCACCAGGTTCACGATCAGCCAGGGAATGCGGCTCTTCAACTTCGCGCCGGTCGAGGAGAACACCATCTCTTCACGGCCCGCACCCACCATCAACTGCGCGTCCTCGGTCCCCTCGGTCCGGATCGACTCGAGCACGTCGTCGACCGTGACCACGCCGAGCAGCCGCCGCTCCGCATCGATCACCGGCAGCACGAGATACCCGTACTTCTCGAACTCCATCGAAACCGTGTCCCGGTCGACATCGGGCGGGATCGCCGCGACCTCGCGATCGCAGATGTCGGCGATCCGTTCGGTGGGCCCCGCGATGACCAGACTCCGCAGGCTCACGATGCCGACGAGTCGGTTCTCGCCGTCGACCACGAAGACGTAGTGCGTCTCCTCTTCCGCCTCCGCCTCGCGGATCGCCCGAACCGCCTCGGTGACCGTCATCTCCTCGCGGACCTTCAGGACGTCGGGCGTCATCAGTCCACCGGCCGACGCCTCGTCGTAGGCGAGCAGGTGCCGGAGCACCGATCGGCCCGCATCGGACATCCGCGGAAGAATCGCCTCGCCGACCGGATCCGGGGACAACTGCAGCAGGTCCGCCGCGTCGTCGGTCGGCATCGCCTCGATCAACGCCGCGGCATATCCCGGATCGTCCCGGACGAGATCCTCGAGTACGCTCACCGCAAGCGGACCCACCATGTGGGAGAGCGCCTCCGCGGCGTTCGCGATCTCCATCTCCTCGAGCACGCCGGCCGCCTCACCGCCGTCGAGCGTCTCGAGCGTGTCCGCCGCATCCGCCGGATCCTGAGCCTCGACCGCCGAAGCGAGCACCGGAACATCGATGGTGTGCTGAAGCAGCCGCCGGACGTGGTGATCCTCGGGACTCGCGTCGGCCGGATTCTCGATCACCGTCGAACGACGGTCGCCGGGCGTCTTCGCCGGCAACGGATCGCCTGCATCGAGATCGGACTCACGAGCGTCGGTCATGCCGCGAGTGTACCCCGCGCGAACGACGCCTTTCGTTTCCGACCTTGCCAAATCGTGCGGAAGCGGCGACCCTCCACCAATGCCCATCACGACCGTCGATCGCGCCGATGACCCCCGACTGGAGGACTTCCGGAACATCATGACCCGGGACGGACGCGGTCCCGACGGTCGGCCCGGCGTGTTCATCGGGGAACAGCCGCTGGTCGTGGAGGCGATGCTCGACCGTCCCGGCGTGATCCGTCGAATCCTGGTCGCCGAGAACAAGCGGGACTGGCTGGAGACGATGCTCGCGGGCCGGGGTGATCCCGACGTGGAAGCGATCGTGGTGCCGCGAACACTGATGGAGACGACCGTCGGCTTTCCGATCCACCGGGGCATCCTCGCCAGCGGTGACCGCGCCGGACTCGACGACCGGACGGTCGACGAGATCATCCCCGATCGGAACCGTTCCGCCACGATCCTCGTCTGCGAGTCGATTCGGAACATCGACAACATCGGCATGCTCTTCCGAGTCGCCGCCGCCTTCGGCGTCGACGGCGTCCTGCTCAGTCCCGACTGCCACGATCCCCTGTATCGCAAGTCGCTCCGCGTCTCGATCGGGCACGCCCTGCGGATCCCGTTCGCTCGAAGCACGGACTGGTCGACCGATCTCGCGCGCCTGGGTGACGAGCATGGACTGTGGCGGATCGGCGCGAGCATCGAAGGAACGTCATCGGCCGACGACGTCACGGCCTCCGGTCCGAGCGACCGGGTCGCCGTACTGATGGGAAGCGAGTTCGACGGGCTCGGCGCCATCGCCACGAAAGCGTGCGATCGCCTCGTTCGAATCGCGATGGCGCCGGGCGTCGACTCCCTGAACGTGGCGGTCGCCGCGGCCATCCTGCTCGATCGCCATTCGACGGCCGACCGGGGTTGACCATCGCCCGCGAACTTTAAACGCCGTTGTCGCGAGAAATCGGGAACCTGACGACGGACGGCCGAACCCGCCTCCGGGGTGGGGCGTAGACCCCAGTCGAACGGGGCGTTTCAGTCGGGCCTCACCGACCACCCGCTCGCATCCAACCTCGCGGATCCGTGATCGAAGCCGATCCCGGCAGGCGCCATCGTGGCGCTCCCGCGTCCCCCAGCCTCTCCCGAAAGGAGTTCGTTCCAATGCACGATTCCAGAACACACGGCGAGGCGTACCGCACCCCGAAGCGCGGAGGACTGCTCGTCCTCGCGGCACTCGCGGGGCTCGCGGCGGCGCCGACCCTCCTGGCGGCCGACACCATCACCTTCACCGATCCCGGGACGCGAGCCAGCGCCGACGTCGCGGCTCCGATGACGCTTTCCAAGGCGTTCCGCAACGTGGCCACGACGCTTCGTCCCAGCGTCGTCCAGATCATCTCGATCGATCATCCTCCGTACGCGAACCGAGGCGGCGAAGCTCCGCGAGCGGGTGGCGACCGGATTCCCGAGCAGTTCCGGGACCTCCTGCCCCCGGGACGCCCCGCTCCGCCGCCGAACGAACGCGGCGGTCCCGACCGCATGGGCCAGGGCACCGGCGTGATCGCCAGCACGGACGGACTCGTGGTCACCAACAACCACGTGATCGCCGGCGCCGATGAGGTCAAGGTCGTGCTGTACGACGGTCGTGAAGTGATGGGGACCGTCGTCGGTGCGGACCCCGCCACCGACCTCGCGGTCCTCCGCATCGAAGCCACGGATCTCGTGGCCGCGGACTTCGGCGACAGCGACGAATCCGAAGTCGGCGACTGGGTGATCGCCCTGGGGAGTCCGTTCGGACTGAGCCAGACCGTCACCGCGGGCATCGTCAGCGCGCTCGGACGGGAAGGCGTCGGCCTCGCACGATTCGAGAACTACATCCAGACCGATGCGGCCATCAACCCCGGCAACTCGGGCGGACCGCTCGCGAACATCCACGGTGAAGTGGTGGGCATCAACACCGCCATCTCGAGCGCCGCGGGCGGCAACGACGGCATCGGATTCGCGATCCCCAGCCGCATGGTCGGCAGGATCGTCAACGATCTGGTCGACGACGGCACGGTTCAGCGTGGATGGCTGGGTGTGAACATCCAGCCGCTCGATCCGGAACTCGCCGCGACGTTCGGGCACGACGCCCGAAGCGGCGTCCTGGTGGCCGGCGTGGTCGAGGGAACGCCCGCGTCCGACGCGGGGCTCCGTCCCGGCGACATCATCCTCGACATCGACGGACGTCGGACCGACACCCCCGCCGGACTCGCGAGACGCATCGCGGACTTCGCACCGGACACGGAGGTCACCATCGAGCTGCTCCGAGACGGTGACGCCCTGAGCCGGGTCGCTCGACTCGGAACGCGTCCCGGTGAAGGTGCGAAGCCCCCCACGGCCGAGCCCGCGACGAACGCCGGTCCGCGACTGGGACTCGAGCTCGCGCCGCTCGACGACGCCACTCGCGAGGCGGCTTCGTTGACCACCCGCGACGGTCTGTTCGTCCGAGGCGTGGTCGCCGACGGCCCGGCGGAAGCCGCGGGCATCGAACCGGGGGATGCGATCCTCCGGATCGACGGGATGTCCGTGGACTCGCTCCAGTCCTTCCGAACCGCGATGGAGGCGGCCGGATCCGACGAGCGGATCCGACTCCTGGTCGAACGGGCGGGAATGACCCGGTTCGTGGTCGTCAGGACGGGGGACTGACCGGCGTCCGAAAACTCGAACCAGCAACGATCCGACCTCCCGCACCAACGTGGTGCGGGACACCGGGACCACGGTGGGCGCCCCTCCGCCGTGGTCCCACTTTATTTTTGCCCTCGAATCCTCTCCACCTTTCCGGAACAGTCCCTCCTCGATCGAGTCGAACCTATGCTGTCCGGTTCGCCGAACGGCGAGGCCCGGCCCCGCCGACACGACCAGCGACCATCTCCATGTCACCAAAGAACATCACGACAACCGAGATCCACGACGACTTCGACGTGTGCTTCACGCATCGACTGATGTTCGACCGGAACGTGCTGGCCTCCGACAATCCGATGATCGAGGAAATCTTCGCGAGTGCCTCGAACGACGAACCTCGTCCCGGAATGATCGTCGCGGTCGATGCCGGCTTCGCCGCGGCGAATCCCGGCATTCACGACGCGATCCGAACTCGTTTCGACCGGGATCGTCTTCCCGAGATTCGCGAGATTCTCGAGATCCCAGGCGGCGAAGCGGCGAAGAACGACCCCGCCGTGATCGACCGCGTGCTCGAGGCGATCGAACGGCACCGCATCGATCGACG
>JAQWJM010000004.1:0-4884 GCA_029248335.1 Phycisphaerales bacterium
CTCTCCGACTTGCTCGCGCCGAACGCGATCATGCCGACGCCGGGAATGAGGATCACCGTGGGTTCCGGCGGACGCATGCCCGGACTGTCCGGATGCCGACACGATTCGTAGTACGCCTCGTAGTCCCGGACATACGACTCGAGCCCCGCGTCCAACCGCTCGCGGAGCGTCGACGTCGTCTCTCGGTTCGGGTCCCATTCGACGTGAAGCGGCCTGATCTTCGTCCGAAGGAAGTGATCCGGACAACTCGTCCCCAGCGATGCGAGTCGCCCCGCGTCCCGACTCGACACGAAGGCGATGGTGGCGTCGTCCCATTGGACGGTCGCGATCATGCGTCGCCGCTTCGACACCCGGCCGCGGAGCCACGGGAGCGTCTCGACGAGCACCCGTCGCCGGGCGTCCTCGTCGAGCGGAGCGACCGCCGCGCCGCCGAAGGTCGACGACCCTCGATCATGGTCCGCGAGGTATCGCGCGGCCCGGTCGATGTACTCCAGACTCCGGTCGTAGCAGGCCCGGTCGTCATCATGCCAGTTGATCAGGCCGTGCTGCCCCATGATCGCACCGCCCGCGTCGGGATGCTCGCGGCAGAGTCGCTCCAACGCGAGGCCGAGTTCGAACCCCGGACGCATCCAGGGAAGCCACGGCACCTCTTCGCCGTAGATCTCGCGTGCGACCGCCTCGCCCTCGACACTGGCGGCGATCGCGATGACCGCATTGGGGTGCGTGTGATCGACATGGGCCGCCGGAACGAAGGCGTGAAGGGGGGTGTCGATCGAGGATGCGCGCGGGTTGAGGGCGAAGACGCAGTCCCGGTAGCGATCGACCATCTCGTCTTCGGCCTCGGATTTGATCCCGGTGACCGCCCGCGAGGCATAGAGCGCCTTGAGCGCTTCAAGTCGCTCCAGATCGAGCGAGGCGAAGTTCCCCCGCCCCGCCGTTCGGAGATCGCCGCCGGAGCCCTTGACCCACAACACGCGAACCGGCTTTCCGGTGACCGGATCCCGGTCCTCGACCTTGCTGGAAGTGTTCCCCCCACCCGTGTTCGTGACCCGCTGATCCGCTCCGAGACGGTTCGATCGATAGACGAGGCGGTCGACCGCATCGAGGTCCCGGACCGCCTGGTCACGCCAGAGGTGCTGCACGAAGGGACTGGTCTCGGATCGGGTCATCGGTGTTCCTTCAGGGTTGTGGCGGGATGACAGGAACCAGGATGCTACGTCTTCGCGTCGAGGGCGGCGAGCCGGACGCCGGCGGAAACGACGCGACGTCGCACCTCCGGAAGATCATCCGGATCCGCGACCGGAGTCGCGACGGGAAGCAGGCCGGCGAGGTCGGCTCGTTTCCGCAGCCCCCGGGACGACGCGATCTGGACCACCGCGTTGCCAAGCGAGGTCGACTCCGTGGAGCCGACGACCACGGGAAGCCCGCTGCACGCCGAGATGAGTCGATTGAGAAGACCGTTCGCGGCACCACCGCCCACCACCACCACCCGATCGAGCCGACGCCCCGCCACTTCGGCGAGCGAACGAATGGCCTCCGCGGTGCGGAGGGACACCGAATCGAGGATCGCCCTCACCATCGCGCCATCGTCCTCCGGAACCGGATCACCGCCCGCCGCGATCATCGCCGCGATCCGGCCCGGCATTCCGCCCGGCGCCGCGAGCCCGGGATCGTCGGGATCGAAGAGCGATCGGAAGGGTTCGGCGGCCTCGGCCATCGAGGCGAGGGTGGCCCAGTCGAGATCACGCCCGTCTTCCGCCCAGGCGCGGCGGCATTCCTGCAGGAGCCAGAGCCCCGCCACGTTGCGGAGGAACCTGGTGGTGCCGAAGATCCCCGGCTCGTTCGTCGCGTTGATCCGCATCGCGGCCGGCGTCCGGATCGACTCGCCGAGCTCGAGGCCCACCAATGACCAGGTCCCGCTGGAGATGAACACGTCTCCCGGTCCGGCGAGCGGCGCCGCCGCCACCGCGGCCGCCGTGTCGTGGGTGGCGGTCGCCCGCATCGGTGTTCCCGCGGGCAAGCCGAGCGCGTCGGCGATCGCCGGACCGATCACCCCGATCGGGTCGGACGTCTCCCCCGCCACCACTTCGGGCATGAGACGCATCGGCACGCCGGCCGCCTCGAGGAGCTCCGGAATCCAGGCGTCGCGCTCGAGATCGAAGCACTGCGTGCTCCCTGCGTTGGTCCGTTCCCCCGTCACCGATCCGCAGAGTCGATGTGCCACCAGGTCGGGGATCATGAGCATGCGGCGGGCACGGTCGAAGGGACCATCGGGATCGACCGCGTCGGCGGCGAGTTGATACAGCGTGTTGAAGGACTGGAACTGGATTCCGGTCCGTTCGTAGATGGCCGCGTCGCCGAGCTCGGCCCGAAGCCGTGCGGAACTCGCCGCATGCCGCTCGTCGCGGTAGGCGGTGACGGGCGCCACCAGCTCACCCCGATCGTCGACGAGTCCGTAGTCGACGGCCCACGAATCGACCGCGATGGAGTCGACGCCCCCGTGGCTCGCGACGGCGCGGATCCCCTCCGACACCCCCTTCATGATCGCATCGACGTCCCAGCACCATCGATGTGATCCCCCGGATTCGCGCCGAACGGGGGCGTTCGAGAATCGATGGACGGAATCGATCTCGAGCCCGGCATCCGTGGTTCGCACGCCCGCCACCCGTCCCGAGGACGCGCCGAGATCGACCGCGATGACTCGCTCGGTCGACATCAGGCGTAGGAGCCTCCGGCGGACGGCTTCCGACCGAGCCTCGTCGCCGCCGCCCGCTCGACATGGCCGGATGCCCGATGATCACCGATCGGATCGGTGGGAAGACCGTGACGACGGCGCCACTCACCGAGCATCGGCCGGACGTCGGTGGCGAACGCGTCCGCAAGACAGCGTTCGGCGTCGATCACGTCGCCGGCCCGGCGTGCGGACTCCAGCGCCTCGAGGTCGACGAGCAGCGCCTTCGCGAGCATCGTCTGCACGGTGTCGACGGTCTGGATCATCGCCTCGACCTTCGGCTTCAGATTATGCGACTGGTCGATCATGTAGTCGATCGGAAGGACCTGATCCGACTCGCGTTCGAACTGGACGAGTTCGAACAGGATTCGGAAGATCCGGTAGGGATCGATCGATCCGACCGTGAGATCATCGTCCGCATAGTGTCGATCGTTGAAGTGGAAGCCACCCAGCATCCCCTCGTCGAGCAGGAACGCCACGATGTGTTCGATGTTCTGCCCGAGCAGATGGTGTCCGGTGTCGACGAGCACCTTCGCTCTCGGCCCCGCCGCACGGGCGAACGTGGCGGCCATGCCCCAGTCCGCGACGTCGGTGTGGTAGAAGGCGGGCTCGAACGGCTTGTACTCGACGAGCATCCGCATCGACGCCGGCATCGCGTCGTGCACCTCCCGCAACGCCGATTCGAACCAGCGTTTTCGCCGTCGAAAGTGCCCCTGCCCCGGGTAGTTCGTTCCGTCCGCGAACCAGAGCGAGAGCACGTCGCTTCCGATCGCCCGCCCGAGCTCGACCGATCGCAGCAGGTGCTCGATCGCTTGGCGGCGAATCGAGGCGTCCTCGTTCGCGACCGAGCCCAGCCGGTAGCACTGACTCTGAAAGAGATTCGGATTGACGGAACCGAGCCGAAGCCCTCGGGCGGCCGCCATCTGCGTCGCGTCGCCCGCTTCCTCTCCTTCGAAGTCCCACAGAACGTGGACCGCGACCCTCGGACAGCACCCCGTCACGCGATGGACCTCCGCGGCATCGTCGAGCTTGTCCTCGAGCGTGATCGCCGCCGCGTCCTGGAGATACTTGCCGAAACGAGTGCCGGTGTCCGCGAAGCCCCAGCTGGGCAGTTCGATGCGGAGTCGATCGAGGCCGGCGAACACGTCGTCGAGGTCGGACATGGGAATGGGCTCCGGACGAGGGATTGAACGCGATCTACCCACTTGGCACGTTATCATCGCATCCGATGGATCCAGCGCCCAGCACCGACGACGCAAACTCCGACGATCCATTCGATCCGAGCGATGTGGCCGTGTCTCCGCTCCTGATCGTCGGCGCTCCGCGAAGCGGGACGACCTGGCTCCAGCGACTTCTCCTTGGTCACCCCGCCTGCGTCGGCGGCCAGGAGTCCCATCTGCTGGTGCTCTTCGATGCAATGCTCACGGAGGCGAGGCGGAAGGCGGAATTCGACCGCCCGCACGGCCCCCTCACGATGACCACCGAGACGGCCATGCTCGATTCGTTTCGACGAATGTGGATCGAAATCCTCGCACCCACCCTTGAATCGCGTGCAGAGGCGACGCTGCTGGTCGAGAAGACGCCCGACCACGCCCTTCACCTCGAACTGGCGGATCGACTGCTGCCACGGTGCCGGGTCATCCACCTTGTTCGACATCCCGCGGACGTCGCGGCCAGCCTCGTCCGCGCCTCGAAGACGCCGTGGGGCCGCGACTGGGCGCCCGGCTCCGTCGACGCCGCGACCCGACGCTGGGTGGAGTGCGTGGAGGCCGCCGAGTCGGCGGCTCCACGGTTCGGAGCATCGCGCTTCATGACGATGCGCTACGAGGACCTGCGATCCGAGCCGGCCCGAAGGATCGGCGAGGCACTCGAATTCGCGGGCCTGCCGACGCCCGCCACGGACTGCGCGCGGATCATCGCCGCGGAGGACGCCGGCAGGGGTGCGGCCATCACGCTGCGCGGCGAGCTCGGTGATCGATCCCTCGTCGAACCGGAAGGTTTCGGGGACGGCTCCCGGCATCCGACGCTCGGCCGCCGGGATCTCCGAAGGTGCCTCGCCATCGCCGGCCCGCTCGCCGGCCGGTTCGGGCATGATCCGAAGGGCGGGGATCGTTGACGCGCGACCCGCGGTTCAGCGTGATCACCATCGTCCG
>JAQWJM010000006.1:0-2601 GCA_029248335.1 Phycisphaerales bacterium
GCGCCGGACGAACATGCGGAGGATCGTCGCATCATCACCGAGGCCCTCCGACGGGATGATTCGGCCGCCGCGGTCGAGGCGTACCGCAACGCCCCCGGCAAGCTCCGGCTCGCGGACGGTGATCAGGCCGAGCTCGGCAACCGTGCCATGGCCGTCGGCGACGCGGAGACGGCGGTGCGGGCGTACACCGATCTGCTCGAACGACGCGGTGAACGAACCAACGGACCAGGCGGTTCGAGCGACGACATCCGCCTGCTGCTGTCGTCGATGCTGATCCGACGGCTCGGCCGCCCGGCCGACGCGAAGCCGTACCTCGACGCCCTGCGCGATCGAACCCTCACCCCCGACGCCGCGACCCTGCGGGACGCGCTGCTGACCGAGGTCACGAACTGATGTCCCTCGAACGCGACCTGCTCGATCCGTTTCGATCGCCGATGGTGAAGATCTGCGGGGTCCGAACGCCCGCGGACCTTGACGCGTGCGCCGCGGCCGGCGTCGACGCGGTCGGGCTGGTCTTCGCCCCCGGGTCGCCACGCGAGCTCGGCCCCGCGGCGTTCGTCGACCTGATCGCCGAGATGCCCGACGCGCTCGAACCGATCGGCCTCTTCGTCGACCCCGACACCGACCTGCTCGAGGCCTGGCCCGGCGCGTGGATCCAGCTCCATGGCGAAGAATCGGCGGCGCGGGTGACCGCGATCGCGGCGGAGACCGGGCACCGGATCATCAAGGCGTTTCCGTTCGATGCCGACGAATGCCGACGCTGGGACGAACATCCCGACGTCGAGGTCCTGTTGATCGACGGGCCTCGGGGCGGCAGCGGCGAACCCTTCGACCACGCGGCGCTCGCCCCCCTGCTCGCGACGCTCGAGAAACCGGTGATCATCGCCGGCGGGCTCGATCCCGAGACCGTCGCGGCGGTGGTCCGCGACCTCGGACCGTTCGGCGTCGACGTCTCAAGCGGCGTGGAATCGTCGCGGGGCGTCAAGGACCACGACCGCATCCGGGCGTTCGTCGCCGGAACGCGTTCGGAGTGACGCCCGCGGTCGTTCGTTCCGGCTCGATCAGACGGTGGCCATCACGCGGGCGGCGCCCTTGGCGGCGATCCACTCCCGCAGTTCGCCGCGCCGGGTGTTCCAGGTGCCGCTGAACCGCTCGTCGAGGAAACGCCCGTAGAGTTCGAGCAGGATCGCGTCGACGTCGAAGGTCGATTCGATCCGCTGGGAGATCGCCTCGTGTTCGCTGCCCGGCCGATCCTCCGGACGCGGGATCTTGAGACCCCCCACGCGGAACAGATCACCCTGCAGGTCGAAGGTCCACTCCGCTTCGCCGTCGGCCATCGTGAATCCGATCTTCCGCGGCCACTTCCCCTGCTGGAGCGCCTTCGACACCTCCGCGCTTCGTCCCGGGCCGTCGCCGCGAAGCGACTGGCGACCGGTGACGCCCCAGGCGCACTCCATGTCGATGGACCGGTCGACCATCATCGACACGCTGCGACCATCCTCGAGATCGAACAGACCTTCGTTCGCCTCGGTGTGCCACCAGAGCCAGAGCAGGAACACGTTGCCGAGGAAGTCCTTTGGTTCGGGCCCGGCCATCGCCCACGGCACGTCGGGGCGTTCCCCGACCTCCGCGGACTGCTCGAGGTTGCGCGGCGTCGGGGCCGCGGTGAACGCGTCGGGCATCGCATCGTCGAAGGCGCTCGCGATCCCCTTGGCGACCAGCAGGTCGAGGGCGAGCCCGCCGGCGGACTGGGCCTGAAGACGGGCGCCGAACGTCGCCTGGAAGAGGTCGCGCAACGCGTCGAAGACCTTCTCGCTGGTGGCCGGGGCGAGGATCGTCGCGGTCGCGGGGTCCCACACCATGGGCACCAGCTTGCTGGATCGATACCGGCCGTCGGCGACCTCCTCGAGCCATCGTCGTTCGGCGGCCTCCTTCGCCTCGCGCTTCGCGTTGCGACCAAGCGGCTTTGCCGGCATGCCGGTGGCATCACCGCCGCGATCGGCCATCGCCTTTCGCAGGGCCGTCTGCTCCTGCGCGACGTAGGCCGCCCGGATCTCGCCCGGCACCCGGACCGCGTCCATCCGCATGGCGGCGTGCACCCGGCCGTCGAAGACGCACCGATCCCAGGCGAAGTCGTGGTCGAGGATGTGTTCGCCGGCGGTCCATCCGGTCTCGACGTCGGTCGGGACCCCGACCGTCGGGACGAGTCGACCCGCGGCGAACGCGTCGAGCAGGGACTGATCGATCCGGGCCGGGGCGTCTCCACCGATCCGGAAGCGGGCGTAGGTCACGTTTCCTCGAATGAATGGCATGCCGTGATTGTCACCCGACGAGCGTCGTCGCCTTCGCTTCCGGCGGGTTTTCCACGCCGCGATCAGGCCGCCGGCCCGCGGCGAAACACGATGAGGGCCCCATCGGGCCTGAAGCCGACCTCGAAGCCGGGGTCGAGGTCGCGGGCCGCCCCGGCCTCGCGAGCATCACGCGGGGAGGAACTGGACGATGCCGATCCGGCCTTCGCGGAGGGTGTATCGCACCAGGAGATCGCCCTCGGTCCGTTCGCCGGTGTCCGGATTGACCCGCCACCAGTGTTCGAGATCGACG
>JAQWJM010000007.1:0-3076 GCA_029248335.1 Phycisphaerales bacterium
GAACGCTTCCCTCGATAGAGCACCTCGATCACTTCTCGATACCGATCCGGAAGCCGCCCCACGCAGTCGTTCAACATCTCGAGCACGCCGGACTCCTCGGACATCGAGATTCGTTCGTACCCCGCCGCATGCGATTCGAGCACGTCGACGATCGCGGTGTCGACCGCGAACTCCTTGCGGGTCTTCCGCATCAGACCCAGCGCGGTCCGATGTGCGATGCCGCGAAGCCAGGGACCGAAGGGACGATCCCGATCGAAGTCCTCGAAACGCCGCCAGGCGACCATGAAGGTCTCCTGGAAGACATCCTCCGCGAGTGCGTTGTTTCGAACCATGGCGCGAATGAAGGCCATGAGATGCCCGGCGTTCTGGCGCATCAGGACCTCGAAGACCTCCTCGGCGCTCGGCGGGTCCCTTGGATCCGAATGATTGGATTCGAACTCGAGGTCGGACATGTACCAATCTTGATCGATGGAGCGACGTGGGGACGGTCGATCCACGATTCGGCGCGTATTTTCGAGGCGTGGGCCCGAAGGACATGCCGGGCGGCTCGGTATCGTGTCGGCTCACCCCGGAACCCACGCCCATGCCGATGCCAATCCATCCCATCGATGCCGACGTCGAACGCCTTCTCACCATCGTCAACGACGTCTCGCAGCCCAGCATCGTCTCGATGACCCCCGCGGAGGCTCGAACGTGGTCGAAATCCACGTTCGCCCCGCCGGATCGGCCGATCGAGGTCGCCTCGGTCACCGATCGCGAGATTCCGGGCCCGGGGGGCCCCCTCACGGTCCGCATCTACCATCCCGCGCCCGAGGGACACCGGCCGCTCCTGGTCTTCTTCCACGGCGGCGGTTGGGTGCTCGGCGATCTCGATGGCGCTGATCCGACGGCCCGCCGCCTCGCCGTCGAACTCGACGCGGTGGTGGCGTCGGTCGACTACCGACTGGCCCCCGAGCATCCCTACCCCGCCGGACCGGAGGACGCGATCGCCGCCACCCGGTGGCTCGCCGAACACGCCGCGGAACTCGGCGCCGATCCAGAACGGGTCGGGGTCGGCGGCGACAGCGCGGGCGGGCATCTCGCGGCGATCGCGGCGATCGCCATGCGGGAGGAGCAAGGACCGAGGCTCAACTGCCAGTACCTGATCTATCCCGTCACCGACTCGGACTTCACCCGCAAAAGCATGGTGGACAACGCGCGAGGCCGACTCCTCGAGACCGAGGACATGGCGTGGTTCTGGGATCACTTCTGCCCCGATCACGATCGCCGCGCCGAATGGCTCGCAAGCCCGATCCGCATCGACGACATGGCCGGCCTGCCCCCCGCGGTCGTCGCGCTCGCGGCGCACGACCCGCTCTACAGCGAAGGCCTCGCGTACGCCCGTCGGCTCGAGGACGCGGGCGTTCCCACCATCGTGAAGGTCGCCACCGACCTGATCCACGGCTACTTCAGTCTCGAGGTCGTGGGCGAAAGATGCCTCGAGGAGATCCAGCTCGTGAACCGGCTCGCCCGCCCACTTTTGCATGCCTCCGCGACCGGCGTGCTCCCGTGACGTGATGCGTCCGGCGATGGCTTCAAGCCAGATGAAAGACCTGATCCAGCGGCCGCATCGCCTCGTCCGGATTGACGCCCTCGAGGGACTCGAAGTAGTCCTTCATCGCAGTCTGCCAGCGAGCATTGACGGGCTCGCCGGCCATGCCCGCCAGTGCCGCGTCCCAATCCGGAGTCTCGACGTACCCCACCAGCAGGCCGTCGTCCCGGAGAAAGAGTGAGTAGTTCGTCCATCCGTGGCGGGAAAGCGCTTCAAGCATCTCCGGCCACACCTCCTCGTGCACGCGCCGGTACGCCTCGAGACGCTCCGATCGGACCTTCAGCAGAAAACACACTCGACGCATCTCGTGCTCCATGCGTGACTCAGCGAACGAAGGCGTCCGGCAGACCGCCATCGACCGCAAGCACCTGACCCGTCGTCCGGGAAGCCTCGGGACCAAGCAGGAATCGGATCGCAGCCACCTGATCGCGCGGCCGGATCGGGACATCGAGGAGGGTTCGCGTTGCATAGAACGCCGAGAGCCGGTCCACGAGTTCCTCATCCGACATCGATTCATCGAAGTCGATCGAATATTTCCGAAGGCTGGAGATCACCCGGTCCCGCGGGAACATCGTGCTTCCCTCGATCACCGTGGCCGGCGCCACGGCGTTCACCCGGATCCGTGGTGCGAGGCCGACCGCGAGCGACCGCACGAGGTGATTGGCCGCCGCCTTCGAGGCGTCGTAGGCAGATGATCCCTTCTTCGCGACCAGCCCGTTCACGCTCGTGGTGACGACGATCGAGCCGTCGAGCGCCGCGTCCTCCACCAAAGCCCCGAGCGTCTCTGCGAGCAGGGACGGCGCCATCACGTTCACCGCGAAGGTCTTCGCGAAGATCTCGTCGTCGATCGAACCATCCGGGCCCGGCGTCGGGAACATTCCGGCCGTGACCACGAGGTCGTCGACCCCGCCATAGGCGAGAATCGCATCCTCGAAGGCCCGGCGCACCATGCCGCGATCCGTCGCATCCGCGGCGACCGCCAGCGTCGGTCCGCAGTCCGAGACCCCCGAACCCGCGACACCGATGCCCGATCCCCGCATCGCCTCGATCGCGGTCGCGACCGACACGGCGCTGGCACCGTCACGATCGAGGCAGACCACCGAGGCATCGTCCTCGACGATCGAAGTGGCGCACTCCCGCCCGATTCCGGAGCCCGCTCCCGCGACCAGCACGACTCGGCCGGCGAACGGACGCGGCGCCGGCATGCGCTGAAGCTTCGCCTCCTCCAGCCGCCAGTACT
Source organism: Phycisphaerales bacterium (assembly GCA_029248335.1). Lineage (GTDB taxonomy): Bacteria > Planctomycetota > Phycisphaerae > Phycisphaerales > SM1A02 > UBA12014. The sequence goes on from JAQWJM010000007.1 coordinate 2,832, forward strand.
CGATGTCGAACGCCTCCTGCGCAGGCAGCGCCCGGTAGCCTCCGATCGACTCGGCACCTCGCATCACCTCGATCGCACAACGATAGAACTCCGCCGTGGTCCGGCTCTCCGACTTGCTCGCGCCGAACGCGATCATGCCGACGCCGGGAATGAGGATCACCGTGGGTTCCGGCGGACGCATGCCCGGACTGTCCGGATGCCGACACGATTCGTAGTACGCCTCGTAGTCCCGGACATACGACTCG